>JAAYXE010000031.1 GCA_012516075.1 Chloroflexota bacterium | reverse complement strand
GCTGCTGGGCACTGCGGGTGCAGCAGCCCTCGGTCAGGCAGCACGTACCGTGCAGGCTGCTCCACCCGCTCAGAACGGGCACAATCACGAAGACGCCATGGCAATGGCCGTGGGCGAAGTGAATAACGCGCGCAACGGCTTCAACCCCACCGATATCCTTACGGATTTTAACTACGGCACAGTCTCCACACTGGAAGACGGGCGTACCCTGCGCGAATATGAAATCACCACCATCAATAAAGAGATCGAGGTCGTACCCGGGATCGTCTACCCGGCATGGACCTTTATCGGGCGCATCCCCGGGCCGACGATCCGCTGCACCGAAGGCGACCTGATTCGCATCCACTTTCACAACGGCAGCACCCACCCGCATTCGCTGCATTTTCACGGCGTGCACCCGGCCGCAATGGACGGCGTCCCCGGGACTCCGGGAATGATCGGGCCGGGGGAGAGCTTTACCTATGAGTTCGACGCTGAGCCGTTCGGAGTACATCTGTATCACTGCCACGCGGCCCCTCTGGCCCGTCATATTGCCAAAGGACTTTACGGCGCCTTCATCATCGATCCTCCCGGCGGCCGACCGCCGGTTGACCACGAGCTGGTGATGGTAATGAGCGGGTTCGACGTGGATTTCGACGATGAGAATGACTTCTACGCTGTCAACGCCATCCCCTTTCATTACCAGCTTCATCCGGTCCAGATTCGGGTGGGGGAGACGGTGCGCATTCATCTGGTCAACATCCTGGAGTTCGACCTGATTAACTCCTTCCACCTGCACGCCAACTTCTTCCATTATTATCCGACCGGCACCAGCCTGACCCCTGCCGAGTTCACGGATACCATCATGCAGACACAGGCCCAGCGCGGCATCCTGGAATTCTCATACCGCTACCCGGGGCTTTACATGTTCCACGCCCATAATACGGAATTCGCTGAACTGGGGTGGACCGGCAACTTTGAGGTACTCCCATAGGAGGTCCACCATGGCCGAACGAACTGTTTCCTCTGCGCGCGAAAGACATTTTGGTCCAACCACCCTGGTACTGCTGACGCTGCCGCTGGTTGTGCTGGGAGGGGTGATCTGGCTTTTCCTGACGACCGGTGGGGGCCTGGACCTGATCCCCCCTGCCCCGGTGGAGGCACTGACCATAGAGCGTACGATCCTGAAACCGGGTCAGATCGAGGTCGTGGTGCGCAACGCCGGACCGGATGAGCTGCAAATTGCCCAGGTGATCATTAACAATGCCGTCTGGCCGTTCACCGTCTCACCCGGCCCGGCCATCCCGCGCCTGAAGACGGCTGTCGTCCACCTGGACTACGCCTGGTCCTACGGCGAGGCCTACGCCATCCGCATGTTCTCCACCAACGCGATCCCTTTTGATGTTGAAATTCCGGTAGCATTTGTCACTCCGGAACCGGATTCAAAAACGTTCTTGAGCTTCACCCTGATCGGGCTGTATGTGGGTGTGATCCCTGTATACCTGGGCCTGTTCTGGTTCCCCGCCCTGCGCCAGTTGGGGCGGCGTGCGATGGTCTTCCTGCTGGCGCTCACCGCCGGTTTGCTGGTCTTTCTGGGCCTGGATACCCTGGCCGAAGCGCTGGAACTGGCCGCGGCTGTACCCGGTTCGTTTCAGAGCATTGGGCTGATCGGGATCGGTGTGGTGGCAACCTTCTTCCTGCTGGACGCCATCTCCCGGCGGCAGACAGAGACCGGCCGCAGCGAGGCCGCCCAGCGTCTCTCCGTTGCCTATATGATCGCCATCGGAATCGGTCTGCACAACCTGGGTGAAGGTCTGGCCATCGGGGCAGCTTTTAACGTAGGCGAGATCGCCCTGGGCGCCTTTCTAGTGGTTGGCTTTATTATCCAGAACATCACGGAAGGCCTGGGGATCATCGCACCCGTACTGCGTGACCGTCCCGGCCTGGGTCACCTGGCTCTGATGGGCCTGATCGGCGGAGCTCCGGCCATCATCGGTTCGTGGATCGGCGGCTTCTCTCCCTCTCCCACCCTGGCTGTGCTCTTCCTGGCCATTGGCACCGGGGCGGTCTTTGAGGTGGTCTACGAAATCGCCCGGTTGATTCAAAAGGACACTGCCCGTGAATCCATGCCGCTGACCGTTTTCTCCGGAATCGTCTCCGGCATGCTCCTGCTGTGGGTCACCGGCCTGTTGATTAAATAACAGCGTTTCAGGCTGAGAGGATGACCTGAATGCTGGATTTCTCCTGGCTGCTGCGGACCAGCCTGAGCTGTGGAGTGCTTCTCAACCTGCTGTTGATGGCTGTGATGTTCATCCGTATTCGGGTCAACCCCAAGATCTGGGGCACCGATTATCCCCCAAATCCGCTTACGGATAGTGGTTTCTTGATTGTGGTCGAAAGATCCGGGTTTCTTTTTTTGATCCAGCCCTGGAAAACAGCGGTGGTCGCAGGATGTGTTGAATGGACAGCATGTATAGGATTTTTCTTAAGAAAAAATGTGTAACAAAATCGTGATTTCAACGCTTTTGTTAACAGCGGAGGGATCACAGAGGCGCAATAAAATTTATTGACAAACGGCCGCTTCTTTGTTAGGATAAAGGCGGCGGTACGGAATTCCTACAATTTGTGGTGCGGGCAATTCCATCAGGGGATTATTTTTACTGCTACTGCCATCGGTGAAACAACGAAATCTGGCCGACAAATTATCTACTTCCGGTAAACCGCCTGTAATGACTTCAGGGGGGAGGATACCTTGCCCGACCATAGCTGTGCACTTTTATTATCTTCCACATCAATAGAAAATCTACAATATTAGATTTGTAGGTTCATTGAAGCCTGGGTTACCCCAGGTACCTCCATTATCCTGCTTTAACATGTCACAATGGAGTGAACATGACAGCCCACCTGCAAACCAGCCACCGGGATAATCCACCCTGATATAAGGATCAGGCGTGGACCCTTTGTTAAAGGTGGTAGGACTGCACGTCCAGGGTTAGTTATCCGGTAACCGCAGGTTCAATATAGAAAGGGAGGAATCGATAGCGAAGTTAGCCAATGACCATCAAATTGCTATAACATGAAAGGCGTCAGAAGTCTGGTAAACATCTAACGCCTCTCTGTTGACAAAGCACCATAATCCTGCTGCCTGTACTTACCGCCTGGAAACGATCGAGTACAGACAGGGGCACACCCTCCTGATGGAGGCGTGGGATGTGCTGCTTTGTCGTTTTCCATTCTATCTTATAAGAAATCATTTGTCTATTAGCGGCATATTAATTTATGACAAACTACTGCAGGCATACACAATTAAGATCCATCTCCAGCGCTCCAGAATCAAGGGGTGTTAATGCCTGCGTCCTTCCAAACCCAATACCAGTAAGAAGAACCCTGATCTCTCAAGGGGTTTACTGGTTGTAATGATCTGGCGCGTTTTTGGATTGAGTTCATCATCCAGGCGCGTCATTTAGTCCCCAGTCAATTCCGCAGTCTGGTTTACCGCAGAGCATAAGCAGCAGGGATCTGACTGCCGGAAATATAACAGGCTCTACCGACCATCCATTCCGGATGTCGAAATGGCGGAGCATGCCTGTTGATCATTCCCCCCAACTCTGTGACAGGTCGTTGAATTTATTACGAGACTATATTATGGCAGCGTCTTTTCTCTCGAAAATCTTCGGTTCCCGGACCAAATCAACCCCGCCTTACATCACAATCGTATCCGGCCTTCCCCGTTCAGGCACATCCATGATGATGAAACTGCTGCACGCAGGCGGTATGGAGGTCCTGACCGATAACCTGCGCAAAGCGGACGAAAATAACCCCAGAGGTTATTACGAATTTGAGCGTGTAAAAAAGCTTCAGGATGGGGACCATGAATGGCTGGAGCAGGCCAGCGGAAAGGCTGTCAAGGTGATTTCCGCGCTCCTGGAATATCTTCCCAGCACCTATTCTTACAAGATCATTTTCATGCGCCGGAACATGGAGGAAATCCTCTCCTCCCAGCGCCGGATGCTCATCCGGCTCGGGCAGCCCGACGGTGAAGTCAGCGATGAGCAGCTGGCGGAGATGTACCAGAAACACCTGGAGCGGGTGTCGGCCTGGCTTGCCGGGCAGCCGCATATGCAGGTGTTGTATGTCCACTATAACGAGCTTATCGCAGCTCCCCTGCCCGGACTGGAGCAAATCAACCGCTTTTTAGACGGGCGCATGGATATCGCAAACATGCTGCCGGTGATCGATAAAAACCTGTATCGGGAACGAAAGCCCGTTCCATCACCCGGAGGATAACGTTTTCCTTTTCCGGAGAAACACTCTGGAAAAGGTTTTCTGAGGAACCATGACCGTGCGCAGCACAGTACAAAAGATCATCCTGCTCACACTGCTATGCCTGCTAACTGGGGCTGCCGAAAGCGTTCTGGCGCAGTCCAGCATACCGGGCTGGATCGAACCTCAGAATCTGTCCGTATCCGGGGCGGCATCACAGCCGCGCATCGTTACCGGAGATGGCGACCGCGTGCAGGTCTTCTGGTGGGACGTGTTTGACGGCATGATGACCAGCGTCTCAGAGGGGCAGCCGGTCTCTCCTGAGGCGGGGTTCGACTGGTCTCCGCCGCAAAAAACACCCATTCAGTCACTGGGGCTGACCGGAATGCCCACCATTGTTGCTGACCGGGCTGGATGGGTGCATGCCTTCTGGCTGGAAGAAAACACCTTTAACAAAGGCACTTACAACTTGATGCACAGCCGGCTGACCTTCGGAAAAGCAGAATGGTCCTTTCCGCAAATCCTGGCGGAGGCCGCGCTCAGTTTCAAGGTCGGAACAGCCCCCAGCGGAGAAATCAGCCTGGCTTATGTACGCCAGAGTCATACCCCTGAACAACCAGCCGGAATTTACGTAATGCGCAATGCGGGCGGCGACTCAGAATGGAGAGCAGCAAGGCTGGTGTACGAATCCATTTATTTCCGCCTGCTGGAGCGGGATCAGGTCTGGCTGTGGATATGGGATGCCGGTGGGGACCAGATTTTCCTGACCTGGGACGATCCGCATCTCGGATTGGCCTTCTTCTCGACATCTTCCGATGCGGGCGCGTCGTGGAGCGAACCGGAGCAGGTCGGTAAAGCAGAGGAGCGCGCCGTGCGCCCGCGCGTGGCAGCCCTGCCAGATGGTGAGGTGCTGCGCATCTGGCAGGCCAGCATCCACAGCAGGTGCACACTTTTTATGCAGCGCGCCGCGGTAAGCACAATGGGAGAGAATGATGAAGAGCCCACAGAGGACACCCTGCAGTGGTCACAACCGGAGCGCGTGCTGGAAGGGCTCGCTGCCTGCCCGGCAGGGGACGCTTTCCACCTGATGGACACGCAGCTGCTGTGGGTCTGGGGGGAGGGCACAGGCCGGCTGGAGCTCTCCGCCTGGGAGGACTCGCAGAAGCAGTGGTCGATCCCGCACGAAATGAGCTTCAATTTTCAATCCCCGAGCTCACAGGAGCAGGTGATCCTCAATGATTTACGGGCTTCTTTTTTGAATGAGCGGATTGTGGTCGCTGGCGCGGACAGCAGTAAAAATGAAGTCTGGTTCACCTCCGCCCGGTCTGATGTGCTTGAGCTGGTTTATTCTCCGCCATCGCCCTGGTCATCAACCTATCCTCTTTCCCTTCCGGGCGAGAAAGCAGGACAGCCGGCGGTCGCGGTAGATGACAGTGGTATTGCGCATATCGTATGGACAAAGTCACGTGACAACGATGATGCGGCCGTAAATATGATGTACGCCCACTGGGATGGGAATGAACTGACTCCACCGGTTACCATCCTTCGCTCTGGTGACACCGCCTATGCTCGCCAGCCCGTACTGCTGGCCGATCGTCAGAACCGGCTGCACCTGGTCTGGGTTGGCGGACTGGATGGAAAGATCTATCACAGCTACGTGATCGCTCAGGATGCGCGTTCATCCTCCTCCTGGACGTCACCGCAGGTTGTTGGTGACCTTACGCTCACCAGTTCGCCTCAGGTGGGAGTCGATGCTGCCGGCCGGCTTTACATCCTTTTTGTGGTCCCACTCAATGAACAGCGCGGCCTCTATCTGGCTGTGTCGGAAGATGGGGGTAGAAACTGGTCTGAACCCAGGCTAATATTCAATGCCCGGGAACACGGATGGCAGATGGTCGACCATCCAGCACTGATTGTAGAGCCTGGCGGCATTGTCCACATCGCCTGGGTCAACGTATCGATCCCCGGAGCGACAACACCGCCTCAGGGAATTTTTTACTCTCGTTCCGTTGATCAGGGGAAAACCTGGAGCAGCCCGCTGATTGTTGTCGGACCGGGCTATGACCATCCACGCCTGGCAATCGCAAGCGGTCAGGTACATCTCCTGTTCGCCGATGCACAGAAAAACCTGTGGCATCGCTGGATCCCGTATGGCGACCTTGCCCTGCAGGGAGATCTGTGGAGTGTCGCCACGCGCATTCCGGGCTGGCAGGAAGTTGATCTTCCCTTCGCCGTCGCTGTGGATGGCATCATCCCCAATGGGACCCTGCACCTGCTGGGTGGCAAGGGTACGGCGGAAGACAGGCCGCTTTACGCATATTGGGACGGCAGCCGCTGGAGCTCACTGGAATGGTTTTCCTTTGTCAGCCGCCCGGCATCCCTCTATGGAGCCGCCGCAGCAGTCCGATTAGAAGGAGGCATGCTCGCTGCAGCCTGGCTGGCACCCTACCGGAACGATGACCCGGCGCTGGTTTTGAATTTTATTTCACGGGCGATCCCTGAAATTCAACTGCCTGTTACCGGGCAGCTCGTTGTAGAAGTCGCCAGCACACCTACTGCTACCCCCACCGTAGAGCCATCACCAACCCCGGAACCAACCCAGGCGCCAACACCAACGCCTGACCTGAACCGGCAGCCGCTGCCAGCGGCAAGGCTCGGCCTGCCCCCCCTCGCCTTAGGCGGCGGCCTGGCGGCTCTGATCGTCTTCGCAGGCCTGATCACCCACCATAAACGCCGGCGGTAAAGGACAATCCCTGTTGATTAACCGGCGGGTTGCATAATGACGAAATCTGACCTTTCAAACCGGATTCAGGACAGCAGAATGCGCCGTATATTACTGCTCATTCAAACCATTCTTCTGGGCATTCTGCTTGCTGCTGGCCAGTTCAGACAGGCCGCTTACGCCCAGGCGATCTCCGGAACCGGGTGGAGTGACCCGATAAATCTCTCTCAGAGCGAGAATACGTCCAGCTCACCGGTTGTAACCGCCGACATTTACGGATATGTCCATGTGTTCTGGAGCGAAGACCTGGACCAGGAGGTACAGGGAGGAGCCGCTCCGGGGGCCGGAAACGCAATCATGTACCGCCGCCTTGCGAACGGATTGTGGACGGATGCCGTTGACCTGGCCTACGGACGGAGCACCGCAATCCTGCACAGTCCTGCGGCTGTGAGCACTGCAGACGGCTACGTCCACCTGGTATGGATCCAGAACTTCACGATCCAGTACAGCAGCGCGCCGGGCTGGGACGCCCACCGCGTGAAGGCATGGTCGCTGCCGGTAGAGCTTGCTCAGGGGCAGATCGGCCGTGTCCGACTTCTGGACCTGGGGGAAGGCCAGCTGATTGCCATTTACACCATCCTGTTCGGTAGAGACGCCGGTCTGTACGCAGTCCGTTTCTCGCAGGACAGTGTGGACCTGCCCGTGAACATCTGGACAGGCCCCAGCGGTTTTGCTCCCCAGGATATCGGTGCGGCAGTGGACCAGAGAGGCCGCCTGCATGTAGTCTGGTCGGTTGCACAGCCTCCTAGCCCGGCAGCGGTTGAAGTTCAGTATGCCAACTCGCTGGACGGGGGGCTTACCTGGTCAAACAACCAGAGCATCGTCACCCAGACCTCAGCCCAGGACGGCTTGCAGTTTGCCGTCCCCTGGGTAGCTGCTCGCGGCGAGGACGAAATCCATCTACAGTGGGCTCAGGGTGAACGAGCTTACCGCTGGCACCAGTATTCTACCGACGGCGGCGAGAACTGGAGCCAGCGCTATCAGATCTGGCCCGACCTGCTCTCGCAGACCAACAGTCAGGCAACGGTCGTCGATTCCAGCGGCACGCTGTACTGGCTGGATGTGCTGCGCTTCCCCAATGGTATGTACCTGATTCGCTGGGGAGGAAACGCCTGGCAGACCCCAGAAATGTTCTTTGAAATCGAAAGCGTCACATCTGAAGCGGCCAGTGAACGCATCAATGCCCATGCCCTGCGAGCTACGATTTCATCCGGAAACCAGCTGCACCTGGTATTCCAGGATCAGGACCGGGCAGAAATCTGGTATATGAGCCGTACCCTGCCTTCCGGGGCGGTCCCCACAGAGGCACCGCCCGCGCCCACCCATATGATTCCCGCAACGGTAACGCCCCAACCGGCAGCCGCTACCGAAGCGAGCAGCATCCCGGTCAATTCCATTACGCCTGCCCCGCCTTATGACGACAATGAGCTTATGTCCCAGCCAGGGGTGATTACATTGATGGGGGTATTTCCGGTCTTCCTGCTGGTTTCTATCATCGTACTCATTTCATTCAGAAAAAAGATATGATCCAATACCTGCGAGAAATCTACAAGTTTCGTGAACTGCTGATCTCGTGGACAATCCGCGAACTCAGGCTGCGCTATAAACAGTCCATGCTGGGCGGTTTGTGGGCCATTCTGCAGCCGCTGACCCTGATGGTGCTGTTCGTGATCATTTTCTCCGTGTTTGTGCGCGTACCCACAGAAGGGATCCCCTATCCGATCTTTGCGTATTCTGCCCTGCTGCCCTGGACCTATTTCGCCACTGCAATCACCTTCAGCGTCACCAGCCTGGTCACCAATATGAACCTGGTGACAAAAATTTACTTTCCGCGCGAGATCCTGCCCTTCGCTTCCATCGGGGCTGCTCTGGTTGATTTTGCGATCGCCTCCATCGTGCTGGTGGGGTTGATGCTCTTCTACCGCATACCCTTCCACATCACGCTGCTGTGGCTCCCGGTACTGATTGTGACCGAGACAGTGTTTATCGCAGGAGTGGCGCTTTTCGCAGCAATTCTTAACGCCTTCTATCGCGACGTACGCTTTTTAATCCCGCTTGCCATTCAGGCCTGGATGTATGCCACCCCGATCATTTACCCCCTGAGCTCCGTCCCCGATTGGCTGCGGCCGTTTTACCTGCTCAACCCGATGGCCGGCCTGATCGATGCATTTCGCCGTGTGATCATCCAGGGTCTGAACCCGGATCCGGTCGCGTTTGGTCTGTCGGCAAGCATTGCGATCATTCTCCTTGTCGCTGGCTACGCATATTTCAAGCGCGCCGAAAGGATACTGCCGGATGTCATCTGAGAACCAGGCGCTGCCCACAATCCGAGTTCAAAACCTTTCAAAGCTTTATTATCTGCATTCCCATCAGGGAAGTTTACGCGACACCCTTTCCTATCGTTTGAAAAACTGGCGCAGGAAAGGCGGCGCAACTGAGAAGAAGACCCTCTGGGCGCTGAAGGACGTAAGTTTTGAAGTCAATAAAGGCGAGGCGCTTGGCATCTTGGGACCGAATGGAGCCGGAAAGACCACGATTCTGAAGCTCCTCTCGCGGGTAACGTTCCCCACCAGCGGAACAATCGAAGTCAACGGGAGATTGGGAGCGCTGCTCGAGCTTGGTGCCGGCTTCCATCCCGAACTGACCGGGAGGGAGAACACCTACCTGTACGGCTCGATCCTGGGGATGAGCCGCCAGCAGATCAGTCAGAAATTCGATGACATTGTCGCATTTTCTGGGCTGGAACGCTTCATCGATATGCCGGTCAAGCGCTATTCATCGGGGATGTATGTGCGGCTGGGATTTTCGGTAGCCGCCCACACCGATCCGGAAGTGCTGCTGGTGGATGAAGTCCTGGCGGTAGGAGACGCGGAGTTCAGGCAGAAGTGTATTCAGCGCATCAAATCCCTCCAGGAACAGGGGGTCAGCATTATCTTCATTTCTCACAACCTGTTCCAGATGCGCGCCGTGTGTGACCGGGGCATCTTCCTCAACCAGGGACAGATCCAGGCCCAGGGGACCATCGATGAAGCCATTGCCGCGTATGAGCAGTGGCTGCGCCAGGGGAACCGGATCTTAGACAGCAAAAAACCGTATGAGTTTATCAGCGGGCAGGGAGGCACCGATCTGCAGCTTCTGGGGATTGAGGTCTGTAATCTGGATGGACAGCCCAGTGAGGTGCTGGATTACAGCGATGGAGCCGACATCCGCCTGCATTATTACGCCCAGCGCGATTTCCCCCAGGTGAATTATGTGGTGCGCATTGTGCGCTCCGATGGGTTGGTATGCGCCATGCTGCGCTCCTCAAGTCTCGGGCTTCCATCCTGCAGCCTTCAAGGCCAGGGTTATATATCTATTCGGCTGAACCAACTGCAGCTTGGTGATGGGGATTATCTGATCGAGGCGCGTCTGCGCGATTCCGAGGACGCCGTCACTCTGGCGAAAGGAAGCTCTGCCGCCTTTCGAGTATGCGGCCCAAGACTTGCCGGTGACAGAGAAAGCGGCGTATTTATTCCAAACATTGCGGGGGTTTCGGTGGTCAATCAATTACAGCCGGCCGCAGATCACGCCAGCACACAGGGAGGACACTCCATTGAGCTCTGAGCATCACCCTCCCAAAACCCTGCTGGTGGGGCTGGATGCCGCCTGCTGGGAATATCTGGATCCACTTCTTCAAGCGAAAAAGCTGCCGAATCTGGAGCGCTTGCTCCAGCAGGGGACCAGCGGTACGCTGCGCTCGGTGATGCCGCCCATTACACCGGCTGCCTGGTCATCCCTGGTGACCGGTGTGAATCCGGGCAAACACGGGGTTTTCGAATGGGTGCAGCGCCGGCCCGATGATTACAGCTTTGTTCCGGTAGATGCGCGCCAGCGCTGCGGCACACCGGTCTGGAAGCGGCTAAACGCTGCCGGCATCCGCACCGGAGTAGTCAACATTCCCCTCACCTATCCGGTAGAACCGCTGGATGGATTTTTACTGTGCGGCTTCAGCGCCCCGCCATCGAAGCGCGATCTGACCTACCCGGCCAGCCTGTTAAACGAAATCGAGGCTCGCTACGGGCCATACCAGCCGGACGTCGACATGCCGCCGGAGGGCACCTGGTCGCCTGGCGCCTATCAGGCGGAACGCAGTTTTCAGGAACGGCAGGTGCGCACGGCAGCATGGCTTGCCAACGTCCATCAGGTGCACGTGCTGATCCTCAACCTGATGCTGCTCGACCACGCTAACCACACCATGCCCGATGAAGCGGTGGTCGAACAGGCGATTATCGACAGCGACGCCGACCTGGGGCTGCTGCTGGATGAATTTGCGCCCGACAATGTCATGCTGATCTCGGACCACGGCTCGCGGCGGGTGCGCGGCGTGTTTCTGATGCAGGCCTGGCTGGCCGAACAGGGCGTTTTGAAACGCCCTCCACGCCCTGTAAACAGTCAGGCGCAGGTCGCCAATTTCCTCCTGCGGCGCATGCAGAACGGCCGCAGTCACCTGGCGAACCGGATCTACCGGCGCATTCTGCGTGAGGCCCTGGTTCGGCTGCCCCACACGTGGACTACTTCGCTCCGCAGCCGTCTGGAGAGCGCCATCCCCCTGGCCAATCTGCAGATCGAGACACTGGACCGCTTTGTCCCGGCGGAAACCCGGGTCTTCCAGCCCGGCGGGCATCGCGGCAGCCTGACCATCAACCTGGTTGGACGCGAGCCGCAGGGTGTCGTGCAGCCCGAGGAAAAAGAAGCCCTGACGGCGGAACTCATCGAGAAATTGAGCGCCGTCTGCGATCCGGAGACCGGCGAAAAGGTGTTCCCGGCCATTTACCGTCCGGAGGAGATCTACAGCGGCCCGTTCACTGCGCACGCGCCAGACCTGATTGGCGATTACTACGGATCGCGCTGGAGTGTGGTCTCGAAACTTCCCGGCCTGCACCCCCGTCCCTGGCGGTTTTTCATGGTCGGTGAACGCTGGTTTGGTGATCACAGTCGCGATGGGATTTTTGTTTTTGCTGGTCGCGATTTTGCCACTCAACCCGGGCGCAGCCAGGCACATCTGCTCGATATTCCGGCGACGCTGCTCTACATCTACGGTGTTCCACAGCCTGAAGACTACGACGGACAGCCCCTGGTGCAAACCTTGAAACCAGAGCGCGCTGCTGAACTGCAGCTGCGCTATCAGCCGGGAGACCTGCGCACCGTGCAGGAACCGCGCCTGCAGTCCCCCGAGGAAGAGGACCGCGCTATTCGTGAGCGCCTCAAAGCACTGGGCTACCTGGGTGGTTGACCCCATCGTTTTTTCAAGGTAGGATAGGGTATGTTTCTACCTGGCGGCACCAGCGGTAAGGATGCCGCGGCAGTCAGGTATATGGGAAGGTAGGTGGAAGAAAGCAGGTAGGGAGAGCCGTGAACAATTCCATAAAATACCGTTTATTACTGGTAGTTGTGCTCACTGGATTACTGGTTTCACTGGGAAGCGCAACGGCGCTGACGGCGATGTCCAGCAGCCCGGGCAGCAGCCGGGAACAGCCTAACTCCGCTCTCTTCGCTCAACAAACTCCCGCATCCAATTTATATCTACCCCTGACTCAATCGGGGGCCTTTCCAGGGACAGGTACCGGTACAGGTGAAGCCTGGGTGATGCCAGGCGGAAATGCGGAACGCACCTCGCACATCGAGCAGGAGATCCGCGGTAACGTAAAGCCTCTCTGGTACAAACCCTTCGAACCCTACATCCCGCAGCGCGTGCAGATCATCACCGCTTACGACACCCTGTACATCTCCACATCTGCAGGTTTGTATGCCCTGGACGCTGCGACAGGGGCCGAAAAGTGGGTATATGCAACTGAAATGCCTCTGGGGCACTCCCCCACCGTTGCCGATGGGGTGGCCTATGTGGGCGGTTTTGATCACCGGCTTCACGCCGTGAACGCTTTCACCGGCCAGCCGCTGTGGACATTCAAGGCAGGCGCCGGATTTGACACCAACCCGCTGGTAGCTGAGGGAAAGGTCTTCGCCGGAAACCGGGACGGTTATTTTTACGCCGTCCATGCCACCGGAAGCCAGGCAGGCACCCTGGCCTGGAAGTTCAAGACCCAGGGCCCCATTCATTTTTCTGCCGCATATAAAGATGGGGTGGTTTATTTCGCCTCGGACGACAGCCACGCTTATGCGCTGAACGCTGCAGATGGCAAGCTGGTCTGGAAATCGGATAAACTGCCCGGCGCCGGCTTTCACTCCTGGTGGCCGGTGATCTACCGGGATTGGGTGATCTTCGCCGGCAGCAAGAATTACCGCAGCACCATCCGTCCGGGCCCCGGTCTGCAGTACTCCGTTATGGAGATGCGTGAGGTCTATCCGTTTTACCAGGATCCGTCTCGCAAGGGGACCTTTATCGGGCCTACCGGAAATGAACCGGGCGACTGGGTCCCAGGGACAATGACGCTGGACACCAGCCGGTCCAACAACGGCACGGTGGCGATCACCGAGTATCTGGAACAAAAGCCCTGGCGCCGGACCTATTTTGTGCTCAACCGGGCAACGGGGAAGGAATACACGACCGATTTTGACCAGGATGGCAAGCCGGAATACGCCCCCTTCCTGTGGTTTGGCACCCAGGGCGCCGGCAACCGCTATCCGCCGGTGGTTGGCAGCGACGGCGTGATTTACATGACCAACAACTACATGTCCGACGTTGCTATTGCCGACGGGCACATCACAGGATGGAAAATCGGCACCCCTTATATCAGCATCGTCACGGGCCTGAATGCGGTCGACGAACCCATTGCCTACCTGGCCAGCGGGGACCTGATCTACTGGAACCGCTGCTGTGACCGCACTGCGGCAGCATTTGACATCAAACAGCCTGTTTCAGCGGACGAACGCAACCGGGAGTGGAATTACTACAGCTACAACTTACCCGAGCTCTTCCCCGGTTACAACGAGATGACTTACGTCTGGCCCCCGCAGTATTCCAAGCCTTATGGGGGTGTTTACGGGGGACCGAACGGGACGTACGGCTGGCACGGCGACGTCAATCCTCCCGTACCCTACAAGGGAAGAATTTACATGCACGGCAGCAACGCGATCCTCGCCTTTGCGCCCCAGCCCAGGCAGGCTCCCCCGCCGACAAAGCTGCCCACTGCGCAGATTCGCGATGCACGCCGGCCTGCAGATATATCACTTACTGAGGCGCAGTTGAAGTCGCTGCTGGCCCAGGAAGTAAAAAAAATGCTTGATGCCAAGCACTTGCGCCCGGGCTACGTCAGCTCCGGGATCACGGATGCGCGTGTCGACCGCCGCTGCGGCGACGCCCCGGTCGATTACTGGCACACGCCCGGCGAGACGATCGTCACCCTGCTGGCTGCCCGGCCGCATCTCTCCACAGAGCTGCGCGCCAGGGTCGATACGTACATCAAGAACGAATTCAACCAGTATCCACCCTACGAATTCAATCACATCGGCTGGGCTGATGGCGCGCCGCGCGAGGCCTTTGACCTGCCCCCGGAGGTAGAAGCCGACCGCGCAAACTTCCCAAAGCAAGAAAGCGTGCATAATTTCAGCGGCTGGAATTTCAACCCCTACAATTTTTACGCCGTGTGGAAGTACGCAGAAGCAGCTGAGCGCCCAGACACGGATTTCACGGTTAACGTAGCCGATCTGTTCAGCGTTGGCGATAGCAAACTAAAAGAGAGTAAGCTGGAAACCCCTCCCCCCGATGCAGTCCTGCTGGAGATGCCCAATGTGCTCAATGCCTACATCGCCGGGTACCAGGGCTACCTGGAACTGGCCAAATTAGCAAAAGGGACTCCTTCAGCCACCGTTCAAAGCGAATACAACCGTTTGCTGCGGCTGCGGGCCGAGAGGTTCTCCAAAGACGTTCCCGCTCACTATCTGGAAGAAAAGGACCAGGTCTACTGCCGCTCGATGAGCATCTCCAGAAACTTTATCTACCTGACCCCCGAGCTGGCGAACTATCTGAACCAGAACGCGTTAGGGAAGGTGAAAGAGGCAGTGGACGAGTACACCTTCGTGGCGCCTTACTGGTTTGTCTCCCAGTTCGAGGCCGCTTTTGCAGAAGGTGTGATCAACCCGCTGTACGATTACCAGGCCATTTTCCAGGCTAAAGCCTGGATTTTGAAAGAACCACAGCGCGAGCTGGTGAAGTACGTCGACGTCCCGGGGGTGGCAGTGGGCGACCTGTTTTACATTCAGAACCTGGTCGCGGCCATCGAAGCCCCTTAGCTCGCAGACAACCTTCCTGTCACCGACAGTCGCTCTCTCCAGGAAACACAATGGCACCCTTCACGGTAAGCGTGATCGTCCCGGTATACAACGGCAGCCGGACGATCCGGGACTGCCTGGAAGCTCTTCTGGCTCAGGATTATCCCCAGGATCACTACGAAATCATCGTGGTGGACAACAACTCCAGCGACGCGACCCCCCGGCTGGTTTCTGCCTATTCACGCGTAACGCTGCTTCACCAGAGGGAAGTGCAGAGTTCCTATGCCAGCCGCAATCAGGGAGCCCGATGCGCGCGCGGGGAAATCCTGGCCTTCACAGATGCGGACTGCCAGCCGGCACCCGACTGGATTTCACAGCTCGTAAAACCCTTTTCAGACCCTCACATTCTGGCTGTGGGCGGCATGGTAAAAGACAGCCCGCCTTCCAATCTGGTGGAGGCGTTTCTCGGCGAGGTGAGTTCGCTGGGAAATTATCACCAGGCGCCGGGGCAGTTTTTACGCCCGCTCCTGACCGCCAATGCAGCGTTCCGTAAAACGGCCTTCGACTCCGCCGGTGGGTTCAATGAGAACCTGTACACCGGGGCCGATATCGACCTTGCATGGCGGCTGCAGCTTGATCATCCAGACTGTGTTTGTTATTCCACTGCAGCGGTGGTGTTTCATCACCACCGCTCTAACCTGAAGAGCATGTTCCGGCAGTACCGCCGTCATGGTTTTGGGGAGGTCTTCCTGGATGCCATGTACCAGCAGCACGCCGGATATCCACGCACCCTTCGCTACCAGGTACGTCAGATCGGCAAACAGGGGATTGCCCTGTTGACCTACCTGCGTTCATTTCTTTTCCGCCTGGTCCGCAGCCTGTGGCGCCGGGACCGCAAATACCTGGCCCAGCCCCTGCTGTGGTTCGTGGCGGAAAGCGGCAATCTGTGGGGAAAGCTGCAGGGCTTATGGGTTACGCGTGGTTTGAAAGTAAACCCTGCACTGCGTCAGTGGCAGGATCCTGGGGGTTAACTACTAAGGAATGGCGCCCACCGTATCTGTTGTGATCGTCAACTTCAACGCTGGCCCTCTGCTCGCCCGCTGCCTGTCCTCGCTGGAACAGCAGCGCTGGCGAGACTTCGAAGTCATCGTGGTCGACAATGCCTCGCGGGACGACTCCCTCCCGGCAGCCGCTCGTCTGCCGTGGGTGCAGATTATCCGCAGCAAGACGAATCTGGGGTTTGCTGCCGGGCAGAATCTCGGCATGCAGGCCGCGCGGGGCCGGTACCTGATGCCCCTTAACTTCGACATCCAGCTGCTGCCTGATACCATCTGGCACATGGTCTGTGCCATGGAGCGGTACCCCCGGGTAGGGACGGTATCGGGCAAGCTGCTGCGCATGAGCCTGGACGGGCAGAAGAGCAGCGAAATCGACAATGCCGGCCTGCTCCTCAGCCGCCGGCGCATGCCCAAGCACCGGGGCGGCGGCGAACATGACCACGGCCAGTACGATCAACAGGCCCTTGTGTTTGGAGCGATGGGCGCCCTGGCTCTCTACCGGCGTGAAATGCTGGACGAGATTGCCATCGATGGGAAGTATTTCGACGAGAGCTTTTTCACCTGGTATGAGGACATCGACCTGGACTGGCGCGGCCGCCTGCAGGGCTGGGACTGCCTGTATGTCCCTGAGGCAGTCGCTTATCACGTCGGCGACCCCCAGAAAAACCATCTCACAGCGTTTGCTGCCCGCCACACGATTCGCAACCGCTGGCAGATGATCCTGGCAGATGACTGCGCGCACTGCATGCTGCGCGATGCTCGCCATCTGCTGGTTGAAGAATTGGCCCTGCTCCGCCATGTGATCAGACACCGGCGGCTTGGAGCATATCTTCTGGCGCTTGGTGACCTGATCGTACGCCTGCCGGAAGTGCTCGCCAAGAGAAAACGGGTTCGCAGTAAAGCCATTCGCCCCTGCCTGCCCGACTATCCCCTGTCTATCCCGGAATAGTCCCTGTAAACTGATGCGCGCTCAGGGCCGGCGCAGGTCTGATGACCTGAACACGGCCTCTGTTTCGTTCTGGCTCAAGGCCGCCATGCCGCTGTGCGGCGAGAGAAGGAGATGCCATGTATAGTGAACCGGTGATCGGCCTGATACCCGCCGCGGGGAAAGGCACTCGACTGAACCTGCCCTATCCGAAAGAGCTCTATCCCATCATTCGTGATAATCGCTACAAGCCGCTGACCCAGTTTGTCGTTGAAAACCTCATCGCTTCGGATGTAAAAGACATCGTCTTCGTGATTAACGAGACCAAACACCAGCTCATTGGCTATTTTGGAAGCGGGCGGCGGTTCAACTGCCAGTTCTCCTATGTGGTGCAGGAGAGTCTGACTGATGCAAATGGGTCTACATCACCGGGTCTGGCGCACGCCCTCGACTCAGCTTATCACCTGGTGTGCGGAAAAACGGTGCTGTTCGGCATGGCCGACACCATTATGGAGCCTATCGATGTTTTCCGCTGCCTGCTCCAGGCAGCCGCCCCCGAAGACCAGGTGATCCTGGGCCTGTTCACAGTCACCCGCCCGCACAAATTCGGCATGGTCGACTTTGATGAGAGCGGCAGAGTCCGCCAGATCATCGACAAACCGGCTCAAACGGATCTCAAGTATGCCTGGGGCTGCATTGCCTGGCGGCCGGCTTTTACCGAATTCCTGCACCATTCCGTAAACAGCGAAGGCATCGCCGACTTTGCCCGGATTATGAACAACGCCATCTCGCAGGGGATGCCATTCCGGAGTGTGGTGGTACCTGGTGGCTCTTATGCAGATCTGGGGACTTATGAAGAAATCGTCGAACTGGAAGGGAGGTATCGCGGCTGATATGCGCCCCAATATATTCCTCATCGTCTCAGACAGCCTGCGCTACGACCATGTAGGCCCCCAGCCTGGTAAGCCATCCCTGACCCCCAACCTGGACCGCCTGGCCAACGAGGGAGTGGTGTTCAGCCAGGTCATCGCTCAGGGCCCCTCCACGCGGGTCTCGATGAGCGCGATGCTGAGTTCAACCTATGCCTCCCTACACGGCGGCGAACAGAAGCTTTCTCCCTCCCGACCTGTGGTGCAGCAGATCCTGAAAGACAGCGGCTACACCACAGCAGGGATCACCTCAAACCTGTATCTCTCGCAAGCCTTTGGCTGGCAGCGCGGCTTTGACGTTTACGATGACTGCCGGCCTGAAGCAGTCTACCAGCGCCGGATCTGGCTGCGCCTGATCAACCAGGTTACAAAACGGCTGGGATGGCCGCTGATCTGGCCCCGGGCGCTGCCGGCAGAACTGGTTTTCGAGAACGCGCAGCGCGCTCTGACGGGTCTTAATTCACCGTTCTTTATGTGGGTGCACCTGATGGACACCCACTGGCCATACTGGATCCAAAAATTCTCCTGGAATCCCAAAATACGCCAGCAGCGCCAGAAGGACCTGAAAATTCGCCCGCGGCTGGTCGCCGACCGGCCCCAGCTTTCCCAGGACGAAATCCAGGAGCTGGTGGAACAATACCGTGAATCCGTGCGCTATACCGACCAGCACATCGGCGCCTTTGTGGAGCGTCTGAAGGCGCAGGGCCTGCGGAAGAACAGCTGGATCTTCATCACTGCCGACCACGGAGAAGAATTCCTGGAGCACGGCCGCCTGTTCCATCACCCCACACCATACGAAGAGCTGATCCATGTCCCGCTGATCGTGCTGCCTCCTGAAGAATTATCCAGACCGTTTAAAAAGCACTGTGCGGAACAGGTACGCCTGATCGATCTGGTGCCTACGTTTATTGAGCTTGCCCAGGCGGCTCCAGGGCCAGAGACCCGGCTTTTTGGCGAAAGCCTGCTGCCGTTTATCTGGGGAGAAACTCGACCGGAGCCTCGCCCGGCCATTACTGAAAGCCCGCACAACCAGTTCCTTTCGATCCGCAGCGGCTGCTGGAAATATATCCTGGATGTAAACGCCGATAAGGGCATGCTTTTCAACCTGGAACAGGATCCGGGTGAAAAGGTTGACCTGGCTGCGCAGGAAGCCAGTATCGCGGAAAATTTTTATCGTGTGCTTCAGGAACACCTGGAAATGGTGCGTAAATCAAAATCCAACGGCCACGAAGAGGAAAGCAGCCTTGAGCTGGAACCAGAACTGCTCGAACGGCTGCGAGGTCTTGGTTATGTTGAGTAATCCTCCCGATATTATTTTGCTCACCATCGACTGCTGGCGAGCAGACTATCTTGGACCGTCTGAAGATCAGCCCTCACCAACCCCACACATCGATCAGATAGCCACCGGGGCGCTTGACTTTCGCCAGGCGATCACCTGCGGTGGATGGACACGGCCCTCCCTGACAGCTCTGCTCTCGTCCACTTATGCTTCCATGTACGGCGGGCCGCTGGAGCAGTATGCTGCCGAACGCCCAGCGCTGAGCGAGGCACTGCAGCGCAGCGGCTACCGTACGGCCGGATTTACCACCAATCCCCAGGTAGGCCGCATGTACGGCTTCGACCGGGGGTTTGATACCTTCATTGAATGTGAGCCGGACGGCAGTATCCCAGGCCCGCGCTGGGCAAAAATCCGGGGAGCGCAGCGCCTGCTGTGCAGTCCTGTGGTGCAGTGGGCTCTGCAGCACCTGTCCGCCAACACCCTGCCCCCTGAGGTGACCTGCCCGGCAGAGCAGGTGGTGGAACAGATTATCAAGTGGCTCAACCAGCCTCGCCATCAGCCGGCATTTGTCTGGGCGCATTTTATGGACGCCCACTGGCCCTATCACATTCTGCGCACCGCGCACAGCCCCCGGGCCAGAGCGGAGATCTGGCAGGATCTGCAGATGATCCACCGCATCACGCAGAAACACGGCTATTTGAATCCAGGGCCGGAAAAAGTGGCCCGTCTGAAGAACCTGTACCGCCAGGCGCTGAGCTACGTCGATGCTCAGATTGGCCGGTTGATCTGGCACCTGCATTCCAGCAGACAGTGGGACAACACTGTGCTCGTGGTGACGTCCGATCACGGCGAGGAATTCTACGAACACGGGCGCTGGAGCCACTACCAGCTTTACGATGAAAGCCTGCGTGTGCCGCTGATCATCCGCATCCCCCAGCTCCAGTCGAGGCGAGTTATTGAACGTCAGGTCAGCCTGCTGGACATTGCCCCAACCCTTCTGGACCTTGCCGGCGTGAGCATCCCCAGAGAGATGCTCGGTCACAGCCTGCTGCGCCTGCATCAGGAAGGCTATTATCCGGCGGAAGTGGCTGTTGCCGAATCTATGTGGCCCAATGCATACCGCATGGCCATGCGCAGCGAGCAGTACAAATTTATGTACGATAACCAGTACCCCGATCAGCGTCTTCTATATGACCTGAAGGCGGACCCGCGCGAAAGCCGTAATATCTACCAGCCGGATCTGCCCATCGCCCGCCGGTTTGAAGAGCTGCGCTGCGCTCACGAAGAACTGGCCCGTAAAACAGCCGTCTCTGTGCGTCCTGCATCCAGAGCGGACGCGGCGATGACCGAGCGCCTGCGAGCGCTGGGGTATCTGTAGCAGTGAAGCCAACCATGCCCACCACCTGCCCGACCGTTTACACCGTCATCCTGAACTGGAACCAGCCCGAGTACACGCTGGACTGCCTGGCATCTCTGCTGGACAGTGAATATCCAGCGCTCAAAGTGCTGGTGGTGGACAACGGCTCCACCGATGGCTCGCCGCAGTTAATCCGCAGCCGCTTCCCGCAGGTAGAGGTCATTGAGAACCGGGAGAACCTGGGATATTCCGAAGGCAACAACGTGGGGATCCGCTGTGCTTTACAACAGGAAGCAGACTATATCTTCCTGCTGAACAACGACACCGTGGTGGACAAAAAGATGCTTGCCCGCCTGGTTGAGGTCGCTGAATCAGACCCGCAGATTGGTGTCGTTGGTCCCACGATGTTTTATTTTGACCCTGCGGACCGCGTCTGGGGCGGAGAAAATCGCATTCACTGGAAAAAGGCCGCTGCTGAACGCGGCAGCATGGGAAGAAGCGTCAGCCGTGAAGAACTGGAACGGCAGCCCCCCCACCCGGCCGACTATATCGATTCCTGCGCTGTATTGATCAAACGCGAAGTGCTGGAAAAGATCGGCCTGATGGACAGCGATTACTTCATCAATTTTGACGACCTTGACTTAAATCTGCGTGCTCGCCGGGCCGGTTACCGTGTGGTGTATGTTCCCTCCGCCCTGATGTGGCACAAAGTCTCGGCAGCCATGGGGCTGGCATCCCCGGCGACCACTTACTACATGACGCGCAATACCCTGCTTTTTTTCTGGCGGCATGCGCCGGGCATATGGAAGTTCACAGCCCTCATTCAGGTGCTGGCGCGCAGCCTGCGCACCATTTCTGCCTGGAGCATCAAAAGCGAATACAAAAACGACATTTACCGCCGCAAACGGGCTGCCAACCTGTATGCCCTGCGGGATTTCTTTCTGGGCCGGTTCGGCAAAATGGGGCCGGATGTAGCCCGGGTCTGCTTTCGAGAGTGAGGCGCAATGACTGAGCCACAGGTCAGCGTAATCATCCCCACCTACAACCGCATCGCTTCCCTGAAGAAAACACTGGCCGCTCTGGAACTGCAGACCTGGTCCCACGACTGCTTTGAAGTGGTCGTGGTCGATGATGGTTCAACCGACAGCACCCCTGAAATTGCCCGCGCGCAGTTCTCCTTCCCGCTGCGGTACATTCGCCAGCAAAACCAGGGATCAGCAGCCGCGCGCAACCGTGGGGCGCAGGAAAGCAGCGGCAGCCTGCTGATCTTCATCGACGACGACATCCTCCCCGAACCGGGGTACATCGCCGGGCTGGTCGCTGAGCACCAGCGCTATCCGCGCATTGTTGGCATGGGAACCTGCTTACCCTTTATTCAAAACGACGACTCGCTCTTCGCCCGGATTTTCGCCTATACGCTCGACGCGCGCGAAAGCGGCCCGGAAGGCAGCTTTGTCCCTTTTACGGAATGCACGACCAACAATCTCTCTGTGGAGCGGGAAGATTTCTTTGAACTGGGCATGATGCAGGATGTGGCTGGCGACGGTCCCACCTGGTGGGGCGATGTTGACTTCGGCTACCGGGCCATGCAGGCAGGCTACCAGTTCCGGCGCAGCGGAAAAGCAGTCTGCTACCACGATGACTACTCGGTTAAAAACCTGGACATTTTCTGCAAGCGTATGCGCCAGGCAGCCCGGATTTCGGTCCTGCTGCTGAAAAAATATCCCGGTGTGTTTCATCACCTGCCCATGCTGGTCGATAAGGCTCCAATTTCCCGCCAGGACCCTCCTGCACTGATCATCAACAAGCTGTTTCATGCCGTCACTGCACTGGAGCCTTTCCGCTGGGTTTTGAGGCTGCTGGTGCGAGGATTCGAGGCGCTCATTCCAGACCCCCGCATTCTGCGCCCGTTATACCGCTGGTTGATGAGCAGCTACATCTATGAAGGCTTCCACCTGGGGCTGCGTGAGTACGGACCGGTGAAGGTGCAGTCGTGATACGCCCTGCAATTCCTGCGTTTCTGCAGAACGAAGTGCTGCACGCCCCGCGCTTTAAACAGGCTCTGGTAGCGGGCATTCTGCTGCTTTCGATTTTTGCCGGTCTGCAGGCTTCCCTAGAGCTGGCCTGGCTGGTCGGGCTGGGCGTCGCCGTGATGATCGGCTCCATTGTGCTGATGCGCCGGCTGGATTGGGGGATTTTTCTCCTGGTGCCCCTCTCCATGTCGATCCGTTTCGTGCTGGGCACTGGCACCGCTGTACCACTCAACCTGACGATCATGCTGAGCGGCGGCCTGATCGCACTGTGGATCCTGCGCATGCTGGTGCTGGAAAGGGAGGTGCGCTTTTTCCCCTCCCGGACGACCACCCCGGCGCTGCTGTTCGCACTGGCGACTACAGTTTCATTGTTCGCCGGGAATATTCGCTGGGTCATTCTCGCTTCAGAAGGCGCCAGCCTAGCCGCGCAGTTGGGAGCCTGGGCGCTGTATGTGTTCCCTATGGGGATCTTCCTGCTGGTAGGCAACCGCATCCACGATGTTTCCCAGCTGCGCCAGTTAACCTGTCTGTTCCTGGGATGGGCATCAAGTTATATCGTGGTGCGCTTGTTCGAGTTGAACTTCATTCGCGACGCAGTGTTCGTCTCCGTGCGCAGCCTGGGAAGTGTGTTCTGGATTTTTCTGGTAGCCATGGCAGCTGGCCAGTGTTTATATAACCACGACCTGAAGCTGCGCTGGCGTATTGCCATGGGAGTTCTGGTACTGGCCACCCTGTTCGTGAACATCCGCCAGTCCTTCGGCTGGTTCTCGGGCTGGATGCCTCCCCTGGGAGCTCTGCTGACGGTGATGTGGTTCAAGTCTCCGCGCTGGCGCTATGTATTGATCACCATGATCTTCATTGGCGGGTTAATCAACTTTTCAACTCTGTACGCCTGGGTTCAGGAGCAGTTCCAGCAGCACACAGTTTTTTCCCGGCAGGCCACCTACCCGATCATGTTTGAATTGATTAAAGCCAACCCGATTCTGGGGCTGGGGCCGGCAAATTACTATCACTACACACCCCTGTACCCCATCCTGGGCTGGTATGTCAAGTTCAATTCACACAGCAATTATGTCGATATCATCGCCCAGACGGGTCTGCTGGGGTTGAGCATTTTTATCTGGCTCGTTGTAGAGATCGTCCGGGTGGCCTTCCGGCTGCTGTCCGTGGTTCAGGATGGTTTCAGCCGTGCGTACATCCACGGCGCCCTGGGAGGGCTGGCCGCCATGCTGGTGTCTGGCTTCCTGGGAGACTGGTTCCTGCCGTTTGTTTACAATGTCGGATTTTCGGGCTTTCGTGCCAGCGTCTTTGCCTGGATTTTCCTGGGCGGACTGCTGGTCATCGAGCGGGTGCACGCCTCACAGAATGCTGCACAACCTGTCGAGGAATCCAGTAAAGGATGAAACAGTTGTTAAAAATACTTGGCGAAGAAATCGATTATGCCCGTCATTCATTAACATATCAGCTTAGGCAGGGACGAAAGGTCGTGCCTGCAAAAGTCCTGGTGAACGGCAGTCCGAAGACCGGGACGACCTGGATGATGCGCCTGATCACTTCTATCCCCGGTTACCACCAGGCCGGCAATTTTCAGGGAGAAATCCAGCGCTACCGGCAGGTCGAACCGGGCCAGGTCGTCCATGGACACGACCATTACACGCCCGAGCTGGGAGAGATCCTGAACAGCAGCCAGATCAAGGTGGTGTTAATGATTCGCGATCCGCGCGACCAGGTGGTCTCGCGGGTATTCCACCTGCGCCGGGACGTCACCAACCGTGTCCACCAGATGTTCCAGCAGCTTCCAGACGATGAGGCTGTGATGATGTGCATCGAGGGCGCCAAAGGGGTGCGTTCTGCACGCGATCTGATCTGCCTGACCCAATCCTGGCTGGACAGCGGCATGGAGATCGTCTGTGTGCGCTATGAGGATCTGATCGCCCGGCCGCAGGCTGAGTTCAAAAGAGTGCTGCAGTTCATCAACAACCATCTGCCGGATGCGTTCGTCGCATCCATCGTCCAGCGCAACCGCTTTGAACGGCTCACCGTGGGTAAAAAGATCTGGAAAAGCTGGCGAACTGCCGGCCAGGCAGACCCGAATTCTCACTTCCGTAAAGGAATCGTGGGAGACTGGCGCAACTACTTTAATGAGGCTCACCGGCAGCGGTTCAAAGAAATTGCTGGAGCCACTCTAATCGAAATGGGCTACGAACAGGGCTGGGACTGGTGAACTCCGTCGACCTCTCCATCCTGATCGTCAACTGGAACACGCGCAGTTTGCTGGAACGCTGTTTGCGCTCCGTATATGCCACGGTTCAGAGCCGGACGTTCGAGGTAATTGTGATCGACAACGGCTCGACCGATGGCAGTCAGGCCATGGTGCGCACGGAGTTTCCTGAGGTCAGGCTGATTGAAAACAGCGAGAACCTCGGGTTTGCGCGAGCCAACAACCAGGGGATTCGGGTCAGCCGCGGGCGCTACATCCTGCTGCTGAACAGCGATGCCTTTTTAACCGGCAGTGCAGCGGAGACGATGGCAGACCTGCTGGACCGGGTTCCCTCCATCGGAATTGCCGGTGCAAACCTGCGCTTTGAGGACGGCAGCCCGCAGCCGTCATACGGCCCGCTCCCAACCTTCCGGTCCGAAATCCAGAGCCTGCTGGGGCTGGATAAAAACGTTCAGACAGCTGAGGCCAACACAGACGGGTACGTAGAAACCGGCAGAGTGGACGGCGCCTGCCTGATGGCTCGCCGGGAGGTTTTCGATCAGGTGGGACTGCTGGACGAAAACTTCTTCATGTACAGCGAAGAGGTCGATTTCTGCTACCGCGCCGTCAATGCAGGCTGGAAAGTCGCTCACGTACCCGGGGCAGAGGTCACCCACACAGGCGGCGGCAGCAGCGGGCGCACCCCCGGCCGTTTCTTAATGCTCTACCGCGGTAAGCTGCAGTATTTTGCCAAGCACGCAGGCCCCCAGGCAGCTCGCAGACTGCGCAGTGCAATGCAGACCACCGCTCTGTTGAAGCTGGTGATCTACAGCCTGGCAAGGAAGCTCAGCATGGGGCGGATCCGCAAGGATGAACTCTGGCGTCAGGTGTACGAGGGGCTGGCAAACCTGTGATGGCACGCGCTCCCCAGACCAGGAAACTGCAGGGCAAATAAATGGCGAAGATCCTTTACCTTGCACAGCTGCTGCCCTACCCTGCCGATGCCGGGCCGAAGGTCAGGATTTACCACGTGCTTCGTCACCTGGCGCAGCGCCATGAGGTGACCCTGCTGGCCTTCAACCGCCCGGATGATCCCCCACAGGCTCAGGAGCACCTGCGCCAGTTCTGTGCAGCCGTGCACACCGTCCCTATGGTGCGGTCTCGCAGCCGCGACCTGCGCGCCCTGCTATTAAGCCTGCTGAAAGGCGGCTCTTTCATCATCCAGCGCGACGAGTCGCGCGAGATGATTCAAAAAGTGAACCAGCTGCTGTCTGAGCAGACCTTCGACGCCGTCCACGCCGACCAGCTGTGGATGGCACAGTATGCCCTGCAGGCCCGGGGGATACGCCGGGTGCTGGACGAGCACAATGCCTGCTTCCAGATCTTTCAGCGCCTGGCGCAGGGAGAGAAAAACCCTCTGAAGCGCATCTTCCTTGAATGGGAGTGGCGCAGGTTAAAAGCTTACGAAATGAAGACCTGTGCCCGGTTTGACCAGGTGGTAACCGTGACCGAGGAGGACCGCCGCACCCTGCAGAGCGGCTCCCGGCCGGGCCCAGAATACAGCGTTATTCCCATCTGCATTGACCCCGAGCAAACCAGCCCGGTGACTCCGCATCCCGGCGCAAGAGACATTCTCCATCTGGGAACGATGTTCTGGCTGCCCAACGTCGAAGGTGTGCTGTGGTTTGCCCAGCAGGTCTGGCCGCAGGTCCGCTCCCAGGTTCCGGGTGTCACCTTCACGATAATTGGGAAAAGACCTCCCGAAGCTGTGCGCGCTCTGGCAACCGCCGGGGGTGTTCGGGTTACCGGTTATATTGCCGATCCACGCCCCTTTCTGGAAGCAGCCGCAGCTTTTGTGGTACCGCTGCATTCAGGAAGCGGCATGCGGGTCAAAATTCTGGATGCCTGGAGCTGGGGACTTCCGGTGATCTCAACCCGCACCGGGGCGGAAGGCATCCGCTATATCGATGGGGAAAACATTCTGATCGCCGATACACCGGAACAATTCGCGCAGGCAGTCGTGCGGGTTTTATGCGATCCGCAGCTTGCGCAGCGGCTGCGAGAGAACGGGCGCCGCTGGGTGGAAACGCAGTACAACTGGCGGCGCGTGTATGAGACCTGGAATGAAATCTATCCTTAATTATGATCTGTCTACCAGACGCTGGCTGCTGATCATCATGCTGTTGGCGGTAGTACTGCGCATTGGGGCCAGTTTCTACCTGGGCAACGAACTGCTCACCCCCCAGCAAACCAGAGTGTGGGATCAGGTCTCCTACAATGCCCTTGCGCTTTCCATTCTGGATGGGAGGGGCTACAGCTTTGATCGCTACTGGTACCCCTTCACCCAGGCGAACACCCCAACAGCCCACTGGTCATTTGTCTACCCGCTGTACCTGGCCGGCATTTATGCGCTGACCGGTTTTGTCCCGCTGGTCGCCCGCGTGGTGCAGGCGGTGATCAGCGGAGTGCTCTGTGCCTGGCTGCTCTTCCGCCTGGGCCGGCGTCTCTTCGGCGAACCGGTGGGTCTGCTCGCTGCAGCTGCCGGGGCGGTATATCTGTACTTCATCTACCATGACGCCGCCCTGATGACCGAATCGTTCTTCATCCTGGGCGTGCTGGCCATGCTGGATCTGTCCCTGGAGATTGCCGGGCACGAACAGCTATCCAAATCCCAGTGGCTGGTGCTGGGTGCCGTAATGGGGATCACTGCCTTGCTGCGCCAGTCGATCCTGCTCTGGCTGCCCTTTCATTTCGCCTGGCTGGTGTGGGCCTGCCGCAGAAACCCGTCGTTACGCTGGTGGCAGCCGGCCCTCTCCCTGGCCGTCATGGTCATCCTTATCCTGCCCTGGACGGTCCGCAATTACCTGGTTTACTCTGCGTTCCTGCCGCTCAATTCCAACGCCGGGTATGCCCTCTACGCTGCCAACCACCCGAACCACGGTATCCACTTCGATCAGGATTATGTTGCCCCGCTGCCGGATGATTTAAAAAACCAGGGGTTGAACGAGGCGCAGTGGAACACAGCCCTGACTCGCAGAGGCCTGGAGTTTATTCTGACCGACCCGCAGCGCTATGCGCTGCTCAGCCTCAGCAGGGTGGGTATTTTCTTCAACTTCTGGTTCTCACCCGAATCGAGCACCCTGAGTAACCAGATGCGCCTGCTCTCCTTCGGTGTTTATCTGCCCTTTTTCCTGATCGGTCTCGTGCGCTCCCTGCCAGAGCGGCGCCGGGCATCGTTAATTTACCTCTTCGCTGTGGTGTACTCGCTGATGCATATCCTGACCTGGGCCAGCATCCGCTACCGCCTGCCGGTGGATGCGGCAATGATGCCTTTTGCAGCGCTGGCCGTATTTGAGATCTACCGCTGGGCCCGCTCACTGCTGAACAAACAGGCCCGGGCAGCGCGTGAAATTCCCAGCTCCTGACCGGCCGGTAAATCCATCCCAACACTGGAGAAATCATTATGAAAGCTCTTGTCACTGGCGGCGCCGGTTTAATCGGCTCGCACATTGTTGATCTGCTGCTGGAAAAGGGTCACCAGGTACGCATTCTGGACAACCTGGCCCAGCCCACGCACCTGAAAGGCCGCCCTGATTGGATCCCGGAGGATGCCGAATTTATCCAGGGAGATGTGCGCGAACGCGACGACCTGGACCGGGCGCTGGACGGGGTTGACTGGGTATTTCACCAGGCTGCCGATGGCGGTTTCACCAGTGCCATCAGCCATTATTTCACAAACAACTCACTGCCAACAGCGGTCCTCTACGAACTGATCCGCGACCGTCACCCCGTCAAAAAAGTGATTGTTGCCTCATCTCAGGCCGTTTATCCGGAGGGGAAATACCTCTGCCCCGAGCACGGCCCGTGTTACCCGCCGCGGCGCCCGGTGGAGCAGCTTTACCGGCGCGATTGGGAGCTGCACTGCCCGCAGTGCGGCCGGGAGATGAGCGGTCTTCCCATCGACGAAAGCCATGTCGACCCGCCCATGCCTTACGGCCTGTCGAAGTACTGGAATGAAATGCTCGCCATCAACCTGGGGAAGCTGTACGAAATCCCCACGGTGGCGCTGCGCTATTCTCTCACCTACGGGCCACGCCAGTCGCTGTTCAACCCATATACGGGAATCTGCTCGATCTTCTCCACCCGCATTCTGAACAACCGCCCGCCCGTGGTGTATGAAGACGGCTGCCAGACACGCGATTTCACCTTTGTGGAGGATGTCGCCCGGGCTAATTTGCTGGTGGCCGAAAAAGAGGAAGCCAACTACCAGGTCTTCAACGTCGGTACTGGAGTCGGGACCACCGTCCTGGAATTCATCCGGCTGCTGGGGAAGGTGTACGGGCGAGAAGTGCAGCCAGAGCTGCGCGGCGAGTTTCGCCCCGGCGATACCCGCCACCTGACCACCGACGCCAGCCGCCTGCGTGCGCTGGGCTGGCAGCCTCAGGTTTCAGTGGAGCAGGGCCTGCAGCGTTATGCAGAATGGATCCTGCGCTACGGCAGCATCGAAGAGTACTTCTCCGCTGCTGAGCAGCAGTTGAAGAACACTCGCGTCGTTGTGCAGAGCCGGTAAACGGTATGCGCATCCTCTTCATTACGCCTTACGTCCCATCTCAGGTCCGCATCCGGCCGTTCGCGTTCATCCGTGAACTGGCTCGCATGGGATATGAGGTCACCCTGGTTTGCCTGGTTCAGCCAGATCAGGAGGCTCGCTACATCGCCGAGGTGAAGCCCTACTGTAAGGCTGTCTATCCCGTCTTTCTAAATCGATTTGAGCCCTATATTCGCAGTCTGGCATCGCTGCCAACGGGCACGCCCCTTTCCGTCGCCTACTGCCGCTCGGATCAGTTGAACCAGATCGTTCGTCACCTGAACGAACAGGAAGATTTCGACCTGATCCACACGGAGTTTCTGCGGGCTGCCCCGGCAACCGCCCACCTGCAGGGCCGGCCAAAGGTGTTCGCCGCGGTTGACAGCCTGGCACTGGCCTACCGGCGCAGCCTGACGGCAGCCCATGTGCCCCCAAAACAGCGTGCACTAGCTTTGATCGAATGGCTGAAAATTCGCCGCTACGAACCATCTCTGATCGGGCATTACGATCACCTGCTGGTCAGCTCGCCGGCAGACCAGCAGGCAATGGGTGCCGGCAGCGACCGGGTTATGGTGCTTCCCAACGGGGTCTACCTGGATTACTTCCAGTACAACGACGGCGAACGTGATCCTGAGACGATCATGTTCCTGGGGAAGATGAGCTATTACGTCAATGTTGCCAGCGTACTGTGGTTCTACCACCGGGTGCTGCCCCTGATTCGCCGCCATAACCCACGGGTAAAGTTCCAGATCGTCGGCCGCGATCCGGCGCCCAAAATCAGGGCACTGGCTCAAGATCCGCAGGTGGAAGTGACTGGCACCGTTCCCGACGTACGCCCGTATCTTTCGCGGGCCACAGTGACCGTTTGCCCTATGGTCAGCGGGGCCGGGATTCAGAACAAAATGCTGGAGAGTATGGCCGTCGGTACCCCATGTGTCTCCACCAGCCTTGCCTTCCAGGCCCTGTGCGCAGAGGCCGGAAGGGATGTGCTGCTCGGGGATACAGAAGAAGCCTTTGCCTCAGCCGTACTGGAACTGCTCAATAGTCCCGAACGCAGACGTAACATGTCTGTCAACGGGCGCAAGTACGTGGAATCGTTTCACGCCTGGGACAGGATCGGGGAACGACTGGCAGGTGTTTATAAGAGTCTTAATGGATGGACATGAGGGGTAATTATGAATACACATCGCGCTGCAAATCCGGTCAACAGCTCATTGAAGCGTCTTATCGATATCGTTGTCGTCATCTTCAGCCTGCTCCTGCTCTGGCCGGTGATGCTGATCATCGCCATAGCCATTAAGCTGGACTCAAAAGGCCCGGTGATATACCGCCACAAGCGAGTCGGGAAAGATGGGGTCACCTTCCATCTGTATAAATTTCGTTCGATGGTCAGCGGCGGCGACGATAGCAGTTATATCCAGTATCTGAAAGAATTGATCGAAAGCGAGCGTAACGGGAACGGCAAAGCCCTGCCCTACCGCAAGCTGATGGGCGACCCGCGCATCACTCGCGTCGGTCGTGTGATCCGCTCTTTCTATCTGGACGAACTTCCCCAGTTGTGGAACATCCTGAAAGGCGACATGAGCCTGGTTGGTCCACGCCCGCATGTTCAGCTGGAGGTGGAGCATTACACGCCCGAGCAGCGCAGGCGGCTTTCGGTGAAGCCAGGCGCCACCGGATTATGGCAGGTTACCGCCAAAGCGGACAGCTCGTTCAGTGAGCTGATTGACCTGGATCTGCAGTACATTGACAACTGGAGCATCTGGCTGGATCTGAAGATCATTTTGATGACTGTAGCGCTGGTGCTCAAAGGGGGCGAAGGGTTCTGGACGCGCATGGCCAAAAAGATACCGGCACGCTCGTCGTCACGCCCCCGGCCAGCCGAGAATTCTGCACCCGCGCTGCATTCTGCATTGAAGGGAAATCAGGATCTGGAGCCCCGCGAGGCTGCACGCCCGCAGTCGCTCCCCGATTTTGATGGAGACTGGACACCTCCAAAGGTATCCGGTATCTGGAAATAGGTTCTGAAGATTAACCACCGGGCTGCCCGCAGATCGTCTCTGGGGGTAACGCTGCGCCAGCACCGTGCTGGAGCCCGGAAATTCCATTCGATTTGTTCAGGTGAGGGAGGCCACTATGAAACCTGTCAGCGTGGGAGTGATCGGCGCAGGATACTGGGGTCCCAACCTGATTCGCAACTTCTACTGCCTGCCAGAAGCCGATTTGCAGGTGGTATGCGACAGGAAACAGGAACGCCTGGATCACATCCGCTCGCTGTATCCGGGGGTCTGCACAACACCCAACCTTGAAGACCTGCTGAATACGGATATCGAAGCTGTCGCCATTGCAACGCCCGTTTCCACCCATTACTCGATCGCAATGGCCTGCCTGCGCGCCGGCAAACATGTGCTTGTGGAAAAGCCCCTGGCGCGCACCAGCCAGGAAGCACGGGAGCTCGTGGAAACGGCCCGTGCCATGGGCAGGCTGATTATGGCCGGACACACATTTCTGTATAACCCGGCTGTTGTAGCGCTCAAGGAAATCATCTCCAGCGGTGAGATCGGGCAGATCTTCTACATCCAGTCCACCCGCGTGAATCTGGGATTGTACCAGCCGGATACCAATGTTATATGGGATCTGGCTCCTCATGATATCTCGATCCTGTTTTACATCCTGGGGATGGAACCGATTTCAGTCAGCGCCAGAGGGGGCATGTATCTCAATCACGGCGTGCACGACGTCGCCCATGTGACCCTGAATTTCGAGTCCAAGATTATGGCTGACCTGCACGTCAGCTGGCTGGACCCCTGTAAGATCCGGCGAATCACGATCGTTGGCAACAAGAAGATGATCGTGTACGACGATATCGAGCAGGAGGAAAAGGTCAAGATCTACGATAAGGGGATCGATGTCCAGCCTTACAACGATACGTATGAAGATTTTCACCTCGCTTACCGCTACGGGGATGTGGTCACATACCCCGTGAAGTGGGAAGAACCCCTGATGGTGGAATGCCGGCACTTTCTGGAATGCATCCGTACCGGCAGTCCGGTGCGAAGCGACGGTGTGCAGGGGATGAAGGTGATACAGGTTCTGGAAGCCGCACAGAAGTCGCTTTCAAACGGGGGAACCGGAGAAATTATCACATGGTAGACGATGGAAACTTCAACCGTATTGCCCCCGATGTAAAACTGGGGAAGGATGTTCAAATCTACGGTTTCGTCAATCTCTACGGCTGCGAAATCGGTGACGAGAGCAAGATCGGGACTTTTGTGGAGATCCAGCGTGGTGCAAAGATCGGGAAGCGGGTCAAGATCTCCAGCCACACCTTCATCTGCGAGGGGGTCACCATCGAAGATGAAGTTTTCATCGGCCACAACGTTTCTTTCATCAACGATCGTTACCCGCGTGCAACTACTCCAGATGGGAAATTACAGACCCCTGACGACTGGACCCTTGAGCGGACGCTAGTCAAACGACGTGCCTCAATTGGCACAAGCGCCACCATACTGTGTGGCGTGGTGATCGGAGAAAATGCCATCATAGGTGCAGGCAGCGTGGTTACTCGCGACGTCCCAGACAATGCTGTGGTTGCCGGAAATCCGGCGCGTTTTCTAAAGTGGATCAATGAAGAAATGCGCCGCGGAGAAACGCCTGAAATCATGGAGCCGTGAGGATACCTTCCCGAAACCGAAATCTCTTCTTATCCGTATGAGATGATACAGGGGATGTTTAATTCTCTACGCTCCTTCGAATGCTATTCCGGGCACTGCAGCTACGGAAGGAGATCACCGTGGAACTACGACAATATTTAGAAATTGTGCGTAAGTGGCTCTGGCTCGTCGTTCTGGCCGTCGGCATCGCCGCCGGGGCCAGCCTTGTCGCCAGCTTGATGGCCACCCCGCTCTATACCACGAAAACAACTTTAATGGTTGGTAGAGTGACGCAGAATCCGGACCCCAGCTCGATGGAGATCAATACCGGACAGCAGCTGGCGGCGACCTACGCCCAGTTAAGCGTGCGCGAACCGGTTCTCAAAGGCGCCATCGATTCCTTAGGTCTGAATATCAACTGGGAGTCGCTGCGCAACCGTGTCAGGGCCAATGTCATCCCCCAGACCCATCTGCTGGAAATTAACGTGATCGACAGCGATCCGTACCGTGCCAAACTGCTGGCGGATGCCATCGCCCAGCAGCTCATTCTGCAGAGCCCCACCATGGATGAAAGCATTACCCAGGAACAGCTTGCTTTCACCCGGCAGTTGATGGATGAGCTGCAGAGAAAAATCGAAGATGCCCAGCAGGAAAGCATTCTGCTCAACCAGGAGCTCGACGCAGCCAACAGTGCCAGGGCAATTCAGGATCTTCAAAACCAGATTAACGTGCTGGAAACGAAGATGAACAACTGGCAGAACACCTATTCGCAGCTCCTGGCATCGCTGCAGGGGGGTAATGTAAACGCCCTCAGTGTGATCGAAGAGGCATCGATCCCCAGGAGGCCGTTCAGCCCGGATGTGGTGATGAACGTTGCGCTGGCTGCAGTGATCGGTCTGCTGCTCGCTGTGGGCGGAATCTTTCTGATCGAGTACCTGGACGACACAATCAAATCGCCAGAGGACATAAACCGCACGACAGGCCTCTCCACACTGGGGACAATCTCGCGCATCGAAGGGCAGGAATACCCCGAAAAACTGGTTGCCCTGCATCACCCGCTGCATCCTGTGGTGGAGACCTACCGTGTGCTGCGCACCAATCTGCAGTTCTCATCGCTGGACAAACCCCTGAACACCCTTGCGGTCACCAGCCCGGGTCCATCGGAAGGCAAAAGCCTCACGATCTCGAACCTTGCAGTGGTTATGGCACATTCGGGTCTGCGGGTCATCCTGGTCGATGCAGACCTGCGCCGCCCCACGCTGCACAAAATTTTCGGCGTTTCGAACCATTACGGCATCACCGACATCATCCTGCACGGTGACACCTCGCCTGAAGAAAAACTTCAGAACACCGAGCACGAGCTTCTGCGGGTCTTACCCAGCGGTGTGCTGCCCCCCAACCCGGCAGAGCTGCTGGGGTCTGACCGCATGAGGGAGACCATTTATTATCTGACGGGTTGCGCAGACATTGTCCTTTTCGACACCCCGCCAGCGCTGCTGTTCGCCGACCCGGCAATCCTGGGGATCCATCTGGACGGCGTGCTGCTGGTGAACGATTTCGGCGGCACACGCCGCAGCGACGCCCGCAAAGCAGTAGAGAACCTGCGCCGGGTGAAGGTCAACATCCTGGGGGTTGTACTCAACAATGTCCCGCCCAGCGCAGGTGGCAGCTATTACAACTACTACTACGGTGAGGAGTCGGGGAAAGAGCAGCGCAACGGATATAAAGCCGGCACTCTCCTGGGTCACAGGCTGCGCCTGCCTATTTTTAATCCCACAACCGAAAAGCGTGACCGCTAGAAGGGTGTGAGATACTCGTGATTAGAGAGATGGCCGGTTCAGCGCGGTAACTGCTGCCTCCAGCAGCCTGGCGTTGGATGACCGGCCAATACTAGAAGGTACACAGGAGTGCTCTTATACAATGTGTGGTATTTGTGGACAATGGAGTGAGCAGAGCGTGTCTCCCGAGACACTGCGTCAGATGGCAGACATCATCCGCCATCGCGGCCCGGATGACGCCGGTTATTACATCCAGGGGAAAATCGGCCTTGCAAACCGTCGTCTGAGCATCATTGATCTGGAATCTGGCCACCAGCCCATCTCCAACGAGCAGGGCACGGTTTGGGTTGTATTTAACGGCGAAATTTACAACTACCCCGAACTGCGGCGCAGTTTGCAGGAACGCGGCCATATACTGCGCACCAACAGCGACACTGAAGTGATCGTGCACCTGTACGAGGATCACGGTCTTGACTGCGTCAAAAAACTACGGGGCATGTTCGCCTTCGCCCTGTGGGATGAGACCAATCAGCAGCTGCTGCTGGCGCGCGATCCGTTGGGCCAAAAACCGCTTTTCTATACCACGGCTGGAGGAGGATTGAGCTTTGCATCCGAAATCAAAGCTCTGCTGCCGCTGATGCCTCACTCCCCACGGCTCAACGCGCGCGCCATGCACCACTATATTTCGCTGCGTTATGTCCCCGGAGAAGACACGCTGTTCGAGGGGGTATTCAAACTGCCTGCCGGTCATTACATGACCTTCAAGGATAACCGGCTCCAGGTCCAGTCTTACTGGGACCTGCACTACACACCCAAGCACACCGGCAGCGAAGAAGAGATCCTGGCTGAGCTGCGCCAGCTCCTTAAAGAAACGGTCGCCTGCCACATGCTCAGCGATGTGCCCTTGGGTGCTTTTCTCAGCGGCGGGCTGGATTCAACCCTGGTCGCCTCCGTAATGGCCAGTCTTTCCGACCAGCCGGTCGCCACCTTCTCCATTGGCGTCCGGGAACCGGATTTCAACGAGCTTCCCTTCGCGCGCATGGTGGCCGAACGCTGGGGAACCTGTCATTACGAAGACATCCTCCAGCCAGACGTGGTCACCACGCTGCCCGAAATGATCTGGCACATGGAAGAACCGGTGGATCCGTTTGCGATGGGCGTATTTGCCGTTGCACGTCTGGCCAGCCGGCATGTGAAGGTTGTCCTGGGGGGGGATGGGGGCGATGAGATTTTCGCCGGTTACGACCGCTACTTCGGCAACCTGATCGTCGACCTGTACAGCCTGATCCCCCGGCCGCTGCGGCGTATGGTCATCGAGCCGCTGATCCACCGTCTGCCGGACAGCTACAGCTACAACAACCGTGTGCAGAAGCTGAAGTGGCTGGCAGCCATGTCTGAATCCAGCGCCGGGGTACGCTATGGCAACAGCGCATCTTACCTGCGCTTCAGCCACGCCCACAAACAGGCGCTGTACACCCCGCAGCTGTGGCAGCAGTTTGCGAACGTTGATTCGATCGAACACCTGCTGCACTACTTCAACGCCAGCAACGCCGAAGATGTGGTCGACAAAATGCTCTACACCGACACACGCACCCGCCTCGCGGAGCACCTGCTGGCCGTGAACGACCGTATGACCATGGCCTTCAGCATCGAAGGGCGGTCTCCTCTGGTCGATCAAAAAATGGTTGAATTTGCAGCCACACTCCCCACGCACTTTAAACTGCGTGGGCGCAGGCTGAAGTACATCCAGCACCGGCTGGCCCACGAATACCTGCCCGAACCGCTGCTGCGGCGCAAGAAGCAGGGCTTCAGTTTCCCTCTGGCTTACTGGTTCCGCAATGAACTGTACCCGGTAGTCAAACAGCTTTTTGAGAATTCCCGGCTGGCAGAAACCGGGTACATGCGGAAAGAAAGCATGCTGAGCATGCTCGATGAACACCGCAGTGGCCGGATGGACCACAACTACCGCCTGTGGCTGCTCTTAAACCTGGAAATCTGGCAGCGCCAGTTGATCGACCAGGAGCCGGTTGATAAACTGGTGGAAATGCTGCGCCAGCCTTTCGATGCTCTGGGGAGAAACGAACTCAGTGTAACACCCAGTCTTAATTCCATCGCCCCATAAGGGGGCACGTTCGTACAGCTTCCCGTCTTGCGTCATCTCCGGAGGATTTCATCGCCCCAAAAATCATTACCCGGCTGGCGATCCTTTTTCATATGTTCGTCATCCTGCTGGCAGGCTGCTTTCCTGTCCGCCCCGGGCAGCAGGAGACGGAAACACCTACCGCCGGCATTTCGACCTCAACTTCACCCACAATTCAAATTACATCCGCTGCAGCTACTCAAGAGCCTGTACAGATCGGATTGTATGACACGCTGGAACTGGTTTTTACCGCTTCGCTTTCCCCGGATAACCCCTTTGACACCTATCTTCTCAGGCTGGAGATACATGACCCGACCGGGAAGACCTTTCTCATCGACGGTTTTTACGACGGCGATGGACGCGGCGGCCAGGAAGGCAGGGTCTGGAAAGCTCGCCTGACCCCCTATATGCCCGGCCGGTGGACCTGGCGCACCGTGGAAGGCGACCAGCCGGATCCGGAACTGTTCGGGTTATCCGGCGAAATCGAATGCCTGCCGGGTGAAAACAGCGGCGGGGTGGTTCGCCAGGGGAAGTACTTCGCTCTGCAAAACGGCGAGCCCATCTATCTGGTCGGCCATTTTCTCGATTTAAGCGGCGGCCTGCCCAGCACCCATATCTATATGAGCGAGACGCTGGACGACGACCAGCGTAAAGCAGTTCTCGAGCGCCAGCGAGATTTCCACAGCGCCAACAAAGCAAACCTTTACATCGCCAACCGCGGCGACTATGACGACCAGCCGGTCACGCCCTGGGTGGGCAGCGCCGCAAGAAACGATAAGACACAAATGGATCTGAGGCGCTGGACGCTGTACGATGGCTACATCCAGCAGTTTAAAGAAAACCGCATGCTGGCAGAACTGTGGTTTTTCGCCGATGACAGCCGCTTCCGCCAGGTGAGCGAAGCGGATAAGCGCAGGCTGGTGCGCTATACGCTGGCGCGTACCTCGGCGTTCAGCCACACTATGTATGTCATCGCGCTGGAGTGGCAGGAAGACTGGATGAGGGATGAAGTTACCCGCATGGGTAATTTCATCCAGCAGTACAACCCGTGGGGGCGTCCGGTTTCGGTGCACGGCATCGCGGGGAGCGGCTGGGAGTTCGGCGGCGAAAGCTGGGCCGATTTTATTGCCTCGCAGGCAGGCAACAATGCGCCCCCCCGGCGGGTCAACCGGTTTGCTTCCGGCTTCTGGAGCCAGTACGACCTGCCGCATTTGAGTGAAGAGTTCGGCATTCTGAACAGCGACAGCGACCCTGAACAGCGCGCCCGTCTGTGGGCAAACTTCACTGGCGGCGCTGCTGGCAGCGGCACCGGAAGCGACCTGCAGGCATTACAGCGCTTCCTGGCGGAAAGCCGGATCCCTTTTCAGCGCATGACGCCGGCCAATGAGCTGGCCAGCGACGGCGGCCAGAGCCAGTTCGTTCTGGCGGAGGCCGGCCATCATTACCTGGTGTATACCACCGGCGGGCCATTCAGCCTCGAAGTGCAGGGCCAGAATCTGAACGGCCGCTGGTTCGATCCCCGCAGCCCGGGCGCCTGGATCGGATCTCCGTTCGCGGTGTCCGCAGGCACGCAGTCCTTTACCCCACCTGAAGCAGCCGGCGAGCAGGATCTTGTGCTGTGGATCAGCGACGGCAGTCAGCTCAACCCGGGGGTCACCCACCCTTCGACCGGCTCCCCTATGCTTTCCCTGACAGTGACATCTGATTAGTAGAAGCACCGGGCACCCAGTAATTAATCAGGAATGCTGAAGTGACCTGCCCGACAGGTTGATCTCCGCGAAATCTTCGGGAGTAATGATGGATGCCAGCCTCAACGATACCAATTCCCGGCCTCTGGTAACCTCCGGCCGTCTCGAATACATTTTGCTTGCAGCCGTCACCCTGCTGGCAGCCGGACTGCGCCTGTTCCGGCTCGGTGAGTGGAGCTTCTGGGGTGATGAGCTCATCATGGTTGAGCGCGCCCTCAATTTCCCCGCTCTCGGGCTGGGTCACAAATCATTCACAGCGGCATCCATGCACCTTGTAATTGGGATCACCGGGGTAAGTGAATGGGGTGCCCGGCTGGCACCTGCCATGATCGGCACGTTTTCCATCCCGCTGCTGTACTTCGTCGTACGCCGTTTCCTGGCAGCCGATATTACTCTGGCTGCAGTCCTTCTTCTGGCCGTGTCCCCATGGCATATCTACTGGTCGCAGAATGCACGCTTTTACCCCACAGTGCTGCTGTTCTACTGTCTGAGCCTGTTTGTATTTTACCTGGGAATCGAAAAAGATCGCCTGTGGCTGCTGCTGCTCAGTCTGGTTTTCCTGGGATTGGCCTTTCTGGAACGCTACTTTGCCCTGTTCCTGGTGCCAGTAATGGCCGGCTATCTGCTGCTGGTCAAAATCCTGCCCCTGGAGAAGCCGCGCGGTCTGCGATTGAAAAATGTGGGAGCCCTCACGCTTCCGGCCCTGGCAGGGATCCCGCTGGTGATGCCCACATTTCTGTCCATGACCGGTGATTTTGTTGAGTCCTACGCGGAGGCCGCCAACAACAGCCCGTTGTGGGTGGTGGGAGGCGCAGTCTATTACATCGGCGTGCCGGTAATTGTAGCCGCCATCCTGGGGCTGGTTCACCTGTACCGGCAAAAAAACCGCCTTTTTCTCCTGGTGGGGCTGGGGGCGCTGGTTCCCATGCTGGGAACCGCATTTCTTTCCTTCTTCACCTACACCGCCAATCGCTACATCTTCGTTTCACTTTTTTGCTGGATTCTGGCGGCCAGTGTTGGGGCTGTGGAACTGCTGCGGCAAACGCGCGGCACAGCCCGCCTGCTGGCTTCCGGCATGCTGCTCGTCATGGTCCTGCTGCCGATGAGTGAAAACGCACTCTACTATCAATACCAGCATGGCAACCGGGCAAACTGGAAAGCAGCGACCAGTCTTGTGGAAAACCGGCTGGAAGAGGGGGACCAGATTGTCGCTTCCAGCCGGATTGTTGCTGAGTATTATCTTGGCCGGGAAGTGACCAGCTTCAACCGCGTGGACCTGGATGCAGTCCCCAATTCGGATGGGCGCGTCTGGTTCCTGGAGGATATGGTCGGCGAGGCCTACTGGCCCCGCGTCCACCGCTGGCTGGTGAGGAATGCCTCTCTGGAAGGGGTTTTTGATGTTCAGGTGGCAGCGCGCAATTTCAAAATGAGGGTCTATCTTTACGATCCCGCTCAGGCGGCTGCGATCCCCTGAAAAGATCAACGTACATGCAAAGCGGCACCGAAGAGGGTGGAAAGCCGCGATTAATTCACTCAAAAATGACTGCACCATACAGGAGGGAGAGAAATGAACATCGAGATTCCATTGGTTGACCTGAAAGCCCAGTACAGGCCGTTGAAAGCTGAGATCGAGCGCGCCTGGGCCGAAGTCCTGGACAGCATGCAGTTGTTCTTAGGACCCAACACACGCGCTTTCGAACAGGAATTTGCAGAATACTGTGGGGTGAATCACGCCATTGGAGTCAGTGACGGCACACAGGCGTTGCACCTGGCCCTGCGCGCCCTGGATATCGGCCCAGGAGATGAAGTCATCACCGTCGCCAATACCTTTATCGCCACACTGGAGGCCATTTGCCTGGTTGGTGCAGTGCCTGTCTTCGTAGACATTGACCCGGTCACTTACACCATGGATATCACCCAGATCGAGAGCCGCATAACGCCGCGCACCCGGGCCATTCTGCCGGTCCACCTTTACGGGCAGTGCGCCGATATGGACCCGATTCTCGAGATCGCCCGGAAGTGGAATCTGTACGTGATCGAAGACGCCTGCCAGGCACACGGCGCAGAATATAAGGGGCGCAAGGCCGGCAGCATGGGCACCCTGGGCGCTTTCAGCTTTTACTTCTCCAAGAACCTGGGCGCCTATGGAGAGGGGGGAATGGTTACCACACAGGATCCGGATATCGCCCGCCGGGTGCGCATCCTGCGAGATCATGGCTCAGAGAGACGCTACGAACACGATTCGTTCGGTCTCAACGGGCGGCTGGATGAACTGCAGGCGGCAGTGCTGCGCATCAAGCTGCGCTGCCTGGACGAGTGGAACAACCGGCGCCGGGAGAATGCGGCGATCTACAACACGGCGCTGGAGGGCTGCGGCGTAGAACGGCCGGTGGAACTGGTGGGCTGCCGCCACGTCTACCACCTGTACGTGATCCGGACGCGCAACCGGGATGCGCTGCGCGACCACCTGATGAACAAAGGTATTGGCACCGGCATCCACTACCCCATCCCCTGCCACCTGCAGCCCCCATACCGGAAATACGGATTTGGAGAGGGAAGCCTGCCGGTAACCGAAGCCGCAGCCCGGGAAATCCTTTCGCTGCCCATGTACGCAGAGCTGACCCAGGAGCAAATCCTGAGGGTTGCCGAAGAAATACGCCTCTTCCAGGAAGAACAGCAGGAGGAGGCCTTTGCCGTCCTGCCTGCACAGGAACCGGTTGGCAACGGTCACAGCGCCGGCCTGAGGGTTGGGGACTGATGACGGTCAGCGCATCTGGCTTTCAACCCACACCGGCAGCCGTTCACAACTGGGTAAGCTTTCCCGCACCTCGACCTCAGGCGCGCCTGCGCCTGTTCTGCCTGCCATACGGGGGCGGCGGCACCGCCGCTTACTTCCCCTGGTCCCGGCTGCTGCCGCCTGAGGTCGAACTGTGCCCGATCCGCCTGCCCGGGCGAGAAAATCGCCTGCGTGAGGCACCTTATTCTCAGATGGAGCCCCTCATTGCAGCCCTGGCTCCTTCCCTGACTTCTCTACTGGACAAACCCTTTGCCCTTTTTGGCCACAGCATGGGAGCGGTGGTCGGGTTCGAACTGCTCAAGCGGCTGGAGGAGCAGTACGGCGTTAAGGCAGTGCGCTTCTTCGCCTCCGGGCGACGGGCACCGCATTACCCCGAACAGGATCCCCCGATGCACCACCTTCCCGATTCGCTGCTGGTGGCCGAGGTGCAAAAGCGTTACAGCGGTATTCCCCAGGTTGTCCTGCAGGACCCCGATCTCCTGCGCCTGTTTTTGCCCACGCTGCGAGCAGACATGAAGCTGGTCGAAACTTACCAGTTCAGCGGTGGACGGCTGGCATGCCCTATCACCGCCCTGGGCGGAATACAGGACAGCATGGTCAGCGAGGCCGGGTTGAAAGCCTGGGAAGACCTTACGCGCGCCGGTTTTCGCCTGCAGCGCTTTCCCGGCGGCCATTTCTACCTGCAGACCCAAACGCAGGCACTGCTGCAGCTCATGTTGGATGAACTGCCGGTCTGAACCAGGGCCGGTTTGCGTGACGGTATGAATGTAATTCTTCCGGCAGGTGGCGAAGTATCTCGAACAGGAGTCTCCGATGAAGGACAGCAGTAAGCGGTTCGATCCCCGCTCGGAAAGAGAACCCATCGCGATCGTCGGCATTGGCTGCCGCTACCCCGGCGGCGTCACAGATCCAGAATCCTTCTGGAAGCTGCTGGTTGAAGAGCGTGATGCGGTCGGCGAAATTCCGCCGGAACGCATGGATGTCGACGCTTATTATGCCCCCCCTCCGGTCAAACCTGGAAAAATGGTGACCCGCTGGGGAGGGTATCTGGAAGGGATCGATACGTTCGACGCCGGGTTCTTTGAGATCTCGCCCAACGAGGCTGAGAGGATGGATCCGCAGCAGCGGCTGCTCCTGGAAGTTGCCTGGGAGGCGCTGGAGGACGCCGGACTGCCGGTAGAATCGCTGGCCGGCAGCCGGACCGGTGTCTTTGTCGGGGCCTGGGTGAGCGACTTTGAGGCGCGCCTGTTTCGCGATCCTGCAGCCGTGGATTTTCACATGACCCTCGGCAGCGGGCGTTATGCTTTATCCGGCCGGCTATCCTATTTCCTGGATCTACGCGGGCCGAACCTGACGATCGACACCGCCTGTTCATCATCCCTGGTGGCCGTGCACCTGGCCTGCCAGAGCCTGTGGAGCGGTGAGTCGCAGCTGGCGCTGGCCGGCGGCGTAAACGTGATCCTGCAGCCGCAGATCACCATCGCATACTCACAGATGAAGATGATGTCCCCCGAAGGGCGCTGCAAGTTTGGCGATGCAGAAGCGAACGGCTACGTGCGCAGTGAAGGGGCGGCCATGCTGGTGCTCAAACCGCTGTCTCAGGCGCTGCAGGACGGAGACCCGATCTATGCCCTCATTCTGGCGACGGGGAGCAACCACGACGGCCGCGGCAGCAGATATATGGCCCGGCCTGCGGTTGAAGGCCAGGAGGAACTGCTCAGAACCGTGTACGCCCAGGCCGGCATTTCACCCATGGACGTGGTCTATATTGAGGCCCACGGCACGGGCACAAAAGCCGGTGACCCCGTGGAACTTGAAGCACTGGGCCGGGTGCTGGGCGCAGGCCGGCCGGATGGCGACCGGTTCGCGATCGGCTCCATAAAGACCAATATCGGCCACACCGAGGGGGCTGCCGGAACAGCCGGCCTGATCAAGGCGGCTCTGGTGCTCAAACACCGCCAGATCCCTGCCAGCCTGCTGGTCACCGAGTTAAATCCAAAGATTGACTGGGAGTGGCTGCACGCCTACATCCCACGCAAACTGACACCCCTGCCGGATAACGGCAAACCGGCCTGTGCGGGGGTAAACAGCTTTGGAATCGGCGGTACGAACGCTCACGTTGTGCTCTGCGAAGCCCCCAGACCGGAACCACCTGAACCTGCGCATGCTGAGGAGGCTGCCGGCTGGGATCTGCTGCCCATCTCCGCCCGTTCTCCGGAAGCCCTTTCTGCCCTTGCCCGGCGCTATGTCGATCTCCTGACCCGTGAATCTGCCCCTGCGCTGCGCGACGTATGCTATACGGCGCGGGTGCACCGCAGCCATCACAGCCACCGCCTGGCCGTCGTAGCCGGGGACACAGGTGAAGCCGTCGAGGCGCTGGAACATTTTATTCAGGGGAAGGAACATCCCGCCCTGGTGCAGGGCCGCCCCGACCTGGAGCGGCAGCACCGCCTGGCCTTTGTCTTCCCCGGACAGGGCTCGCAGTGGGTGGGAATGGGCCGCGACCTGCTCGAGAAAGAGCCCGTTTTTCACGAGTTTATCCACCGCTTCGACAGCGCCATCCAGCCGCTGGCAGACTGGTCGCTGCTGGAACAATTGTCCCTGGAGCCGGGACAGCCCGGCTACCGCCTGGATCAGATCGATGTGATACAGCCGGCGCTGGTAGCTTTCGAAATGGGGCTGGCGGAACTCTGGCGTTCATGGGGAGTTGAGCCGCAGGCGGTCGTAGGACACAGCCTGGGCGAAGTGGCGGCTGCCTTCACCGCCGGTATTCTCAGGCTGGAGGATGCTGCCCGTGTGATCTGCCTGCGCAGCCAGCTGCTGAAGCGGATCAGCGGACAGGGTCAGATGATGGCTACCGGCTTGACGCTGGAGCAGGCGGCTGAAATCGTGCGCCCTTATGAAGACAGAATATCGATCGCGGTGAGCAACGGCCCGCAGTCCACCGTGCTGGCCGGCGATCCGCAGGCGCTGGAAGAGGTGATGGAACATCTAAAGAGCCAGAACATCTTCTGCCGCCTGGTCAAGGTTGACGTCGCTTCTCACAGCCCGCAGGTCGAACCGCTTCTCGGTGAACTGGTCGCAGGGCTGCAGGGGCTGCAGCCGCAGCAGGGACACATCCCATTCTATTCAACCGCTCTCGACCGGGTGCTGGACGGCACAGAATTGGGGGCGAGCTACTGGGAGCAAAACCTGCGCCGCACGGTAATGTTCGCATCCTCGGTCTCGCGCATGCTGCAGGATAACTTCACCATTTTCCTGGAGCTCAGCCCGCACCCGCTGCTAACTTCTGCAGTGGAAGATCTGATCCACCGCACGGGGCGGGAGGCGTTTGCAGTTCCGTCTGGCCGCAGAGACGAGCCCGAGACCATCACCCTGCGTGCTGCACAGGGGCGGCTGTACACGGCCGGTTACCCGCTGGATTTCGCCCGGCTTTTCCCCACAAAAGGGCATCGGGTGCGTCTGCCGGGATATCCCTGGCAGCGCAGGCGCTACTGGCTGCCGACGCTGGATATGCCCGCAAGCCAGGTAGATGCCGGCCCGCTCCACCCGCTGCTGGGGCGGCGGCTGCCGGAACTGGCGTCCATGCCGGACCAGCACATCTGGGAAAACCGGATCAACGCAGCCTTTCGCCGGGTCATCAGGGAGCAAACAGGCGAGGACCATGATTTTGCACCCGCTGAAATATTTGACCAGATGGCCCTGGCCGCGGCCGCATCCGTTTTTGGAAACAACGCCCATACCATCCACCAGATGACCGTCATACAACCGCTCCCGCTGCAGGAAGAAGGCGAGCGCGAAGTACAGGTTTTCCTCAGCACCCAGGAGCAGAGGACGGCCGCTTTCAAGGTGTACAGCCGCAGCGGCGAGGGCGAGCCCTGGCAGGAGCACGCCAGCGCTGCGCTGACTGTCGGGCTGGCGCCGGAAGAATGGTTTTATGAGCTGGCATGGGTCCCCCAGCCTGCGCCTCAGGCAGAAGCAGACAAGCATAATGGTGCAGCAGGCCGCTGGTTGGTACTGGCCGATCACGGCGGCACAGGCCGCGCCCTGGCAGCAGAACTGGAAAAGCACGGCGGCACCAGCCAGTTGATCTACCCCTCACAGGAATGGGAACAGGCGCTTCAGGCTGGCATCAGTGCTGCTTCGCAGCCGCTGAAAGGCTGCATATACCTGTGGGGTCTGGATGCATTTGCCCATCCGTCCGACAGCCATTCCCTGAATTCTCTGCAGCAGATCACCATTCAGCCGGCATTGAAGGCTGCACAGGTGCTGATGAGCACGCAGGAAGGGCAGACACCGGCTCTGTGGCTGATCACCCGCGCGGCTGCCAGCATAGAACCGGCATCCTCAAACGCCGGCAGTCCGGACCCTGCGTCTCTGGTACAGACCCTCCTGTGGGGTTTCGGGCGCACGCTGGCACTGGAAAACCCGCAGGGATGGGGCGGGCTGGTGGATCTGGACCCCGACTTCAGTCCGCAAGACGCCGCACACAGACTGGCTGCCGAACTCTTCAGTTCAGACGGAGAGGATCAGATCGTTTACCGGGACGGGCAGCGCTATGTCGCCCGCCTGGTCCCGGCCCCGGCATCCGGCCGTGCGCTGAACCCGGTCACCATCCGGCCGGATGCGACTTACCTGATCACTGGTGGGCTCGGGAGCATCGGGCTCAGCCTTGCTGAGGCACTGGTAGCCAGAGGGGCGCGGCATCTGGTGCTGACCAGCCGCAGCGGACTGGAGGCAGGTAAAAATGAAGATCCACGCGCTGCGGCCGTCGAGAGGCTGCGGGCAAGTGGGGCAGACGTACAGGTGGTTCGAGCGGACAGCGCGGATCCGGCAGCGATGGAGCCGCTCTTTAACCATCTGCGCCGGTCTGACTACCCACTGCGGGGCATCTTCCACGCAGCGGGGGTCACAATCTCCAGGCTGGTGAAGGACCTCAGCCATCCGGAGCTGGAACAGGTATTGAAAGCGAAAGTGGAAGGCGCCTGGCTGCTGCACAACCTGTCCAGCGGTATGCCTCTGGACTTCTTCGTATTCTTCTCCTCTGGAGCCGGGTTGTGGGGCTCTCAGGGGTTTGCCGCCTATGCCGCCGCTAACCATTTCCTGGACGGGCTGGCACGGCAGCGGACCCGCGCCGGACTGCCCGGCCTGAGCATCAACTGGGGGTGGTGGTCTGGAGAAGGTATGGTGACCGCTGAAGTCGCTCGCCTGTTCTCTCAAGCCGGAGTACGGCAGATGCCCGCTGAACAGGCCCTGGACGCACTGTTCCACCTGATCCAGATCGGCGTTCCCCAGAAGGTGGTCGCCGATATCGACTGGCAGACCTTCAAAGCCCTCTATGAAGCCCGGCGTGCGCGCCCGCTGCTCGCCAGCCTGAATATTGAAAACGAAGCAGGCGCGGGCGCCCTCCCGCCGCAGGACGGGTTCCTGCAGGACCTGCTGTCGGCAGCACCCAGCCAGCGCCGTGAGATGCTGCTCAATCACCTGTGCCAGCAGGTGGCCGGGCTGCTGGGTTACGACTCCCCACAGAGAGTCGATATTCGCCAGGGCTTCTTCAAAATGGGTATGGATTCGCTCACCACAGTGCAGCTGCGCACGCGTCTGGAAGCCAGTCTGCAGCGCCCCTTACCACCCACTCTGGCGTTCGAATACCCGACAATCGCCGCTCTGAACGAATATCTGCTTGAACAGCTCTCCGCATCCACAGACCGTTCCAGTGGGAGTGCTCCCCAGGCGATCGAGCCGGCCCCGGTATCCGGCGACGGTGCATCCGCCGATGAAGAAGACCTTAAAAACCTTTCTGCAGATGAGCTCAGCGATTTGCTAGACGGCGAGCTCTCTCTCATTAACGATTTACTGAAAGGCAGTTGAGCGTATGAGCAGCCCAACCGGTACTCAGGATTACCCCGCGCGGCTGGCGGAAGCACTGCTGGCCCTGAAAAAGATGCGCGCCCGCCTGGAGGCCGTTGAACAGGCCAGCCGGGAACCCATCGCCGTGATCGGCATCGGCTGCCGCTTCCCTGGAGACGTCGACAGCCCACAGGCCTTCTGGCAGCTGCTCAGCCAGGGTATCGATGCAATCAGCGAGGTGCCCGCAGACCGCTGGGATCTCGACGAATACTATGACCCTGATCCGGAAGCGCCGGGGAAAATTTACACGCGCTACGGTGGTTTTATCCGCGATGCCGGGCATTTTGACCCGCATTTCTTCGGCATCTCGCCGCGTGAAGCGCGCAGCATGGATCCCCAGCAGCGGCTGCTCCTGGAAGTTGCCTGGGAAGCACTGGAGAACGCCGGCCAGTCGCCGGATAAGCTTTCAGGCAGTCAGACCGGTGTTTTTGTCGGCGTGACCTTCAACGATTATGTGCAGGTGCAGAGCCAGCTCAACTCGCCCGAGCGTTGGGGACCATACCGCATAACCGGCGGGCTGCTGAACAGCATCGCCGGGCGGGTATCTTATACGCTTGGCTTTCACGGCCCGGCGCTGGTGGTCGATACCGCCTGCTCTTCTTCCCTGGTGGCCGTGCACCTGGCCGTGCAGAGTCTGCTCAACGGCGATGCGGACATGGCGCTGGCGGCAGGCGTCAACCTGCTGCTCTCGCCCGATATCAGCATCAGCGCCTGCCGTTCGAACATGCTCGCTCCTGACGGACGCTGCAAGACCTTCGATGCGCGCGCTGACGGATTTATCCGCAGCGACGGCTGTGGTGTGCTGGTGTTGAAACGCCTGTCCGACGCGCTGGCTCACGGTGACCGGGTTCTGGCCGTTATCCGTGGAAGTGCATCCAATCACGACGGGTTCAGCAGTGGGTTCACCGTCCCCAGCCGCCAGGCCCAGGAGGCTGTCATCCGCCGGGCGCTCGAAAAAGCGCGCGTCACCCCGGACCTGATCGGCTATGTAGAAGCGCACGGCACCGGCACATCTCTGGGCGACCCGATCGAGGTGCGCGCGCTGGCGGGCGTGTTTGGTCCCGGCCGGCCGGCGGACCGGCCTCTGCTCCTGGGCTCTGTAAAAACGAATATGGGGCACTGCGAAGCCGCCGCCGGTGTGGCCGGCCTGATCAAAGTTGTCCTCTCGCTGTATCACCGCCAGATCCCGCCTCACCTGCACTTTCAATCCCCCAACCCGTTCATCCCCTGGGATGAAATGCCCCTGGAAGTTCCTACCCGCCTGATGCCCTGGGAGCCCATCGAAGGCCGCTGGCTTGCAGGCGTAAGCTCTTTCGGCGTCAGCGGCATCAATGCACATGTGATCGTCGAAGCAGCGCCGCAGGTCGATCCGCCACCGCAGGCTGAGGAGAACACCCTTCACGTCCTGAGCCTCTCCGCGAAAACCGAGCGGGCCCTGCAGGAATTAGCGGCAAGATACCGGTCGGTGCTTGAAAAATCCCAGGACCTGGAGCCAGCCGATATTTGCTTCACCGCCGGCGCTGGACGGGCTCACTTTACCCACCGCCTGGCCGTTACCGGGGAGACGCGCGACGAGCTCCTGCAGGGTCTGGCGGCCTGGAGCGAAGCGCGCCCGGCGTCAAATGTCTTCAGTGGACAGAATCTGGAACAGCAGCCGCCCAGGGTCGCTTTTCTATTCAGCGGTCACGGCGCACAGTACCCCGGCATGGGTTCCAGCCTGTACCGGTCACAGGCTGTCTTTCGCCAGGCAGTGGATGAATGTGCCCAGGCCTTCCAGCCCTACCTGGAAAAACCCCTGCTGGAGGTCATGTACCCGCAGACGGACGAGGTGCCGCCGGAATTTTCGGGGATGCAGTATACCCAGGCGGCGCTGTTTACGCTCGAGTACGCCCTGAGCCGCCTGTGGCGCTCCTGGGGCGTTGAGCCGGCTGCAGTTGCTGGCCACAGCATCGGAGAATATGCCGCCGCCTGCGCAGCAGGGATCCTGAACCTACCGGATGCGGTCAAACTGGTGGCCGCGCGTGGGCGGTTGATGGACAGCCTGCCTGAGGCAGGCGCTATGGCGGTGGTATTCGCCGCCGAAGAGCAGGTCGCGCAGATCCTGACAAAGGTGGAGGGCAAAATCTCCATCGCGGTGATCAATGGGCCCGACAATATCGTCATCTCCGGTGAACGCCAGGCGGTTGCCGCTGCCCGGGATATTCTGTCTGCAGAGGGTATCCGTTCACGTCTGCTGGACGTCGCCCAGGCTTCTCATTCGCCGCTGGTGGAGCCGGTCCTGGATGAGTTTGAACGCACAGCCGCAGGCATTTCCTACGGCCTCCCCCAGGTGGATTATGTCTCCTGCCTGACGGGTGACCGCATCAACGGGGATGCCGCCTCCAACCCTGGTTACTGGCGGCGCCATCTGCGCCAGACGGTGCGCTTCGCGGCCGCCGTACAACGGCTGCACGAACTGGGCTGCACGATCTTTATTGAAATTGGCCCGACGCCAACTTTGATCAGCCTGGGAAAGCGCTGCCTGCCGGAAGATGCAGGCCTGTGGCTGCCATCCATCAAAAAAGAGCGCGACGACCGGGAGCAGATCATGCTCAGCCTGGCCGGCCTGTATGCCCGGGGTGGCTCCATTGATTGGGAACGTGTATATGAGGGCCAGCCCAGGCAGCGAGTGGAACTGCCCACATATCCCTTCCAGCGCCAGCGCTACTGGGTGCAGGCCGGTCCGCACAGCAGCCGGAACCGGATAACGGGCAGCGCCCATCCTCTGGCCGGCCAGCGGCTGCCGACTGCCGGAAAGGAGATCATCTATGAATCTTTCATTTCCCTTGAAGCCATACCTTTCCTGGCGGATCATCATGTTCACGGAAATGCTGTCTTACCAGCAGCAGCATTTGTGGAGATGGCAGCCCGGGTCGTCCGAGAGGCGCTGCACCTGGAAAGGCAGCCGGTCCTGGAAGACATCGTCTTCCTGGAGCCGCTGGTAATTCCTGCCGAAGGCGAGCTGTGCCTGCAGTCTGTCGTAAGTACCCAGGCAGATGGTCAGATGCTGCTCGATATCTTCAGCCAGGCGGAGGAGCCGGTGAAATGGAAGCGTCACCTGAGCGCGCGTCTGGTCCTCACCACTGAACCAGATGCGCAGGGTGGCGCTTCCCTGGCTCACCTGCGGGAAAGCTGCCCCCGGGAAATCCCGGTGCCCGATTTTTACCAGGAACTGCAGGGACGCGGGCTGGTCTTTGGACCGGCGTTCCGGGGTCTGGCCAGGCTGTACACCAGCACCGATGAAGCCCTGGGAGAGGTCATCCGGCCGGCGTCGCTGCCAGCCGACAGTGGAACATATTTCCTGCACCCGGCGCTGTTCGACGCCGGGCTGCAGGCTGCCGCAGCCCTTCTCCCCGCCGGTGAGCAGGCCTATCTGCCCTTCGAAATGGGCAGGGTGCGGCTTTACCGGCCGCTGCCCGGCCATTTCTGGTCGCATGTGCGCCGGGTGAATGACAGCCAGGGCAGTTCTCTACGTGTGGATGTTCGCCTGCTGGATGAAAACGAGGCGGTGCTGGCTGAAATATCGGGGCTGACCCTGATGAAAGCCCGCTTCGAAGGCGGACCCACAGACCTGGATGACAGCCTGTACCAGGTGACGTGGAAACCTGTGCAGATCCTCTCCGAAGCGCAGCCGCCCGTCCACTGGAGCGCGGAGATCGCGGAGCATCTGCAGCAGAAGCTGGCAGAGATCAGCCGCGATCCGCAGTACAGCGTCTACCAGCAGCAGGCTGTGCCGCGCCTGGATGAACTGTGCGCGGCCCATATCCAGAACGCCCTGCTCGACCTGGGCTGGGATCTGCAGCCCGGTGATCAATTTACGCTGGAGCAAGTAGGTGACCGGCTGCAGGCAGACAGCCGGCACCGTAAACTGCTCAACCGGCTGCTGGAGATCCTGTGCGAGGATGGCCTGCTGCTGCGCCATGATTCCACCTGGGAGGTACGTCTACCGCTGCAGCGCCAGGATGCATCCGCACTGGCCGAAGTCCTGGTTCACGAACACCCGGATAGTGAGCCGGAAGTCGTCCTGGTGCAGCGCTTCGGCGAGCATCTGGCCCAGGGCCTGCGCGGCGCGGCCAATCCGCTGGACCTGCTCTTCCCGGGCGGGTCACTGGAGGATGCCAGCCGGCTCTACCGCGACGCACCTTTCACACGCGGTTTCAATCTGCTGGCCGGTGAGGTGGTTCAGGCGCTGCTGAAATCCAACGGCAGCGGACGCTCCCCACGCATCCTGGAGATTGGCGCCGGGACAGGGGGGACAACGGAACATGTTCTGGCAGCCCTGGGCGACGCCCCTGTGGACTACACGTTCACAGACATCTCGCCCCTGTTCCTCAATCAGGCGCAGCGCAGGTTCAGGGGCCGCTCCGGGATGCAGTTCAAAAAGCTCGATATTGAAATATCCCCTCAGGAACAGGGATTTGCAGCAGGACAGTACGACCTGGTCCTGGCATCCAACGTACTGCATGCCACCCGTGATTTACGCACAACCCTGCGGCATGTACACGAGCTGCTGGCGCCGCAAGGGATGCTGGTGCTGGTGGAAGGCATTCAAAAACAGCGCTTCGCCGACCTGATCGTGGGACTGACAGAGGGGTGGTGGCTCTTCAGCGACCTGTACCTGAGCCCCGATTACCCGCTTATCTCCGCCCAACAGTGGGTGGATCTGCTCGCCAGTGAAGGTTTTTCTCAGCCGCTGGCACTCTCCGGTAAGCAGGTGCTGTCCAACCAGGCTGTGCTGGTAGCGCAGGCGCCCGGAGCACCTGTCGAACTGCCGGCCGGCCGCTGGCTGATCTTTGGCGACCATGCAGGCCTGGGAGAAGAGCTGCACCGGCAGATACAGAACCGGGCAGGCACCGCCGTACTGGCGCTGGCCGGAGAATCCTACCAGTCAATCGACGAAAATACGTACAGCATTGACCCCTGTGCAGCGGAGGACTTCGCCCGCCTGCTTCAGGAAGCGGCTTCCGGAGAACTCTCCGGAGTGGCGTATCTGTGGGGGCTGGATCACAGCGAGCCGTCCCTTTTCCAGGAAAGGGCGGCGGGCGGCCTGCTGCACCTCACTCAGGCGCTGGCCCGCAGTGGACGGCAGCTGCCTCAGGGGCTGTGGCTGATCACGCCGGGAGTACATGCCATCCCCTCTGCTGGTGGCCGGCTGGGAGCAGCTCCCGATGCCGCCACCCTATGGGGTCTAGGAAAAGTGATCTCTCAGGAGCACCCTGAGCTGAACCCTCGCCTGCTGGATCTGGATCCCGCCGCTCCTGTCGGCGATCAGGCGGCGAGCCTGGCTGCTGCCCTCCTGGGGAGCAGCAGCGAAGACCAGCTTGCCCTGCGCAGCGGGCACTGGTTTGCCCCTCGCCTGGAGAGGCTGCAGCGCGACAGCAGCCCTGCGCAGCTGGAAAAAACACTGCCGGCAGCCTACCGGATCGCGCCTTCAGAACGCGGCGCGCTGGAGCAGCTGACCTTCGAGCCCCTGAACCGCAGCGCTCCCGGCCCTGGAGAAGTGGAGATCCAGGTGCAGGCCAGCGGGCTGGGCTTTCGCGATGTGCTCATCGCGCTGGACATGTACCCCGGTGAGCGCACCTTGGGCAGTGAATGCAGCGGCGTGATCAGCGCTGTCGGGCCGGGTGTGACCGGCCTGCAGCCCGGCGATGAAGTGTTCGCCATGGCGCCCGGGTGCTTCGCTTCTCATGTCGTCACCCCAGCCGCCTTCGTCTGCCGTAAGCCAACACATTTGAGCATGGCTGAAGCCGCGGCGCTGCCCTCAGCCTTTCTGACCGCCATCTACGCCCTCCAGCACCTGGGAAAGCTGCAGGCCGGAGAACGGGTGCTCATTCACGCCGCGGCCGGCGGTGTCGGTCAGGCTGCGCTGCAGATTGCCCTAAATGCGGGGGCCGAGGTGTTTGCCACTGCCGGATCCCCACAGAAGCGAGCCCTGTTGAAATCGCTCGGCGCGCACCATGTATTCGATTCGCGCTCCCTCGATTTTGCCGGGCAGATCCTCGAGCTGACCGGCGGACAGGGTGTGGATCTGGTCCTCAATTCGCTTTCAGATGAATTTATAACCGCCAGCGTGGACGTGCTGGCGAAAAATGGGCGCTTTATCGAGATCGGTAAGCGCGGCATCTGGAGCACCGAGCGCTTTGCGCAGGTCCGGCCAGAGGCCGTCTATCATGTGGTCGACCTGCTTCAGACCGCGCGCCAGGATCCGGAACAGATCGCGGTGATGTTCCAGGAACTGCTGGCAGCCCTGCAGGAAGGCAAGCTGCGCCCCCTGCCGCTGCGCATATTCCCGGTTAAGAACGCCCTGGAAGCATTCCGCACCATGGCGCAGGCCCGGCACACCGGCAAGCTTGTCCTGGTACACGACCCCGAGCTGGCACGCCCGCGCCTGCGCCCCGACGCCACTTACCTGATCACCGGTGGTATGGGCGGGCTGGGGCTGGAGGTCGCCCGCTGGCTGGTACAGCAGGGCGCCCGTCACCTGGTGCTGGCCGGCCGCAGCGCTCCCTCCCCTCAGGCGCAGGCCGTGATCCAGGAACTGGAGCAGGCCGGAGCTCACGTGCGCGCGGTTCAGGCGGACGCCGCATCAAAGGATGATCTGCGCCGCCTGGTGGCCGAAATTGAGGCCGGGCCAGCCCCGCTGCGAGGCGTCTTCCACGCTGCCGGCGCGCTTGACGACGGCGTGCTGGTTCAGCAGAACTGGTCGCGCTTCGCGCGCGTGTTCGCTCCCAAAGTGGACGGCGGCTGGAACCTGCACCAGGCCACCCTGCACCTGCCGCTGGACTTTTTCGTGATTTTCTCATCGGTGGTTTCCCTGCTGGGATCTCCCGGGCAGGGCAATCATGTGGCAGCCAGCGCCTACCTGGACGCCCTGGCCCATTACCGCCGTGCGCAGGGCCTGCCGGTGCTGTGCATCGATTGGGGACCGTGGGAGCGCGTTGGGGCAGCTGCGGGTGAAAAGCTCAGCGCACACCTGCAGGAGCGCGGCCTGAGGCACATGTCGCCCGAACAGGGGATCGAGCTGCTGGCCCGCCTGATGGGCTTTGACTCCTTACCCGCCCCTGCCGCGGTGCAGGTCGGCGCAGTGCAGGTAGACTGGGAACAGTTCGCCCGGCAGTTCGAGCCACACCCGGCGCCTGCAGTTTTCTCGGATCTGATCGCCGAAGCGCGTACCCGGCAGGCGGCCCGGAGCTCACCGGACGGGCGCGGTACAGCCGGTCCTTCAACCGCCGAACCGGACTTGATGGAACAACTGCGCCTCGCCCCATCCAGCAAACGCACCAGCCTGATGCGCGCCTATGTGCACGAGAAGATCCTGAAAGTCCTGGACCTGGACCCTGCCTTTGTGCTCAACCCCAACCAGCCGCTGCTGGAGCTGGGCCTGGACTCGCTGATGGCCGTTGAATTGCGCAATTTACTGGCTTCGGGGCTGAAGTTGAGCAGCCCGCTGCCGGCCACACTGGTTTTTGATTACACCACGCCGGAAGCACTGGCGCAGTACCTGCTCAGGCAGGCATTTCCCGAATCAGATGGAAAAGCCGAAGAGCCACAGGGGGATGATGCAGCCGGTGCCGCAGTGCAGGCACTGGACGACCTCACCGACGAGGAGGCTGAAGCGCTCCTGCTCGCCGAATTGAACGCCCTGAACCGGGACAAACAGGAAGGGTAACCTGCTGCTTATGACCACAATACCGACCGCTGGCCAGAGCAACGAAACGACTGAACTCTCGCCCGTCAAGCGCGCCCTGCTGGAAGTGCGCCAGATGCGCGCCCGTCTCGAAGCGTTTGAACAGGAACGCAAAGAGCCGATTGCCGTGATTGGCGTTGGCTGCCGCTTCCCGGGCGGCGTGCAAAATACGCAGGACCTCTGGCAGCTTCTCGTTAATGGTGTCGACGCAATCCGCGAGGTGCCGCCCGAACGCTGGGATGTGGACGCGTTTTATGATTCCGACCCGCAGGCTGCGGGAAAAATGTACACGCGCTGGGGCGGTTTTCTGGACGGGATCGACCAGTTCGACCCGCAGTTTTTCAACCTCTCACCGCGTGAGGCAGAGGACCTGGATCCCCAGCAGCGGCTGCTGCTGGAGGTGACCTGGGAAGCCCTGGAAAACGCCGGGCAGGCCCCCGACCGGCTGGCGGGCAGCGCCACCGGAGTTTTCATCGGCATCTCTACCAACGATTACTTCCACCTGCTCAGCCAGAGCGAGCCCGAAGAGATCGGCGTCTACATGGTCACGGGCACCACACACAGCATCGCTTCGGGCCGCATTTCATACCTGCTCGGCCTGCAGGGACCGAGCATCTCGCTCGATACCGCCTGCTCATCTTCACTGACCGCCGTCCACCTGGCCGTTCAGAGCCTGCGCAGCGGAGAATGCCGGATGGCCATCGCCGGGGGCGTCAACATCATCCTTATGCCAGAAATGCTGATCAACTTCTCCCGGGCGCGCATGATCTCCCCGGACGGACGCTGCAAGACATTTGATGCCCGCGCGGATGGTTTTGTGCGCTCGGAAGGCTGCGGAATCGTGGTGCTCAAGCGCCTCTCCGACGCGCTGGCAAACCGCGATCCCATCCTGGCCGTGATCCGCGGCTCAGCCGCCAATCAGGACGGGCGCAGTACCGGCCTGACAGCCCCCAACGGTCTGGCTCAGGAGGCCGTTATCCGGGCCGCCCTGGCCAGTGGAGGGGTCCAGCCCGCACAGATTGCGTACGTTGAAACGCACGGCACCGGCACGGCCCTGGGCGACCCGATTGAAGTCCAGGCGCTGGCTGCCGTACTCGGCGAGGGCCGTTCTGCGCAGCACCGCCTGCAGATCGGGTCATTAAAGACCAATATGGGCCATATGGAATCGGCGGCAGGGATCGGCGGGTTGATCAAGGCCATTCTGGTGCTGCAGAACCGGGAGATACCGCCTCACCTGCACCTGAAAGAGCCCAACCCCTACATCCCCTGGGAGCGCCTGCCCATCGACGTGCCCACACGCCGCACGCCCCTGCAGCCCATCGACGGGCGCTACATTGCCGGGGTGAGTTCGTTCGGCTTCAGCGGCACGAACGTGCATGTCGTGCTTGAAGCGGCGCCCGAGCGCCAGGAGGAACCCCCGACCGTCGAGCGCTCGCTGCATCTGTTGACCCTCTCGGCCCGGCAGCCGGCCGCGCTGACCGACCTGGTCCGGCGATACGCTGCGCTGCTGCCGGCCAGCGCGCAGCGCTTCACCGATATTTGCTACACGGCGAACGCCGGGCGCGCTCATTACGAGCACCGTATGGCCGTGCTGGCCGCATCCTCGGCAGAAGCCGGAGAAAAACTTCAGGCCCTACTGGAAGGACGTGAGGTAGACGGGCTCATCAGCGGCCAGATCCAGGACAGCTACCAGCCGGAGGTGACCTTCCTCTTCACCGGCCACGGAGCCCAGTACCCGGGAATGGGGCGCGAGCTGTTCGACACCCACCCCGTTTTACGCCAGGCCCTGCAGGCGTGCGATGAGATCGCCAGCCCCGAGCTGGGCTACTCACTCCTTTCGGTGCTCTACGACCCCGATCAAAGCGCCCTCCTGGAGCAGATGACCTTCGCCCAGCCGGCCCTGTTTGCTCTGGAGTATGCGCTTGCGAAGCTGTGGGAATCCTGGGGGATCAAGCCTTCCCTGGTGATGGGGCACAGCGTGGGCGAGTATGCGGCCGCCTGCATTGCTGGAGCATTCCCGCTCGAAGACGGCATGCGGCTGGTGCTGACTCGCGGTCGGCTGATGGATGCCCTCCCCGAAAAAGGGGAAATGGCTGCCGTATTCGCCGATGAGGAGACCGTCGCTGAAATCATCGCACCGTTTTCTGCCTCCGTCTCGATCGCGGTCATCAACGGACCGCACAACACGGTCATTTCCGGTTCCAGTGCCGCCGTGCAGCAGGCTGTTGAGGCGCTGCGGGCCCGGCGCATCCGCTCCCAGCGCCTGGCCGTCTCCCAGGCCGCCCACTCCCCGCTGCTGGACCCCATTCTGGATGAATTTGAGGCCACAGCGGCCGGCATTCGTTACGGCGAACTGCACACGGGGTTGGTCTCCTGCACAACCGGCGAACTGGTATCTGCAACAGACATGCAGTCTGCAGCTTACTGGCGCCGCCACCTGCGCCAGCCGGTACGCTTCGCTCGCGCGATGCAAACTCTGTACGCACAGGGGCAGCGCATCTTTGTAGAAATTGGTCCAGAACCCGTGCTGCTGGCCCTGGGGCGCCGCGCACTGCCGGAAGAAGCGCAGGAGAGCACTGTCCTCTGGCTGCCCTCGCTGCGCAAGGGCTGGGGCGACACCCAGCAGATGCTCGAGAGCCTGGCAGAGCTGTACGTCCACGGGGTGAACGTGGACTGGGAGGGCTTCGACAGGCCTTATACCCGTCAAAGGGTAGCGCTGCCCACCTACCCCTGGCAGCGGCAGCGGTACTGGTCGGCGCAGGTGGAACGGGCACAAAAAGGCGCGCCGGCAGTCTCTCTCTGGGAGCGGGTTATTGCCGCCGGAAGGGGCCAGGAGGAAAGCGGGCCGCTCGACCTGGGCCTGCACACTTACCCGCAAAAATGGGACGATCTGGAGCGCATCAGTACTGCCTACATCCGTCGTGCGCTGCAGGAGCTGGGCGCCTTTTCCCAGGCCGGTGAAACCCACACGGCTGCCAGCTTGGTCTCTCAATACAGGATCCTTCCAGCTTACGAAAAGCTGATGCAGCGCTGGCTGGAGCGCCTGGCGCGCAGCGGCGTTCTGCGCCGGGAGGGGGATGCTTTCACCTGTCTGCAGCCCCTCAGCGGCCCGCTGCCACAGGCACTGGAAGCCGGAATCCCGGCCTCGCTGCAGGACCTCCCCTGGCTGGCAGATTATGTCAAGCGCTCGGGTGAGCGCCTTCCGGCGCTGCTCACCGGCTCCGAAAGCCCGCTGGAGATCCTCTTCCCGGGCGGCTCATTTGAAACCGCCAGATACCTGTATGAGAAATGGCCGCTGGTTGGCTACTTTAACGGGATCCTGCGGACCCTCGTCCAGGCGATCGTGGCACAGACGCCTGACCGGCGCCAGATCCGCGTCCTGGAGGCAGGCGCTGGCTCTGGGGGTACAACATCGGCTCTGCTGCCTGTGCTGCCGGTAGAGCGTACATCCTACCTGTTTACGGATGTATCCGAGCTGTTTTTAGAGCGGGCCAGGGATAAATTCCAGAGCTATCCCTTCCTGCGCTACGGCCTGCTCAACCTGGAGAAAGACCCACTGGAACAGGGGCTGACTCCTGGCAGCTTCGATTTGATCATCGCCGCCAACGTGCTGCACGCCACCCGCGACATTCCCCAGACGCTCGCCTTCCTGCGGGCACTGCTGGCACCCGGTGGGCTGCTGCTGGCGTTTGAAGTCACCGAGCCCCTGGCCTGGTACGACGTGACCACAGCGCTGATCGAGGGCTGGGAGCGCTTTGAGGACGGCCTGCGTCTCGATTCGCCTCTGCTGTCTGCGGATCAATGGCTGCAGGTCCTGCAGTCCGCCGGCTTCCAGAACAGCACGGTATTCCCGCAGCCTGGCGCCGCTGCGGAAATCCTGGGATGTCACATCCTGGCAGCCCAGACGCCGCTCTCCACAGACGGGCAGGCTGCCTTCCAGCACACCGCTGCCGGCGAGGCCCAGTTCACCACGGCGCCAGAGGGGAATGGTCGTCCGGCTCAGGACCAGCGTGAAGAGGAGCGCCGGGCATTCCTCACCGCCCTGCAGGAAGCATCTGTCGACGAGCGCCGCGAGATGCTCATCGATTATGTGCGCCAGCATCTGGTCCGCCTGCTGCGCATGCGCGACGGACAGCGCCCTAACCGCCGCCAGCGCCTGATGGACCTGGGCGTAGATTCGCTGATGGCCGTGGAATTGAAGAGCCGTCTGCAGACCGGCCTGGATCTGAAAACGCCGCTGCCTTCCACCCTGATCTTCGATTACCCGACCGTCGAAGCGGTGGCCGTTTTTCTTGAAAAAGCGCTGGTTGAGGCCGGTACCCTGGTGGAAGAGCGCACATCTGCGCCTCAACCTGAATCCGCACCTCAGCCTGAAGCGGTGGACGAAAGTATGCTGGACGATCTCTCAGCAGAAGAAATTGAAGAACTGCTGATGAAAAAACTGAAAGATCTCAAAGGATAACGGGATGGAACCTGCCTCCAGGGAATCAACCAGCCTGTCGGCATTGAAACAGGCTTACATCGCCATAGAAAAACTGCAGAAGCGTGTCGAAACGCTCGAAGGGGCTCAGCGTGAGCCCATCGCGGTGATTGGTATGGGCTGCCGTTTCCCCGGTGGCGTGAAGGATGCCGAAAGCTACTGGGAGCTGCTCAAGAACGGCGTGGACGCCATCCGCGAAGTCCCCCCTGACCGCTGGGACATCGACCGTTACTACGACCCCGACCCGGAGGCGCCGGGCAAAATGTCCACCCGCTGGGGTGGGTTCATCGAGGGAATAGACCGCTTCGATCCCCAGCTATTCGGAATTTCACCCCGCGAAGCCAACAGCCTCGACCCGCAGCAGCGCCTGCTGCTGGAAGTGGCCTGGGAGGCGCTGGAAAACGCCGGCCTGCCTCCCGACCGGCTCTCAGGCAGTTCGACCGGTGTGTTCGTGGGTATTGTCAACAGCGATTACGCCCAGCTGCAGCTTGCCGGAGGCGGCATCGCACGCATCGATACTTATTACGGCTCGGGCACAGGGCACAGCCTGGCCTCCGGCCGCCTTTCTTACGTCTTTGGTTTTCAGGGGCCGAGCATCTCGCTCGACACCGCCTGCTCCTCTTCCCTGGTCGCTGTGCATCTCGCCGTACAGAGCCTGCGGGCAGGCGAGTGCCGCATGGCACTGGCCGGTGGGGTGAACGCCATCATCACGCCCGAGGCCTCGATCGCCCTTTCCAAATACCATTTCATGGCTCCCGACGGGCGCTGCAAAGCGTTCGATGCCCGTGCCGACGGATTTGTACGCGGCGAAGGCTGCGGCCTGGTAGTGCTCAAGCGGCTCAGCGATGCTCTGGCCGATGGCGATCCCATTCTGGGGCTGATTTTAGGCTCTGCTGTTGACCAGGATGGCGCCAGCAGCGGGCTGACCGCGCCGAACGGCCCTGCCCAGGAGAGTGTGGTCCGCCAGGCGCTCTCCAACGCCGGAGTGCAGCCGGGTGAAGTGGGTTATATCGAGGCCCACGGCACCGGCACATCCCTCGGAGATCCCATTGAGGTCCAGGCGCTGGGCAGTATCTTCAAAGAGTCGCACCAGCCCACACAGCCGGTGTATATCGGCTCGGTGAAATCAAATCTGGGGCATCTGGAATCGGCTGCCGGCATCGCCGGGCTGATCAAGGCTCTGCTGGTCCTGCAGCACGGTGAGATCCCGCCAAGCCTGCATTTCCAGACCCCCAACCCACACATCCCCTGGGAAAACCTGCCGCTGCGCGTGCCCACCACGGTAATCCCCTGGCGTCCCGCCGGACGACGGGTGGCTGGGGTGAGCTCTTTTGGCTTCAGCGGGACGAACGCCCATGTAGTGCTGGCCGGTCCGCCGGAGCGGGAGCCCGCCGCAGATGCTCCAGAGCGTCCTTTCCACCTGCTGACCCTCTCCGCCCAGAACCAGTCGGCACTCAAGGAGCTGGCCGGCCGCTACCAGGGTTACCTGGCCGCTCATCCGGAAATTTCTCTGGGGGATGTCAGCCGCACAACGCACCAGGGGCGGGCGCACCTGAGTCACCGCCTGGCAGTCATCGCACAGAGCGCGCAGCAGGCTGGCGAGCAGCTCAGGCGCTTCCAGGAATCCGCGCAGGAAGGGCCGCTGGCCGGTCCCGTACGCACGACAGACCGCCCCAAAATCGCCTTCCTGTTCACCGGGCAGGGCTCCCAGTATCCCGGCATGGGCCGCCAGCTTTATGATTTGTTCCCCGTTTTTCGCTCCGCTCTGGACCGCTGCGCCGCCCTGCTGCAGCCCTACCTGGAACGCCCGCTGCTTGCGGTCATGTTCGGCGAGGACCCGGAAGCGGCTGCATGCCTGGACAACACCGCATACACCCAGCCGGCTTTGTTCGCCCTGGAGTACGCACTGTGTGAATTGTGGCGCTCCTGGGGCATTACACCGGCGGCGGTGGCCGGGCACAGCGTTGGAGAATTCGCTGCCGCCTGTGCAGCCGGGGTGTTCAGCCTGGAGGACGGGCTGGCGTTCATCGCCCGGCGCGGGCAGCTGATCGCCTCGCTGCCCGCCGGGGGCGCGATGGCCGCTGTGTTTACTGGCCCGGAACAGGTGGAGAGCGTCCTGCAGCCCTACAGCGACCGGCTGAGCATTGCGGCGCTCAACGGCCCTGAGAACACGGTCATCTCCGGCGATGGGGAAGCCCTGCAGGAGGTGCTCGACAGCTTCAAAGCGCAGGGCATTTCGTTCCGGCGCCTGCCGGTATCGCACGCCTTCCACTCACCGTTGATGGATCCGGTCCTGGATGATTTCGCCCGTATTGCTTCCGGCATTCCCGCTCAGGCGCCGCGCCTGCCGCTGATCTCCAACCTGACCGGCCAGGCATTCAGCCGGACCGCTGCTCCAGAGCCTGCATACTGGGTCGATCATGTGCGCCGGCCGGTGCGCTTCAATGAGATGATGCACACGCTGAAACAGCTCGGCTGTGAGGTGTTTATTGAAATCGGCCCCGCGCCGGTACTCACCGGCATGGGACAGCGCTGTCTGCCGGAACACCTGGGGCCCTGGCTGCCATCTCTGCGCAAGGGGCAGCCTGATCTGCAGGTGATGCTGAACACCCTGGGCGCACTCTATGTGTACGGCGCCCCGGTGGACTGGGATGGTTTTCACCGCGACGAAGCGGCGCGCCCGCGCCTGTCGGGCCTGCCTAACTACCCGTTCCAGCGCAAACGCTACTGGATCCCGGCCGCCCCACGTCAGATGCAGTCAGCAGCCGTCGAAATGGCTGGCCCGCTCCTGGGCGCCCCTCTACGCTCCGCCCTGCAAACGCGCCAGTACGAACTCGTGTGCCAGGCGCAGGACTTTCCGTTCCTGCGCGACCATATCGTGAACGGCGAGGTGATTTTGCCCGCAGCTGCCTATTTCGAGCTGGCGCTGGAGGCCGCACTGGATTTCTTTGGCGCCGGGCAGCACGCCCTGGAAGATATCGTGCTCCTTAAGCCCATGCGCTTTACCGGGGATGAAACGCGCATTATTCAAACCATCCTGGAGCCCGAAGCGCAGGGCCAGGTTGAATTCAAAATCTTCAGCGCCCGCTCCGGTGAAGAACGAGACGGGTGGCAGCTCCATGTTACGGGAAAGATACTGGCAGGTGGCGCAAAGCCTGCTGCGCCGGCCCTGGACCCAGAATCGGTCTCAGCCGGTGCACAGGCAGTTGACCCTGATGAGCATTTCGCCGCCCTGAACCGGCGCGGTATCCAGCCCGGGGAGAGCCTGCAGGGGCTGCAGAAAATCTACCGCCGCACCGGTGAAGCGCTGGGCCTGATCGAACTGCCGGATGGCGCAGCAGGCGAGGCCTCATACCAGATCTCACCGGCGCTGCTTGACGCCTGCCTGCAGCTCGTGGAACAGGCCTTACCCGCGGACCAATCCCCTGGCCAGGCGTTCCTGCCCGCTGCGGTAGACCGCTGTGAGGTTTACAGCGCCCCCGGCCCACGCGCCTGGGGACGTGTGGTGCTCAGAGATCAAAAAGGAACAGGCACCCTGAGCGCAGATCTCTGGGTGCTGGAAGAAAGCGGCCGCGTCCATGTCCAAATCGAAGGACTGCATCTGCGGCGAGCCGCACAACTCACCCACAGTCTCGGGTCGGGTGACGATTTCGCAGACTGGATGGTGCACTTCGAATGGCGCCCGCAGGTAGAAAATGAACTGTACCTACCGGCGCTGGCTGCCGCCGCTCAGGAAGCGTTTGCACCCCTCAGCGACCAGTTCGGTCTGCAGACTCACCACGCGGTCATCGCAGACCTGAACCGCATATGCCGCGCCTACATCCTGGCTGCTTTTGACCGGCTGGGTATGGACTGGAACGCGAAAAAAGGCTTCACGACCGAATCACTGGTCGGCCGTTTGGGTATCGCCAGCCGGCACAGGCGCCTGTTTGCCCGCCTGCTAGCCATCCTGTCCGAAGCAGGTTACCTGGAAAGCACAGACAATGGCTGGCGTGTACGTGAAGCGCCGGCACCGGAAGCGCTGCAGGCAGATGTACAGGGGTTGAAAGCCCGCTTCACGTCGCTCCCACCCCAGGTGGCTCTGGTCGAACACTGCGGCCCGGCTCTGGCCGGGGTACTGACCGGCGAAATCGATCCCCTGCAGCTGCTGTTCCCGGGCGGATCCACGGAAATTGTTGAACCGCTCTATCACGGGACGCCGGAAGCGGAGGTCTTCAACCAGCTTGTGGCCGCAGCGGTACAGGGTGTCCTTGAGCAGCGTGAATCCCGGCAGGGGCTGCGCATCCTGGAGATCGGGGCCGGCACTGGCGGCACGGCGCGCGCCGTGCTGCCGCTCCTGCCGCAGCAGACGACGCATTACTACTTTACCGATATCTCACCAGCGTTCCTCTTGCAGGCGCGCGAGAAATTCAGCGCCTACGATTTTGTCACCTACCGACCACTGGACATCGAGCAGGACCCGCAGGCGCAGGGCTTCGAAGCGCGCAGCTTTGACCTGATCATCGCCGCCAACGTTTTGCACGCCACCCGCGATCTGGGTATTACCCTGCAGCATGTGAACCAGCTTCTGGCCCCTGGCGGCCTGCTGCTGCTGCTGGAGCCCACCGCGCCAGACGCCTGGGTCGATCTGACCTTCGGGCTGACAGACGGCTGGTGGCGCTACAGCGATGAAGACCTGCGCCAGGCTTACCCGCTCCTCGCACCGCCGGCCTGGGTGGAACTGCTGGACAAAAGTGGTTTCAGCCCGGTACAGGTCGTGCCGGACGCATCGGACCACACCCATGAGGTGCTTATCCTGGCCCGGAAACAGGAGCGCACGGCTTCAGGAAACTGGCTGATTTTCGCCGACCGGGGTGGAGTCGGGCAGCAGGTCGCCGCTGAACTGCGCGCGATAGGGAATAACTGCCAGGTGGTATATGCGGACCACGCGGGATCCCGGGATGGAGAGAGCCTCTCCATCCCTGTGGACGATCCACAGGCTTACGTCCGCCTGGTGCAGGAGGCCGGCTCCCTGAGTGGAGTGATCCACCTGTGGAACCTGGATGCAGATCCTGCGGATGAGCCTGCCTCGCCGTCCAACGGTTCGCTGCTCCGCGACCTGCAGCCCGGAACGGGCAGCCTGCTGCACCTGGTGCAGGCCTTAGGCGCAGCCTCCAGCACCCCCCGCCTGTGGGTCGCTACCCGCAGCGCGCAGCCAGTAGAGCCCGGCGTCACCAGACGGTTGAGCCCGCTGCAGGCGCCGGTCTGGGGTCTGGGAAAGGTCATCCATCTCGAACACCCCGAGTACCGCTGCACCCTGGTCGACCTGGACCCAGAGAGCGAGGTTATTGTTCAGGCGCAGAACCTGGTGGACGCAGTTCGCAAAAACGGTCCGGAAACGCTGCTGGCATACCGGGGCAGCCGCAGGTTTACGGCGCGCCTGACATCGCTGCCCCTCGCCGCCTCGCTGGATGACCCGCAGCCGGTCCAGCTGCAGACCGGCACCAGCGGCGTGCTGGACGACCTGCATCTGGTCCCTGCGCAGCGCCGCCCGCCGGCCGCCGGGGAAGTCGAGATCCGCGTACTGGCGACCGGCCTGAACTTCCGTGACGTGCTCAATGCCCTGTCGATGCGCGACGATCCCGATCCCCTGGGGAGCGAGTGCGCCGGCCGCATCACCGCTGTCGGCCCCGGCGTAGAAGGGTTCTCCGTGGGTGATGAGGTCATTGCCGTGGTGACCGGCGGCTTCGCCAGCTACGTGAACGTTCCGGCCCGGTTTGTCGCTCCTCTTCCGGCAGGCATCAGCTTCGCACAGGCGGCCACCCTGCCAATGACATTCATGACCGCCGCTTATGCGCTGCAGCGCAGTGCTCGCATCAGAGCAGGCCAGCGCGTGCTGATCCACGCTGCCGCCGGAGGTGTGGGGCAGGCCGCCGTGCAGATTGCCCTGCAGGCCGGGGCAGAGGTGTTCGCCACGGCTGGAAGCCCGGAAAAGCGCGACTTCCTGCGGGCCCAGGGCGTGCAGCATGTCTATAACTCGCGCTCCCTGGACTTTGCCCGGGCAATCATGGAACAGACGGGCGGGCAGGGAGTCGATATCGTGCTCAATTCTCTCGCCGGAGACTTCATCCCGGCCAGCGTATCGGTCCTGGCTGAGGATGGCTGCTTCCTGGAGATCGGCAAAAAAGAAATCTGGACGCAGGAGCAGTTCAGCGCTGCAAAACCGCATGCCGATTACCGGGTAATTGATCTGGCCACCCTGATGGCGAACGACCCGGATGCGGTGCAGGAGCTGTTCTTTGATGTACTTGGGCAGCTCGCGGACGGAAAGATCACCCCCCTGCCCCTGCACACCTTCCCCCTGGAGAAGATTTCCGAGGCCTTCCGTTTTATGTCCCAGGCCCGGCACATTGGCAAAATTGTACTCACGCAGGGAGATGAGGCCGCACACAGGCGCAGGCCGCGCTCTACGATCCTGCGACCGGACGCCGAAGGGACATACCTGATCACCGGTGGGCTTTCCGGCCTGGGGCTGCTGGTCGCCCAACGCATGGTGGCTTCCGGAGCGCGCTCCCTGGTGCTGGTCGGGCGCAGCGATCCCGGCCCTGCAGTGCAGACGGCCCTGGAAGAAATGCAGGCTGCCGGCGCTGAAGTGCGGGTGGCGCGCTGTGATATCTCCCAGCCGCAGCAGGTGCGTGCCCTTCTGGACGATATCAGGGCCAGTATGCCGCCGCTGCGCGGGGTTATACACTCCGCCGGGGTCCTGGATGACGGCGCGCTGCTGCGCCAGTCCTGGGAACGCTTTGAAACCGTCCTGGCGCCAAAAGTGGACGGCGCCTGGCTGCTGCACACGCTCACTGCAGGGTCAGACCTGGACTTCTTCGTGCTCTTCTCCTCCACCGCGGCTCTGCTGGGCTCGCCCGGCCAGGGCAACCATGCCGCAGCCAATGCCTTCCTCGACGCCCTGGCCCATTACCGGCGGGCTCAAGGGCTTCCGGGGACGAGCATTAACTGGGGCGTATGGGCGGAAATTGGTTCGGCGGCTGAGCGCAGCGTGGCTGAACGGGTCGAAGGTCAGGGCATTGGCGTCATTTTGCCCGAGCAGGGCCTGCATATTCTGGAAAAAATCGTCGCAGACGGAGTGGTCCAGGCTGGTGTGCTGCCGGCCGATTGGGCGCAGTATCTGCGCAGCTATCCGAATGGTTCTCCGCCGGCCTGGCTTTCTGAAATGGGTGTGAGAGCGGACCGCGCCTCCACTGGCCGGCAGCCCCGGTCTCATCCGGAGGCCGGTCCACGACCGGAACGCGAGCAGTCCTTCCGCCAGCGCCTGCAGGCGGCCCCGGCCCACCGGAAGTACGAACTGCTGCAGGCCTTCGTCAGCGAACAGGCGGTGCATGTACTCGGGATGGACTCGCCGGATGAACTGGACCTGGGGAAGCCGCTGAATGAAATGGGCCTGGATTCTCTCATGGCCGGCGAACTGCGCAACCGGCTGGGGAAGGGTCTGCAGCTTGAGCGCCCCTTGCCCGCCACCCTGGTGTTCGACTACCCAACAGTGAAGGCGATAACCGATTATCTGGCCGGCCTGGTGCTCACACCGGAGCAGCCGCAGCCCCAACCGGTTGAAACAGTGCAGGAAGGCGGGGATGATCTGATCGCCGCCATTGAAAACATGTCTGAAGAAGAAATTGAACGCTTATTTATGGATCAAATGCGGGGTCAATCATGAACGATTTCCTGGAGCGCATCAGCAGCCTGGATCCTAAACGACTGGCGCTGCTGGCCGCACAGCTGCAGCAAAGGCTGGAAACCCTGGAAGGGCAGAAAAGCGAGCCAATCGCCATTATCGGTATGGGCTGCCGCTTCCCGGGCGGTGCGGATTCGCCGCAGGCTTTCTGGGATCTCCTGCGAAACGGGGTGGATGCCATCCGTGAGACGCCGCCGGAAAAATGGGATAACCAGGTCCTGTATGACCCCGATCCTGAGGCACCCGGACGGATCTCCACACGCTGGGGTGGTTTCCTGGACAACCTGGACCAGTTCGACCCGACCTTTTTCGGCATCTCTCCCCGCGAAGCTGCCAACCTGGACCCCCAGCAGCGTCTCCTGCTTGAGGTTACATGGGAAGCGCTGGAAAACGCCGGGCACTCTCCCGAAAAGTTGATGGGCAGCCAGACCGGGGTATTCGTGGGAATCTCCGGAAGCGATTACTTACAGCTTCTGGTGAACGCCGGACAGGCAAATATCGATGCTTATATGGCGTCGGGGAACGCCCACAGCATTGCCTCCGGCCGGCTTTCCTATTTCCTGGGGACGACCGGGCCCAGCCTGTCCATCGATACTGCCTGCTCTTCTTCGCTGGTCGCCATTCATACGGCGGTGCAAAGCCTGCGCAATGGCGAATGTGATCTGGCCCTGGCCGGCGGGGTGAACGTAATCCTGGCACCGGAGACCAGCATTGCCCTCTCCAAATCACAGATGCTGGCCGCCGACGGGCGCTGCAAAACTTTTGACGCCCGCGCCGACGGCTTCGTACGCGGCGAAGGCTGCGGGATGATCGTGCTCAAGCGCCTGTCCGACGCCCTGCAGAACGGCGACCGGATCCTGGCCGTGATCCGCGGTACAGCGGTCAACCAGGATGGGCGCAGCAATGGGCTCACCGCGCCGAACGGCCCTTCACAGGAAGCCGTTATCCGGGCTGCGCTGCGAAACGCCGGCGTGCAGCCGGAACAGATTTCGTACGTCGAAACCCACGGCACCGGCACATCCCTGGGCGACCCGATTGAAGTGCAGGCCCTGGGCTCTGTTCTGTGCCAGAAGCGCAGCACCCCGCTGATGCTGGGCTCGGTAAAAACCAACGTGGGACACCTGGAATCGGCCGCGGGCGTCGCCGGGCTGATTAAAACCGTCCTGGCCCTGCAGCACGGCGAGATTCCACCTCACCTGCACCTGCAGGAGCGCAATCCTTACATCCCCTGGGAGGATTATCCGGCGATCGAGATCCCCACGCGGCTCACCTCCTGGGAGGTACCCGGCGGGAAACGTCTGGCTGGCGTTAGCTCCTTTGGGTTCAGCGGCACCAACGCCCATGTGATCCTGGAGGAAGCGCCGCAGATTGAGAAAACACCGGATGCTGACGAACCGCTTTACCAGATTTTGCCTCTGTCGGCGCGCAGCGAAACAGCCCTGAAGGAACTGGCAGAGCGCTATCAACATCACCTGACCCAATCGGATGACGCGCTGGCCGATATCAACTTCACAGCCAGCACCGGGCGGGCTCACTTTCACTACCGCCTGGCCGCAGTGGCCAGCAGCAAAGGGGACCTGGCTGAAAAACTTGCCGCTTTCGTGCGGGGAGAAAAATCGGCCGGGCTGCACAGCGGCAGAGCCGGCAGCCGGCCGCCCAAAGTGGCCTTCCTGTTCACCGGTCAGGGTGCGCAGTACTCCGGCATGGGCCGCCAGTTATATGAAACCCAGCCCGTCTTCCGCGCCGCGCTGGATCGCTGTGCGGAGCTGCTGCAGCCGCACCTCGACCGGCCGCTGGCAGATCTGCTGTTCGATGATCGTGAAGCCGACCGCCTCAACGAAACCCTGTACACCCAGCCTGCCCTGTTCGCGATCGAGTACGCTCTCGCTGATCTGTGGAAGTCCTGGGGAATCGTTCCATCGGCAGTCATGGGGCACAGCATCGGTGAATTTGCGGCCGCCTGCGCAGCCGGAGTGTTCAGCCTGGAGGCGGCCGTAGAACTGGTAGCGGCGCGCGGCCGGTTGATGAACAGCCTGCCCGCCGGAGGCCGCATGGCGGCCGTATTCGCTAGCGCAGAACAGCTCGCTCCCCACCTGCAGTCCTATGCCGGACGGCTTTCGATTGCCGCACTGAACGGCCCTCAGAACACCGTGATCTCCGGCGAAGGCGCTGCCCTGGAGCAGCTGGTCGCCGGTCTGGAGCGGCTGGGCATCCGTGCCCGCTACCTGACCGTCTCACACGCATTCCATTCACCATTGATGGACCCCATTCTGCCGGCCTTTGAACAGGTGGCTGCCGGGGTCAAGCTTCAGGATCCACAGGTTGAGATCATCTCCAACCTGACCGGCCTGCCGGCAGCCCCGGGCGAGATGACGCGGCCCGATTATTGGAGCCGGCACATCCGCCAGCCCGTACAATTTGCCGCCTCTATTCAGATGCTCTACGAGCAGGGGTACCGGGTATTCGTGGAAATCGGTCCGCAGCCCATCCTTCTGGGTATGGGCCGGAACTGCCTGCCCGAGACGGACTGCACCTGGCTGCCTTCTCTGCGCTCCGGACAGGACGACCAGCGCCAGCTGCTGGACAGCCTCGCCGCGCTGTACACCCTGGGTGTGGAGATCGACTGGGAAGGCTTTTACCGCCCACAAGCCGCTCAGCGGCGGCGGGTGGCGCTCCCCACCTACCCCTTCCAGCGCGAAAGATACTGGTTTACACCCGGCGCAGCGGCCCAATTTACAGCCGGCGCATTCGTGGAGCATGCGAGCGAACACCCGCTGCTCGGCTGGCGCCTGCGGGCAGCTGCGGTGCAGGAGACCATTTACGAAAACCAGATCAGCCCGGAATCGCATCCTTTCCTGAACGATCATCTTATCCAGGGCGAAGGGCTGTTCCCCTCCCCGGGATACATTGAAATGGCCTGCGCGGCTGCGCGCCGGGAGGATCCATCCGGCTCCTTCGCCCTTACCGACCTGCTCATCCAGGAGCCGCTGCTCCTGCAAACCGGCCAGCAGCGCATTGTCCAGCTGGTACTCAAGCCAGAACAGGGCGGTCATTCTTTCGGTGTATACAGCCGGCAGGGCCGCGACTGGCATCTGCACAGCAGCGGAAAGATCATCCCCCTGAATTCGGGGACTTCGAAAGCCCCGGAAAAGCTGGAAGCCATCCGCGCGCGCTGCAGCGAGGAAATGGAAGCTGCAGCAGTATACGACCGCCTGCGCGCGCTGGGGCTGGAGTTCGGACCGGCCTTCCAGGGGCTTACCCGGGTCTTCCGCCGCGATGGCGAGGCGCTGGGACGCGTGATCACACCGCAGGTGATCGAACAGGCAGCGCAGGCCTGTGATGCACTGCATCCAGCCGTGCTGGATGCCTGTCTGCACCTGATGGTCGCCGCTCTGCCAGATGCTGCCCGCGGTCTGGAACATCCCTTCCTGCTGATCGGCGTGGACCGCCTGGTCTTCCACCGCCGGCCAGAGGCGGCGTTCTGGAGCCATATCCAGATTACATCCGGAGATACCCTTTCCAACCCGAACGGTAAAGAGGTTTTCACGGCGAGCATGAACCTTTATGACGATGCCGGAGACCTGCTGGCTGAGTTTAGCGGTATGCAGATGAAGCGTGCCGTCCCAGGAGCGCTGTCGCGCTTCGGACTGCAGTCCCTGCGCGAGCTTCTTTATGATGTGCGCTGGGAGGCACAGAGCGGTGAAGAGAAACCGGCGCTCGCCCTGCCGCTGGAGCAGGTTCGCTCCCAGACCCAGCCAGAAATCATCGCTCTGGGTGAAGAATTCAGGATTGACCAGTACGACACGGCTCTGCCCGAACTTGACCGTGTTTGCGCCGGTTTTATCGTCCGGGCGTTCGAGAAGCTGGGATTCCAACTGCTGCCCGAGCGGCGCTTTTCTACCGGCGAGGCACAGGAGGCCATGAAAATTGCACCTCGCTTCCGCCGTTTGCTGGAAAGGATGCTGCAGATTCTGGCCGAGGACGGCGTCCTGGAACGCGCAGACACGGACTGGGTGGTGCGCCGCACACCGGATTATCCGGATCCGGTTGAAAGTGCACAGGATTTACTCGCCCGCTATCCCGATTTAGAGGGCGAGCTAAAGATGACCCTGCGCTGCGCGCAGTCTCTGGACGGCGTGCTGCGCGAGCAGGTGGATCCCCTGCAGCTTCTCTTCCCCGGCGGCTCCCTGGAAGACAGTGAAAAGCTGTACCAGGAATCGCCTTCGGCGCGCTTCTATAACACTCTGCTGGCGCGAGCGATCTCCACCCTGGTGGCAGACCTGCCCCCCGGCCGGAAGCTGCGTGTCCTGGAGGTCGGCGCCGGCACCGGTGGGACGACCGCCCACGTGCTCCCCGCGCTGCCGCCCGATCGCTGTGAGTACGTGTTCACCGATATTTCACCGCTGTTCACTGCTCGTGCGCGCGAGAAATTCAGCGCCTTCCCCTTCGTCGAATACCGCATCCTGGATACTTCCAGAGACCCTGCCGCACAGGGCCTGGAGGGGAGGCAGTTCGACCTGATCATCGCGGCCAACGTGCTGCACGCCACCCCATCCATCCGCGAATCGCTCGCCAACGTTCAGCGGCTGCTGGCGCCCGGCGGGCTGCTGGCCCTGCTGGAGGCCACCCGGCCGCAGCGTTTCGGCGACCTCACTGTGGGTCTGACCGACGGCTGGTGGGCCTTCAGCGACTACGATCTACGCCCCGATTATGCCCTGCTCACGCAGGTGCGCTGGCAGCAGGTGCTGGAGGAGAGCGGATTCACAGAAGTCACTTTCTTCCCCGGCGAAGGCGAACCGCTGCTGTTCGACCAGCAGGCCCTGATCCTCAGCCGGAACCCTCGCCAGGCACGTAAGACAGCCCACACGGGATCCTGGTTGATCCTGCAGGACGGGCAGGGCCTGGGCCAGGAGCTGTCCGCTGCGCTGGAAGCGGAGGGGGCACGCTGCTGGGCGGCTGTTCCCGGGAACAGCTTCGCTGTCACCGGGCCGCGTCTCTTCACACTCAACCCGGCTGAGCCGCAGGATTTCAAACAGGCCCTCGCCCATATGCAGGCGGAAAGCAAGGATCTGCAGGGTGTGATCTTCCTGTGGGCCCTGGATGCGCTGCAGGAGCCGGGCCTGAGCACGGCCGCCCTGGAAGAAAGCCAGCTCACCATAACCGGGGGTTTACTGCACCTGGTTCAGGCGCTGGAAGGGACGGCCTGGGCTGAACTGCCCTCCCTGTTGGTGGTCACCCGGGGAGCGCAGGCGGTGGCAGATGATGAACAGACCGCGGCCGGGGAAACACTCCACCCACTGCAGGCTCCTGTCTGGGGCCTGGGACATGTGATCGCCCTGGAGCACCCGGAGCTGCGCTGCGTACGCATTGACCTGGATCCCGAAAAGCCGGCTGCAGAACAGTGTGCTGACCTGGCCGCAGAGATCTGGCGAACACCGTCTGCCGAAGACCAGATCGCTTTCCGTGCCGGCATGCGCCGTGTACGCCGCCTTGCACATACACCCATCCAGGATCACACCGGCCAGCCCTTCCCGCTGCATCCCGATGCCAGCTACCTGATCACCGGCGGCCTGGGCGGACTGGGGCTCGAGGTGGCACGCTGGATGGCCGAACGCGGCGCCGGACACCTGGTTCTGCTGGGCCGCCGTGCGCCCTCGCCCACTGCCCAGGAAGCCATCCGCAGGATCGAACAGGCCGGCGCACGGGTGATCACCCTGCAGGCCGACGTTTCGAATCTGGATCAACTGGCTGGTGCGCTGCAGGAAATCGAAAGCAGTCTGCCCCCGCTGAGGGGTGTGATCCACGCCGCCGGCGTGCTCGACGATGGGGTGCTGCTGCAGCAGAACTGGGAACGCTTCCGGTATGTGATGGCGCCCAAAGTTACCGGCGCCTGGAACCTGCACTGCCTGACGCAGGACAGAACGCTGGACTTCATGATCTTTTTCTCCTCTGGCGCATCCCTGGTCGGTTCTGCCGGGCAGGGCAACCATGCCGCGGCGAACGCTTTCCTGGATATGCTGGCGTACTATCGCACCGCCCAGGGCCTGCCGACGATCAGCATCAACTGGGGGGCCTGGGCTGAGATCGGCGCAGCAGCCGAGCGCAAGATGGAAGCAGGCACTTTCTCCCCGCAGGAAGGTCTGCAGGCCCTCGAATGGGGTTTCCACCGTGATGAGCACGGTCTCCCCCGGCGTATCCAGTATGCCGTGCTCTCCATTGACCTGGAGCGCTTCCAGGGCCAGCACCCACCCCTGTACGCAAACCTGCAGCGCCGGGAACGCCAGGTGAAAAAACCCGAACGGGGAGCGCAGAAAACGCACGAACCCGGTTTTCTGGAGCAGCTGCAGGCTACCCCTGCACGGCAGCGCAGTAACTTCTTAACTGCCCGGGTACGTGAGCTCTGCAGCCAGGTGCTGGGGATCAGCCCGGCGGCGAAGATCGATCCGTTCCTGCCGCTGAGCGATTACGGGCTGGATTCCCTGATGGCTGTCGACCTGCGCAACCGCCTGGGGAACCTGATCGAGCAGACGCTTCCCGCCACGCTGCTTTTTGAATACCCGACGGTAAAGGAACTGTCCGATTTCATCGCCGGCAGGCTGCCCGGTTTTGCTGCACCGGAAGAGCAGGCGCCAGCCCAGGTAAAACAGGCGGCCGGTGCAGATGAAAGCCCATCCAGCATAGATGATCTTTCAGAAGATGAGATTGCCGCCCTGCTGGTGAAGAAACTATCGAGCATAAATGGGAGGACTCAATGAGCTCCGATGGTAAGTCCACCGATTACCAGTCGCTGTTGAAGCATGCTTATACCACGCTGGAAGAGATGCAGAGCCGGCTGCAAAAAAAGGAAAACGCAAGCCGGGAACCCATCGCCGTTGTCGGCGTGGCATGCCGCTTCCCCAACGACGCAAACTCGCCTGAAGCCTTCTGGGATCTGCTCCTGAATGGCGTTGACGCGATCACGGAAGTGCCACCCGACCGGTGGGACGTGGACGCATATTACGATCCCGACCCCGACAAACCCGGAAAGACCTACACTCGCTGGGGATCTTTCCTGAAGAATGTGGATCTTTTCGACGCCGACTTTTTCCGCATCTCGCCGCGTGAAGCGGTTGGCATGGACCCCAAACAGCGCCTGCTGCTGGAGGTGGCCTGGGAAGCGCTCGAAAATGCCGGGCTGGCATCGAAGGATATCATCGGCAGCCTGACCGGGGTTTTCGTTGGGATCTCCTCCCACGATTACTTGTACATGCGGGCGCGAGCCAATGATCCGGCATCGCTGGACGCTTATTTCAGCACAGGCGTCTCCGAATCGGTGACCGCCGGCCGGATTTCTTACTTCATGGACCTGCGCGGTCCGAACCTGTCTCTCGATACCGCCTGCTCATCCTCCCTGGTCGCTGCCCATCTGGCCTGTCAGAGCCTGCGCCTGAGGGAATGCGACATGGCGCTGGCGGGAGGCGCCAACGTGCTGCTGACGCCGGAAGGTACGATCACCATCTCCCGTGCTCGCATGGTCTCCTTCGACGGCCGCTGCAAGACCTTTGATGCATCTGCCGATGGTTATGTGCGCGGCGAGGGCTGCGGGGTTGTGGTGCTCAAGCGCCTTTCCGACGCTCTGGCAAACGGAGACCGGGTGCTGGCAGTGATCCTGGGTTCTGCGGCTAACCAGGATGGGCGCAGCAACGGCCTCACCGCTCCAAACGGCCTGTCACAGGAAGCGGTCATCCGTGCTGCGCTGGAGAACGCCGGCGTTCGACCGGGAGAAGTGGGCTATGTAGAAGCCCACGGGACCGGTACTTCTCTGGGAGACCCGATCGAGCTGCGCGCCCTCCAGGCCGTATACGGACGGGAGCACACCAAAGAATCGCCTCTGTACGTCGGTTCGGTGAAGACAAATATCGGGCATACCGAAGGCGCCGCGGGCGTGGCCGGGTTGATCAAACTGGTGCTCAGCCTGCATAACAAAGTGATCCCCCCACACCTGCACTTCCGCGAGCCCAACCCGCTGTTTCCCTGGGAACAATCGGCGATCGAGGTCCCTACGACGCCGGTCGAATGGGAGGTGCCAGCCGGTTCCCGCCGCATCGGCGGCCTGAGCTCCTTCGGCTTCAGCGGCACTAACGTACACATGATCGTCGCCGAAGCGCCCCAGCCGGAACCGGTGGTGATCGAAAACGAACGTCCATACCACCTGCTGGTGCTTTCGGCTAAGAAAGAATCCGCTCTGAAAGATCTGGCCAGGGCTTACAGCACCTTCCTGCCATCTCACCCGGATCTTTCCTTTGCGGACATATGCTTTACCGCCGGTGCAGGACGAACGCATTTCGCCGAGCGGCTGGCGCTGACAGCGCGCAGTTCCGAAGAGGCCCAGGCGCTGCTGGAAAGCTGGCTGTCCGGGGACACACCCTCTGGCCTGCTGCGCGGGACCGCTTTCAGCGAGTCTGCGCCCGAAGCCGCCTTCCTGTTCACCGGTCAGGGTTCGCAGTACACCGGTATGGGGCGCCAGCTTTACGAATCACAGCCTGTTTTCCGCAAGACGCTGGAGCAGTGCGATGAGATCCTGCGCCCCCTGCTGGGACGCCCGCTGCTGGACGTTCTTTACCCGCAGGACGAGGCCAGTGCGGCATGGATCGACCAGACGGCTTACACCCAGCCGGCGCTGTTTGCCGTTGAATATGCCCTGGCGCAGCTCTGGGCATCCTGGGGCATCGAGCCGGGAGTGGTGATGGGACACAGTGTTGGCGAATATGTGGCCGCCTGCCTGGCAGGCATTTTCAGCCTGGAGGACGGGCTGCGCCTCATTGCCGCCCGCGGCCGGCTGATGCAGTCGCTGCCCGCCGGTGGAGCCATGGCCGCCGTGTTCAGCACCGAGGAAATCGTGCGGGAGGCCGTTGCTCCCTTCCAGGATGTGATCTCCATCGCCGCGATCAACGGCCCGGAGAACATCGTTATCTCGGGCGACGGGCAGACCGTACAGAAGGTGCTGGACGGCCTGGCGGAAAAGGGGATCCGCTCCAAACAGCTGGTCGTCTCCCACGCCTTCCATTCGCCGCTTATGGATCCGATCCTGGAGGATTTCGCCGCCATCACAGCCTCAATCACATACCACGAACCCCAGATCCCGCTGATTTCCAATGTGACCGGCCGCCTGGTCACCGGAAGCGAGATGTCGAATCCGGAATACTGGCAGCAGCATCTGCGCGCGCCTGTTCAATTCGACCGCTCGATGAAAGCCCTGTATGAGCACGGATACCGCCTGTTCCTGGAGATCGGCCCCCAGCCGACCCTGCTGGGAATGGGACGCCGCTGCCTGCCGGACAGCGAAGGGATCTGGCTGCCCTCCCTGCGCTCCGGCCGGGATGACTGGCAGCAGATGCTCGAGAGCCTTGCAGGGCTTTACACCGCTGGCATGGAAATTGACTGGGCATCTTTCGACCGGGATTACCCCCGCCGGCGCGTGCCCCTGCCCACGTATCCATTCCAGCGTGAGCGCTTCTGGCTGAACCTGGCCGTAAAACCCGGCCGCGCCTCCCGGGCTCGCGAGCAGAGCGTACACACCCTGCTGGACCGGCGCCTGCGCTCCCCGCTGATCAACGGTACCCTGTATGAATCTGAATTTTCGGTCAGCGACCCGGCCTACTTAACCGATCACCGCTTCTTTGGAACCCCGCTGTTCCCTGCGACCGGTTACCTGGAGATGGCCCTGGCGGCCGCTGTCGATGCCTTTGGCGCCAGCAGCCTGGCCCTCGAAGAGGTCAGCATCCAGGAAGCCCTGGTGCTGCCGGAAGACAAAACCACCACCGTGCAGGTGGCCATCTCACCCCTGGCGGGCGGGCAGGCCGATTTCCAGATTTTCAGCCTGGAAGAGAATGCCGGCGATGCCTGGAAGCTGCATACGCGCGGCAAAATCCGCCTCGACACAGGCGGCGAACAGGAGCAGCGCCTGAACCTGGATGAAATCCGCAGCCGCTGCACGCAGGCCGTAGACCCGGCTGCATACTACCAGCAGATCACCGAACTGGGTGCCGAATATGGCCCCACCTTCCGGGGCGTGGTTGAGCTGTGGCGCGGCGATGGAGAAGCGCTGGGCCGTCTGCTGCTGCCTGAGCAGGTCCGAACCAGTGCGGGCGATTACTTCATCCACCCGGCCCTGCTCGACGCGGCCATGCAAATTTTGGGCGCAGCCTTCCCACAGGGTGATGATGAGCAGGCTACTTCCAATGTGTATGTTCCTGTAGGTTTCGAACAGTACCGCTTATTCCAGCCCGGGCAGGAAGGGGCCTGGGCACAGGCTGTGCTGCGCGGCGCCCTCCCGGGAGACGCTTTCACTGCAGATCTGGTCCTCTTGAAAGAAAGCGGCGAACCGGTTTCCCGCATCAGCGGCCTGCAGATACGCAAAGTCCGCCGCGCCGATATCTGGCGCATGGTACAGCGGCGCTTTGACGAGTGGCTGTACGCAGTGGAGTGGCAGCCGAAGCAGCCTGTGCAGCTCGACAGCCAGCCGGACCTCAGTGGAAAGTGGCTGCTGTTCACTCCCCCGGGAGAAACGGACAGCCGCCTGGCGCAGGCCGTTCATGAAGCCGGAGGGAAGTGTATTACCGTCCAGCCCGGGAATGAATACCGCTCTACCGGACCCGCTTCCTGGCAGATCAACCCCGACTGCAGCGAAGATTTCCAGCGCCTGCTGGCTGAGGTATTCGGCGACAGCCTGGCAGATTACCGCGGCACCTGCTATCTATGGAGCCTGGAGGACAGTGGTTCGCCTGAGCTGGATAAGATCACCACGGAGCTGGAGCGCAGCGGGAAAGGCTTTCTCCATCTGATCCAGGCGCTAAGCGCCCGCTTTGAAAAAGAACTACCTCCGGATGGAGCCCGCCTCTGGCTGGTGACGCGCGGAGCTCAGCCGGTCAACAATACGGCTGTTAACCTGTCCCAGTCTCCGCTGTGGGGGCTGGCCAGCACCGCCGCTGCAGAACATCCGGAACTGCGCTGCACTCGCCTGGATCTGGATCTGCTGGCGGCCCCTGAGCACGCACAACTCGTAGTACGCGCACTGGCGCAGGCCGGCGATGAGGATATGATCGCCTGGCGCGGGCCGGAGCGCTACGTGGCTCGCTTTGTTCACCTGTCCCGCAAGGGGACACGCGTGGAACCCCCTGCGAACGAACCCTTCGAACTCGACCTGCCTGAGCGCGGCATCCTCGATAACATCCGCCTGCGCCCGATGACACGCCCCAGCCCGGGGCCTGGTGAAGTGGAAGTGCGGGTGCGGGCAACCGGCCTGAATTTCCGCGATGTGCTCAACGCGCTGGGGATGTACCCGGGTCCGGCGGGGCCGATCGGTACAGAATGCGCCGGAGTGGTTGTCCGCACTGGCGAGGGGGTTACCGCCTTCGCTCCGGGGGATGAAGTCATTGCCCTTGGAAAAGGCGCTTTCAAGAGCCACATCATCGCAGATGAAAATCTGGTGTTCCCCAAACCGCCAGACCTCACCTTTGCCCGTGCGGCGTCGATTCCGATCGCCTTCCTGACGGCGTACTACGGCCTGCACGACCTGGCCAGAATCCGCCCCGGTGACCGGGTGCTCATTCACGCCGCTGCCGGCGGCGTCGGGCTGGCCGCCGTGCAGTTAGCGCAGCGGGCAGGAGCGATCGTCTTCGGAACGGCCGGCAGCCCGGAGAAACGGGCTTTCCTGCGCTCGCTGGGTGTGGAATATGTGATGAGTTCCCGCACCCTCGATTTCGCCGATCAGGTGATGCAGTACACCGATGGACAGGGCGTAGACATTGTGCTCAACGCTCTGGCGGATGAGTTTATCCCCAAGAGCCTGTCGGTGCTGGCCGACGGTGGACGCTTCCTGGAGATCGGCAAGCGCGGCATCTGGGATCACCGCCAGGTGAGAGACTTCAACCCCACACTGGAGTATTACCCCTACGATCTCACCGAGAAGCTGCTGGAAGACCCGGATTACGCCCGGGACACCATGGCAAAGCTGATGCCTGAGTTTGCAGCAGGCCAGTTGAAACCCCTGCCGCTGCATGTGTTCGATATCCAGGAGGTGATCGAAGCCTTCCGCTTTATGGCTCAGGCCAGGCATACCGGCAAGATTGTGGTCTCACAGGATGAAGACCTGGACGGCGGTTCTGTGGTAAGGAAAGACGGCTCCTACCTGATCACCGGCGGCCTGGGCGGCCTGGGCCTCGCCATTGCCGGCGGCCTGATCCAGCGCGGCGCCCGACACCTGGTTCTGATGGGCCGCAGCGCACCTTCGCAGACTGCTCAGGGTTTAATAGATGAGTGGGAAAACACCGGAGCTCATGTCCTGACATGGCAGGGGGACGTCTCCAGGGAGACCGATGTGGCTGCAGTGCTGGCCGAAATCGAAGCGAACATGCCGCCCCTGCGCGGTGTCATCCACGCTGCCGGCGTGCTCGACGATGGCGTGCTGCGCCAGCAGTCCTGGCCGCGCTTTGAGAAAGTGTTTGCACCCAAGATCCACGGTGCATGGCACCTGCACAACCTCACGCAGAGGCTGCCGCTGGACTTCTTCGTCCTGTTCTCGTCCATGGCGCCGGTGTTGAGCAACAGCGGTCAGGGGAACTATGCCGCTGCCAACGCCTTCTTAGACGCCCTCGCACACTACCGCCGGGCACAGGGGCTGCCCGCCACAAGCATTAACTGGGGCCCCTGGTCTGAGGTCGGGATGGCCGCGGCCCAGCAGGACCGCGAACGCCAGCGCTGGAGTGCCACCGGGGTCACCCTGATCGCGCCCGATGAAGGAGTGCAGGTCTTCGAGCGCCTGCTGATGAAGAAGCACACCCAGGTGAGCGTGTACCCCATGGACTGGCAAAAGCTCGCTGCGCAGGTCAGCGCAAACGAGGCAGCCCCCATCCTGCGTGAGATGCTGCAGCAGGCGGCTGTCCGCGAAGAATCCGGCGGCGCGGCTGCCGGTTCTCAGATCCTGCAGATGCTGAACGAGGCCGCTCCGGATGAACGCTATGAACTGCTCCTCGAACATGTACGTGAACAGGTGACGCGTGTGCTGGGTCTGCCAGCTTCCTACAGTGTTGATCCCCAGCGCGGGCTGACCGACCTGGGAATGGATTCGCTCATGACGGTCGAACTGAGCAACCGCTTGAAGAACAGCCTTGGCAAACCTCTGCCCACCACGCTGGCGTTTGAATATCCGACCGCGGCTGCTCTGACCGAATATCTGTTAAACGAGGTGCTGTCCCTGGATACAGCTCCAGAGCCGCAGACTGCCGGAGAAACTGGCAGCCGCCAGATCGATGAAATCGCGGCGGAAGTGGAGCAGATGAGCGATGATGAAATCGAGGCGACCTTGCTGCAGGAGCTGGACGATATTGGCTTCTGAGCACCAGGGGAGGTTTTGATGAAACAACCCGTGAAAGCAGGACTGCGGCTTGCCCTGCTGGCATTTCTGTTTGCGGTGATTTTTCTTTTCGTCAACGGAGGCAGTATCCGCTTTCCGCAGGCCAAGGAGAGCGAAAGGCCTTTACCGCCGCCGCGCTCCTCAGCCGAAGCAGCCGCACCCACCCGGCAGGCCACGCCTGTGGATACGCCTGTGGGACAACCCCGGCCGATTATTGGCATCGGGATCATGGGCGACAGTAATTCCGACGAGTATCAGGCAGATGACAGCCGGGGCGGCAACTTCAGACAGTACACCCTCAACTGGGTGGAGCAGCTCGCCCGGGCGCGCAACCTGAATTTTGGACCCTGGGGCGAGTGGGGAGAACCGCGCCGCAGCGGCTATAAGTACAACTGGGCGCGCAGCGGCGCATCCACCGGCAGCTTCATCAAGCAGGGCCAGCATACCGGCCTGGCTGAACAGGTCGCCAACGGTGAAGTATCGCACGTCATTGTCTATATCGGCGGTGCAGACTTCCACCTGGAACGCGGCACCTATGCCGAAATCTATGACGGCACCCTGGATGACCGCGCCGTACAGCGCAAAATTGATCGCATTATCGAAAACCTGACCCTGGCCGTAGATACAGTCCTGGAAGCCGGGGACGTGCAGATGGTACTGGTCAACTTCCTCGACCGCGGGCAGTCTCTGGAGGCAATGCAGCGCTTTCCAAATGAGGCCGGGCGCGAACGTGTCTCCCGGGCCATACAGGAGACCAATGAGCGCGTGCGGTTGATGGCCGAGGAACGCGGCATTGTTGTGGTGGACATGAATGTCTTTGTGGAAAAAACGCTCCAGCGCATGGAGGGCGATCGTTACCTGAATGTAGGAGGTGAACTAATCAATATTGTTGAAAAAGGCAACGACCCGCGCTATTTGCAGCTCAGAGACCGCTCCGGTCATATGGGCACCGTAATTTCTGGCCTGCTGGCCAACGCCATCCTGGTTGAGCCCTTTAACCAGGCTTTTGGATACGATATTGAACCTTTAAGTGATCTGGAAATTCTGCAGCTTGCAGGGCTGCGCTAAACGGATCTGAATAACCGGAAATAAGCAGGATCGAAGCTGACTTTGATTAAGTCAAGGAAATGCGGTCGATTCATCACAGCATCGAAGTGGAGGAAAACGATGATGCATAATACTCACCGCAGAGGGCAGCAGTTCGTCAGAGCCCTGCATCTGCTGCTCTGTATCAGCCTGACCCTGTCCATACTGGCGCTGCCGGTCAGCAAGGCATCCGCCCAGGCGGGCGATCTCATCATATATGGGGCCAATGGATACGATATCAACACGATTGTAGAAATCAATCTGACCCAGAACAGCTCTCGGGTGGTTGGGAACCTCCTCTTCGGCACGCAGGCTATCGAACAGGATCCCGTCACTGGCGTGGTGTATTACTACGAGTGGCAAAAGACCGCTGACGAGTTTGCCTACTGGGACCCGGCGACCGGAACCAGCACGGAAATCACCGTCTATATCCCATCTCCCAAGATTTACGCCAAGCGCATGGCCTTCCATCCTGACGGTACGCTGTATCTCATGGACAACAACGACCGTCTGTACACGATCAACCCGCAGACCGGCGCCCTGACCCTGCTGGGTAAGATCAACGGCCTGGAAAATGGAACCCTGGGTGCAACCGGAGACATGGCGTTTGCTCCCGATGGCACGCTCTATGTGGCCACCTACCAGAGCCTTTACAGCGTGAATATCCCCTCCCGCAGCGCGACGCTGCTCTACAGCGGGATGATTGGCGGGTCAGGTGTTGTGGTGTGGAGCGGCCTGGCTTACTGCAACGGTATGCTCTACGGTTCCAGTCTGGAGGAGAGCGTCGGGGGGTCAAACATCTACCGCATCAACCCGCAGACCGGGCAGACAGAGTTCCTCTTCGCCAGCGCCGCGATCCTCAACGACCTGACGAGCTGTGCGGCGACCAGCACCCCGCCCGCCAACCAGCCGCCACAGGCTGTGAACGACGCCTATCAGACCGACGCGGGTGCGCCTCTGAATGTCAGCGCTCCGGGCGTACTGGGCAACGATTCGGATCCTGATAACGACGGATTGACCGCAGTGCTGGTTTCCGGACCGGCAAACGGGCAGCTCAACCTCTCCGCCAGCGGAGCCTTTACCTACACACCCAACCCCGGTTTCAGCGGCGTCGACAGCTTCACCTACCAGGCTTTCGATGGAGAGCTTTCCAGCAACACTGCCACGGTCACCATCACCGTCAACCCTCCGCAGCCCACGAACCAGCCGCCGCAGGCTGTGAACGACGCCTATCAGACCGACGCGGGTGTACCTCTGAACGTCAGCACTCCGGGCGTACTGGGCAATGACTCGGATCCTGATAATGATGGACTGACCGCAGTGCTGGTTTCCGGACCAGCGAACGGGCAGCTCAACCTCTCCGCCAGCGGAGCCTTCACCTACACCCCCAACCCGGGTTTCAGCGGCTTCGACAGCTTCACCTACCAGGCTTTCGACGGAGAGCTTTCCAGCAACACTGCTACGGTCACCATTACGGTTGCTCCCCCTGCACCGGTCAACCAGCCGCCGCAGGCTGTGAACGACGCCTATCAGACCGATGCCGACACTCCCCTCAACGTCAGCGCTCCGGGCGTGCTGGGCAATGACTCGGATCCCGATAATGACGGATTGAGCGCTGTTCTGATTTCCGGACCGGCAAACGGACAGCTCAACCTTTCCACCAGCGGAGCCTTCACCTACACCCCCAACCCCGGCTTCAGCGGCGTCGACAGTTTCACCTACCAGGCCTTCGATGGAGAGCTTTCCAGCAATACTGCCACGGTCACCATCACCGTGAATCCCATTGCGCCTCCTAACCAGCCTCCAGTGGCAGCAGCGGACGCCTACAGCACCAGCGCCGGTGTTCCTCTGGTCGTCGCAGCGCCCGGTGTTCTGGACAATGACAGCGATCCTGATGGCGATGACCTGGTAGCAGTGCTGGTTACCCCGCCTGCCAGCGGCGACCTCTCCTTCCAGGCAGATGGTGGGTTTACCTACACGCCCAATCCCGGCTTCTCTGGAATAGACAGCTTCACCTATCGCGCCTGGGACGGGGAACTGGCCAGCCCGCCGGTGACCGTCACCATCACTGTAACTCCGGTCAGCACGCCGGGAGATCTGATCGTTTTCGGCGCTAATGCCTACAACCTGAACGAAATCTACGCCATCAACCTGACCCAGCAGACCTCCAGCCTGGTGGGAGAACTGGCATTCGGATCCCTGGCGATTGATGTTGATCCGCAGAGCGGGTACATGTACTACTTCGAATGGCAGCGCAGCGCTACCCGCTTTGGATATTGGGATCCGGTGACTGGAACGCACACCCTGGTACGCGTCTACAACCCCTCGCCAAAGGTTAACTTCTCCCGCATGGCTTTCCATCCAAACGGCACCCTGTTCATGATGGACGATCGCGACCGCCTGTACCTGATCGATAAGGTCACCGGCGACATCACCCTGCTGGGAGCGACCAGCGGTATGGCGAGCGGCGAATTCCGCGGCACTGGAGATATGGCGTTCGCACCCGATGGGACGCTGTATGTGGCCACCAACCAGCACCTGTATACGCTCGACGTGATTACCCGCCAGGTCACTCTGATCGCGGCGGACATGCTCTCCGGGCACGAGGTGGACATCTGGTCAGGGCTGGCCTTCTGTAACGGTATGCTCTACGGGGCCGACATCCATCACGTCGCCGGTGTGGATTACTCCAACCTGTACCGCATTGATCCCATCACCGGCGCGACCGAATTCCTGTTCATGAACCCGAACTACGTCAACGATCTCACCGGGTGTGTTTCCAACTATCCCTTCTGATCGCTTCAGGATCGTGAACCCGCTTTACGGCGGACGACAGCTAGTGCCAGGGTAGGCCCGCCTACCCTGGCCTCTGCTTTCATTTTTTATTCCTTATCTACGTGACAAACATCAAATGAAGGGCGGTAGTACTGGAATGTCCGAAAATCTGACCCCCCTCAAGCGCTCCCTGATCGCACTGCGAGAATTAAAAAGCAAACTGGATGCTCTGGAGCAGGCCAAAACCGAACCCATTGCCATCATCGGGATGAGCTGCCGCTTTTCAGGCGGCGCAGATAACCCGGACCTGTTCTGGCAGATGCTCATTCGGGGTGAGAGTGGGATTACGGAAATTCCGGCCGACCGCTGGGATGTAGACAGCTATTATGATCCCGACCCGGAAGCGCCTGGGAAGATGTACACCCGCTGGGGAGGCTTTTTGGACCCGGTTGACCGCTTCGATGCGGCCTTCTTCGGGCTGTCGCCGCGCGAAACGGCCAGTATGGACCCCCAGCAGCGCTTCCTGCTGGAGACGAGCTGGGAAGCGCTGGAAAATGCCGGGCTGGCGCCTGACCGCCTGACCGGCAGCCGCACCGGTGTGTACGTGGGGATCAGCACAAACGACTACGGAACGCTGCAGTTCCTGACTGGTGGGCTGGAGCAGGTCGACACGTACATGGGCACCGGCAATCTGTTCAGCGTTGCTGCAGGGCGGATCGCTTACCTGCTGGGGCTGAACGGCCCCACCATGGTGGTGGACACGGCCTGCTCTTCTTCGCTGGTCGCCCTGCATTATGCCTGTCAGGATCTGCGCCTGAGAAAAAGCGATATGGCTCTGGCTGCCGGTGTGGGCCTGATCCTGACGCCGGCGGGCACCATCCAATTGTCGAAAGCCGGGGCGCTGTCCCCCAATAATCGCTGTAAAACCTTTGATAAAGATGCGGATGGCTACGTACGCGGTGAAGGCTGCGGCGTGGTGGTGCTGAAGCGCCTCTCCGACGCTCTGGCAGACGGCGATATGGTGCTGGCCTTAATTCGCGGCTCGGCTGTCAACCACGACGGCCGCAGCAGCGGGCTCACCGTCCCCAACGGGCAGGCCCAGAAGGCGGTGATCGAAGCCGCCCTGCAGGATGCAGGAGGACTTGATCCCCACCTGGTCGGCTATATCGAAGCCCACGGCACCGGCACATCGCTGGGCGATCCCATCGAACTGCGTGCCCTGCACAGCGCCCTGTGCAAAGACCGCCCGCGCAGCCGTCCGCTGTTCGTCGGCTCGGTAAAAACGAATATCGGGCATCTGGAAGCCGCCGCCGGCATCGCCGGCCTGATCAAAACGGTGCTCGCTCTGCAGCATAAGCAGATTCCGCCGCACCTGCACCTGCGCACGCCCACCCCACACTTCGACTGGGAGAACAGCCCCATTCGGATCCCGACTGAAAAAATGCCCTGGCCGGAGATCGAAGGGCGCCGGATTGCGGGTCTCAGCTCATTTGGCCTGAGCGGCACCAACGCCCACATCATCATTGAAGCCGCGCCGGAACCCCAGCCGCCTCCTGCCAGCGAGGTGGAACGCCCCGCTCACCTGCTGGCACTTTCGGCCAAAAACGCCGCCGCCTTAAGCGAGCTGGTTGAGCGCTACAGGCGCTATCTCGACGAGAACCCGGAAGCAGCCCTGGCCGATATCGCCTTCAGTGCGAACACAGGGCGTTCACACTTTTCCCACCGGGCATATCTGGTCGCCGGTACCAGAGAGGATCTGAAAAGCAAACTGGAGGAGCTGCAGAAGACAGAAGCGGGTGGGAGCCTGGTGCCGGCTGAGAAACCAAAAATCGCCTTCCTGTTTACCGGGCAGGGTGCACAGTATGCCGGGATGGGCCGCGAGCTTTACGAAACACAACCCACCTTCCGCGCTGCTCTCGACCGCTGTGATGAACTGATGCAGCCCCACCTGGGGCGTTCGCTGTTATCGCTCCTTTACCCTGCCGAAGGGGAAGAAACCCTTATTGACGACACGCGCTACACCCAGCCGGCCCTGTTTGCCCTGGGGTATGCCCTGGCACAGCTGTGGATGTCCTGGGGGATCAAACCCGCAGCGGTGATGGGTCACAGCATTGGCGAGTACACCGCCGCCTGCATAGCCGGCGTGTTCAGCCTGGAGGATGCTGTCCGGCTGGTGGTCGAACGCGGCCGGCTGATGGGTTCTCTGCCGCCGGGCGGGGCGATGGCGGCAGTATTTACTGCCCGGGACCGCCTGGAAGCAGCGCTGCAGTCCTACACCGGGCAGGTGGATATTGCTGCGGTTAATGGCCCGGAGAATTTTGTCATCTCCGGTGAAGGCGCGGCAGTCAAAGCCATCTGTGATGCGCTGGCACGCGAAGGGGTGAAAAGTCACCCGCTGAACGTTTCGCATGCCTTCCACTCGCCGCTCATGGACCCGGTGCTGCAGCCGTTTAAAGAGGCTGCCGCCAGTGTTACTTTCTCCAGGCCCAAAATCCGGCTGATCTCCAACCGCAGCGGGAAAGTTGTTCAGGGCGACGAGCTGAGCGACCCGGCGTACTGGGCGGCGCATATCCGCCAGCCCGTACAGTTTCACCCGTCCATCCTCAGCCTGCAGCAAATAGGCTGTAGAGTTTTCCTTGAACTCGGGCCGAAACCGACCCTGATCGCCATGGCGCAGCAAATCCTGCCGACCGGCGAAGCGCTCTGGCTGCCTTCGCTCAGCCCCCGGCATTCCGACTGGGATCAGATGCTGCACAGCCTGGGCCAGTTATACCTGCAGGGTGTGGACATCGACTGGGCCGGTTTTGACCGGGACTACGTGCGCCAGCGTGTGCGGGTGCCCACCTACCCATTCCAGCGCCAGCGCTACTGGTTCCAGCCCTCCGGCGCCGGTTCTCCGCAGGGAATCCGGCTGAGTAGAGCGGATGCGCCTGTCCACCCCTTCCTGGAACGCCGCCTGCCAGTCGCGCTGAAAGACATTATTTACGAAAGCCGGATCGGAACATACACGCCCTCCTATCTGAGCAGCCGGCGGTTGTTCGAACGGCCCACGCTGCCCGAAAGCGCCTGCGTGGAGGCCGGCCTGGCCGCGGCCCGCGATTTCTTCCAATCCACAGACCCCCTGATGCTGCAGGATCTAACTATCACCGGTCGGCTGGCGCTCGAAGAAAACGGCCAGGCCCTGCAGGTGATCCTGTCTCCGCAGGGACCCCGGCGCGCCGCCCTGCAGATCTTTGCCCAGGCAAACCCGGCTGGTTCAGCGCAGGAAAGCTGGCGTCTGCTGTGCTCTGCCAGGATCTCAAAGGCGCGGCCAGATGTCCATGAGGATGCGTTCTCTCCCGAAGAAGTACAGCGCCGCCTGACGGAAACCTGCCTCGAGGACTGGTACGAGGTCCGCGCCCGCCGCGGGCTGCAGATCGCGGGGCGCCTCCAGCCTCTGCAGCAGCTCTGGCTGGGCAGTGGAGAAGCACTGGCGCGCCTGAATCCCCTGCCCGACCCGCCGGTCTATGACCTTCACCCGGTCTGGCTGGATGTCGCCCTGCAGCTCCTGGTCGACAGCGATATTTCTCAGACTCATTTACTCAAGCAGATTGACCAGGTGACCATCTACCAGCGCAGTGCGCCGGCCTGGTGCCATGCCGTGATCAGTGGTGTGGAGGGTGGCAGCGTCCAAGGCGAACTGCGGCTGTATGACGCCGGCGGCAGCCTGATCGCCCGCCTGCAGGGCATGCAGCTGCAGGCGGTTGAAGCAGAAGAACCGCTGGAGAAGGAGGCGGATCTTTCGAAATGGCTGTACTCGTATTCCTGGCTGGAGCAGCCCAGGGATGAACAGCTGGAAGAGGCTCCCGCTTCCGGGAGCTGGCTGATTCTGGCCGACCAGCAGGGTGTGGGCAGAGATCTGGCGGCGCTGCTCACCGGCCTGGGACAAAGCGTCCAGCTTGTTTACCGCCGGCAGCCGTCGCCTTTCTCGCACAACGGTGAAAAAACTGTCGATCCCCTCCAGCGCGCCGAATTGGAAGAGATGCTGGTTAGCTGGCAGCAGGATGAGAAGAAAACCTTACAGGGGATCGTTTACCTGTGGGGGCTGGATGCGCCCCCCATAACGGACCTCACAGCTCAGGCCCTTGAAGAGTCGCAGACCTGGGTGACTGGTGGTCTGCTGAGCCTGGTACAGGCCCTGAGCAACACAGCCGCAGGCTGGAAGAGCCAGCCCGTCCCGCCGCGCATCTGGGTGGTCACGCGCGGCGCCCAGCCACTCTCTCCTGAAGAGACCGTATCCCTGGAACAGTCTGCGCTGTGGGGACTGGGACGCACCGCAGCCCTGGAGCTTCCCAACCTGTGGGGAGGTCTGATCGATCTGGATCCCGCTGGCTCTGGTGAAGCGCTGCAGGCGCTGGCGCGCCAGATTCTGCATCCGGACGCCGAAAAACAAATCGCCCTGCGAGGCGGCCTCCGCTATGCTGCCCGGCTGCTGCCCGCCGGAGAGCACCTGCGAACCGTGGAATTCCCGGCCTTTCAGCCGGATGCCGCTTACCTGATTACAGGCGGGCTGGGAGGACTGGGCCTGCAGGCCGCACAGTGGATGGCGGAGCAGGGGGCGCGTCACCTGGTGCTGCTGGGCCGCACACCGCTGCCGCCGCGTACGGACTGGCAGGAGGCCGCAAACAACCCGCGCTATGCGGCGGCGATTACGGCTCTGCAGCACATCGAATCCTGCGGAGCGGAAGTGCTCACCGCGGCAGTCGATGTAGCTGACGAGGCGCAGGTCAACGCCTTTTTCCAGACCTACAAAGCAGAAGGCCGTCCACCAATTCTCGGGGTTATCCATGCCGCCGGGTTGATACAGGACAGCTCGCTGGTGCTGATGGAAACACATGCACTGCAGGTCGTGCTGCGCCCCAAAGTCGTGGGGGCCTGGCTGCTGCATCAGGCGCTGCGTGACACCCCCCTGGATTTCTTTGTACTCTATTCAACCAGCGCGGCGCTGACCGGTTCACCGGGACAGGCGAACTACACAGCGGCCAACGCCTTTATGGATGCTCTGGCCCACTACCGCCGGGCTCTGGGGCTGGCAGCGCAGTGTATCAACTGGGGTGCCTGGGCAGAGGTGGGGATGGCCGCCCGTACTGAAAAGGCTGGCCGCCGGCGCTCCGGCCTGGCTCAGATCCCACCACGTCAGGGACTGAAAATGCTGGGGCGGCTGCTTTACCAGGACATCACCCGGATTGCCGTGATTCCGGCAGAACCCGCTGAACTGAAAGCGAATTTCCCGGCAGACGATCCTTTCCTGAAAGAACTGGCTGGTGAGATCGCTCCAGGCGAAACCGAGCCGGAAGCGGCGCAGGCGCGTGTAGAGCTGCTGCTGCAGGCCGCCCCTGAACAGCGCCTGGAAATGCTGCTGGGGCTGTTAAAACAGCGCGCCGGCCAGGTCCTGCGAATGGAGCCCGGCGAGATCCCGGATGACAGCAGTTTGATGGCGCTCGGTTTCGACTCGATCATGATCATGGAGCTCATCCGCATCCTGGACCGTGATCTGCAGCTCACCCTGTTCCCGCGAGAAATCTTCGAACAGCCCTCTATCCAGGCGCTGGGCGAATACCTGCTGGGAGAGGTAATGCGGGTGCACCAGCCGGTCGAGCCAGCCGCTGCGGATGCTGATGCCGGCGAGATCCAGATCTCGTTCAGTTCTGCAGAAGCAGAGAAAGCCTTCGTCACTCCGCAGCAGCGCAATCCGGGAATCATCTTCCTGCTCTCCAGCCCGCGCGCCGGGTCCACCCTGCTACGGGTGATGCTGGCCGGTCATCCCGACCTGTTCAGCCCGCCCGAGCTGCACCTGCTGCCCTTCAACACCATGAAGGAGCGCACCCAGAAGCTCGCCGGCAGTTACCTGGAAGAAGGGCTGCTGCGGGCCGTCATGGCCCTGAAAGATCTGGACGCCGATCAGGCGGGAGCGCTGATCGCCGAATGGGTGGAGCAGGACCTGCCGGTACAGGGGGTTTACCGCCTGCTGCAGGAATGGGCCTATCCCCGCATCCTGGTGGACAAGTCTCCTGCATACGGAATGGAGATGGAAGTGCTGGAGCGCGCCGAGGCCCTGTTTGATTCGCCCCGTTACATTCACCTGGTGCGCCATCCATACGCCATGATCGATTCCTTCCTGCGCGTGCGCATGGATCGCCTGTTGAACACCGGCGGTATGGATCCCGCTCGCCTGGCCGAACATATCTGGGCCACGACCACGGGCAACACCCTGGATTTCCTCGCTTCGCTTGACCCTGAGCGCAGCCTGCTGGTCAAGTTCGAGGATCTGGTCAGCCGTCCGGAAGAGATTACACAGCAGGTCTGTGCATTCCTGAACCTGCCTTTCGTCCCCGAACTGCTGGAGCCCTACAGCGGCGAGCGCATGACCGACGGTGTACACGGCGCATCCCTCTCGATCGGCGACCCCAACTTCCACAAGCACCAGAAGATTGAAGCGCGGTACGCAGAGGCCTGGCGTCAGGCGCGCCTGCCCTACCGGCCGGGCGGCGCTGTACGCCGCATCGCCGCCGAACTGGGCTACGAGATGCCCTGGCCGCTGCAGCCCGCTGCTGAAAAGAAGAGTAGTTCCCGCACACCAGCCGCCCCACCCGCGCGCCCGGCGAAGCTGCCGCTCTCTCCCGGGCAGCAGCGCCTGCTGTTCATCGACCAGTTCGACCCGGGCGAGGCCACCTACCACATCCCGCTTGCCATGCGCCTGCAGGGCAGCCTGGATCACGCTGCGCTCGAACGCAGCCTGAATGATATCGTCCTGCGCCACGAACCGCTGCATACCAATTTTGTCCAGGAAGATGGACAGTGGTACCAGCAGATCCAGCCGGCCCCACTGACCCTGCGCATCATCGATCTGCAGCATCTGCCCGCTGACCGGCGTGAAGCAGAGGCCCGGCAGCAGGTGCTCGAGGAGGTCCGCCGGCCGTTCGACCTTACCCGTGATCTCAAGCTGCGGGCAGCCCTCTTCCGCCTGGAGCCTGAGGTGCACTTCCTGGCGCTCACCCTGCACCACATCGCCTCGGATGGATGGTCGCTTGGTGTGCTGCTCAATGAGCTCACCACGCTGTACCGGGGCTATGTTCAGGGCGCACAGCCGCAGCTCGATCCCCTGCCCCTGCAGTATGCCGATGATATGCTGCTCCAGCAGCAGCCGGAGCGCGTGCAGGAGATTGAAAAGCAGCTCGCCTACTGGAAAAAGCAGCTCGGTGAAAACCCGCCGCCGCCGCTGGACTTGACCACCGGGCGCCCGCGCCCTGCCGTGCAGACTCACCGCGGTGACCGGCTGCCGGTCCGGCTGCCAGCCAGCCTGACTTCCAGCCTGAAAGCGCTGAGCCGAGAAGAAGGGGTCACCCTGTTTATGCTGCTGCTGGCCGCCTGCCACACCCTGCTGCACCGCTACACAGGCCAGAAAGACATCACGATCGGCACACCCATTTCCGGGCGGAACCGGCCGGAGATCACTCCGCTCATCGGCTACTTCGCCAACACACTGGTGATGCGCGCCGATCTCTCTGACGACCCGGAATTCCGCGCTTTCCTGGCCCAGGTGCGCCGGGTGGCACTGGAAGCCTACGAAAACCAGGATATCCCCTTCGATCGCCTGGTGGAAGAGCTGCAGCCCGAGCGGGACCTGAGCCGTTCACCGCTCTTCCAGGTCATGCTGGTGCTGCAGAACACGCCCATGAACGTCATCGAGCTTCCGGGCCTGACGCTCTCGCCGCTGGAAAACATCCACACGGGGACGGCCAAGTTCGACCTGATGTTCTCCTTTACGGAAACCGGCCCCGAACTGACCGGGTTCATCGAGTACAACACCGATCTGTTTCCACCCGAGACGGTCGAGCGCATGGCCATCCACATGCAAACGCTGCTCGAGAGCATCGTGGAAAACCCCGCTTTGCCCCTGAGCAAATTGAACCTGCTCAGCCCACAGGAGCGCCACCAGATCCTGGTCGAGTGGAACGCCACAGATCTGGAATACCCGGCGGATCGCTTCGCCCACGAATTAATCGCCGCTCAGGCCCAGATAACGCCGCATGCAGTGGCTGCGGTTTTCGAAGACCAGCAGCTCACCTATCGTGAACTGGATGAGCGCGCCAACCAGCTCGCCCACTACCTGCAAAAACTGGGCGCCGGTCCGGGGACACTGATCGCGATCTGCGTGGAGCGCTCCCTGGAGATGCTGGTGGGCGTCCTGGGGATCCTGAAAGCCGGCGGGGCCTACGTTCCCCTGGACCCGACCTACCCGCGCGAACGGCTGTCGTACTTACTGCAGGACACCCGTGCTCCCATCATCCTCACCCAGGAAAAGCTGACTGACCGTCTGCCGGAGCATGATGCCCGCGTGGTGCTGATCGACGCCGGCTGGACGGAAATCAGCCAGGAAAGCTGCCACCCGCCGGCGTGCCAGATCGACGCCGATGACCCGGCCTACATCATCCATACTTCGGGATCAACTGGTCAGCCCAAAGGAGTGCAGATCCCTCACAAAGCCCTGCAGCACTTTGTTCACGCCATGCGCGCCCAACCCGGCTTCTCGGTGGATGATGTGCTGGTTGCAGTGATCACCCTGTCGTTCGACATGTCGGTCTTTGAACTGTTTGTGCCCCTTACGGTAGGCGCGCGCGTGGTGATCGCCAGCAGCGATACAGCCGCAGATGGCGTGCGTCTGGCAAAGCTTCTGGAGGACAGCGGGGCCACTGTGCTGCAGGCCACTCCGACTACCTGGCAGCTGCTTGTGCATTCCGGCTGGCAGGGCTCCCCTCAACTGCGGGCAGTGACAGGCGGCGAGGCGCTGACACCACACCTGGCAGACGCACTGCTGAAGCGCGTTAAGGAGCTGTGGAATCTCTACGGCCCGACCGAAATTACCGTATACGCCGCCGGCTGCCGGGTGGAAGCAGGGGATGGCCCGATCCACATCGGACGCCCAATCGCAAACACCCAGTGCTATATCCTCGATTCCAATCTGCAGCCCGTACCCGTGGGCGTCACCGGAGAGCTGTACATCGGTGGAAAGGGCCTGGCAGACGGTTATCTTAACAAACCCGAACTAACGGCGGAGAAGTTCATCCCCCACCCCTTTGACCCACAGCCCGGCGCCCGGCTGTACCGCACCGGAGATCTGGCACGCTATCTGCCGGACGGGAACATCGAATATCTGGGCCGCATCGATCACCAGGTAAAAATCCGCGGCTTCCGGGTTGAACTGGGAGAAATCGAAACCCGGCTGCGGCAGCACCCTGCCGTCCAGGAGACTGTGGTCGTAGCACGGCAGGACTCTCCAGGGGAGAAGCGCCTGGTCGGCTACGTGATCCTCAAACCCGGGATGAGCGCTACCGTCAGCGAACTGCGGCAGTTCCTGCGCGAACAACTTCCGGATTACATGCTGCCATCGGCGTTTGTGTTCCTGGACTCTTTCCCGCTCACTGCCAACAAAAAGATCGACCGCAAAGCGCTGCCGGCGCCCGACCAGGAACGCCCCGATCTGGAGGTGGGTTTTGTAGCCCCGCGATCGCCGGTGGAACAGGAACTGGCGCAGATCTGGGGAACGCTGCTCAAGCTGGACCGTGTTGGAGTTCAGGATAATTTCTTCGACCTGGGAGGTCATTCGCTGCTGGCTGCTCAGGTCATCAGCCGCCTGAATCAGGCTTTTCGGGTTAATCTGCCGCTGCGCACGATCTTTGACGCGGCCACCATCGCCCAGCTGGCCGAAAAAGTGGAAGCTGAACGCATCCAGGCTGAATCCACAACACACCCGACTTCACCGCTGGACCGTGATGATGCATTGAAGCTGCTCGAATTCTGAGCGGTGCCCAGTTTTCCAGCAGGCAGTTGAAGTAAACGGTAGTCAACCTGCTGGATGGTAATAAGCTCCATATCCCGGAGAACGGAGAAGAATTATGGATAACCCAATCGCAGCGCAGATCGAATCGGCCGAGAAAATGGATTTAGAAGGCCTACGGGTTGGTTTACTTTACTGGAACAACTACAACGCCGTGCGCAATCTCGAAGATGTGTTTGCGCATATGGGCTTTGAGACCACGATCTTTCCCTATAACACAACAATCCCGGAAGGGCTGGATGTGATCTTCGTGCGCGGACCGTACGGCAGTCTGGCTCCGCTCGGGAAACAGCTCACAGCCACACCCGCGCACCGGCGGCCTGCCTTCGTTTATGTGATGGTCGAACCGCTGCCGCATCCCGGACTACCCGAATGGCTGCGGCGTGCCGCCGGATGGTCTCGCTCGGCGGTAGAGCGCATAGCTTACCGTCAGGCTCCCGATGGGGTCTGGAAGGCTGTACCCTCTTTCCCCCTTTCAATGCTCAAAGCTTACCGCTTCAATTATTACGGCGACCTGATGTGGATGCAGCGCGAGGGGATCCTGACGGTGCTGGGCATCCCTTCGCGCTGGAATGTAGATTTCCTGCGCCAGCGCGGCTTCGACCCTCTCTATCTGCCCCTGAGCATACCCAAAGATCCAACCGTTAACTTCCGCAACGAGCGCGATATTCCCGTCCTGTGGCTGGGCAAACCGGGCTCCGGACGGCGTGCGCGCATCTTAAAACGCGTCCGGGAGGATTTGAAACAGAGAGGTGTCGAACTGATGGTGATCGACGGCATCGAACACCCTTATGTGTTTGGCAAAAAGCGTGATCTCCTGCTGTCGCGCACGAAGATCGTGTTGAACATCCTGCGCAACTGGTGGGATGACAACTCCATGCGCTATGTGCTCTCAATGCCGAAGGGCGCCCTGGTCGTCGGAGAACCCACCCTGCCCCCTACCGCATTCGTGCCCGGGGTTCACCTGGTGCAGGCTCCAATTGAGCAAATTGCCGACCAGATCTGTTACTACCTGGAGCATGAAGAAGAACGCCTGCAGATCGTCGAGCGTGCTTATGAGGAAATTACCCGTTATTCGCCTGTGGATATTATGCACGCCGTGTTTGAGCGCGCCGTCAGGCAGCGCCAGAGCGGACTGGTGACCACATCCATGTTCGTAGAGCGCCTGCCTCAGGGGGCCAGCAGTACGAAATGACAGACCAGCTGTTCGCGTTCTGGGGAGGAATGTTTTGAGCAAGGTCGTAATCTATGGCAACGGGCCGGTTGCGAAAGCAGCCTTTCACGCCATTACCTTCGACTCGCCCCATGAGGTCGCCGGTTTCACGGTGGACCGCAGCTTCATCCAGGAGGACGAGCTGTTTGGGCTGCCCGTAGTACCTTTTGAAGAGGTTCATTCAATTTTCTCGCCCGATCGTTTCCTGATGTGGGTTGCCGTAGGTTATGTGGGCGTCAACCGGGTGCGGGCAGAGCGCTTTCAGCACGCCCGCGACTGCGGTTATCGCATGTTCACATATGTAAGTCAGAAAGCGACGGTCGGCCCAGACGTACAGATTGGCGCCAACTGCTCCATCGGCGTTGGCTGCGTGATTTCACCATCCGTGCGCATTGGCGATAACGTAACCATCAGTGCCAAATCCTTTATCGGTCCCGAAGCGGTGATCCAGGATCACTGTTTTCTGGCCAACCGGGTCACGGTTGCCGGCGGCGCTGTCATTGAACCCTACTGCTTCCTGGGGCTGAATTCCACCATCAAAAACGGCGTGCGTGTCGCGAGTGGCTGTGTGATCGGTGCAGGTGCGCTGATCCTGCAAGACACGCGCGCAAAAGAAGTGTATCTCGGTAAACCGGCTGACTTGCTTTCAATTTCCAGCGATGACCTGCCTCTGCGCTAAGTCCTTTGCTGCCGGCTGTGTCAGCCGCTTTTCTGGCTCTCCCCCCGGAGAACCTGCTTGTCAATTTCAATACCCAACCTAAGATCCTGGTGAAGGAGATGCCAAGATGAAAACTGAGATTTCAGATCTGGCCATTTTCGGAAAGCCGCCCGCATTTAATGAAAAGCTGCACGTGGGACGGCCCTACATCGGGAATCGTGAGCGGCTGATGGAACGCATGAATGCCATGCTGGACGCTCGCTGGCTGACCAATCGCGGCCCGTTTGTCACCGAATTTGAACGCAAGATCTGCGAGATTACCGGTGCAAAGCACGCCGTTGCCGTGTGCAACGCGACCATTGGTCTGGAAATCGCCATCCGCGCTGCCAACCTGCAGGGCGAGGTCATTATCCCCTCGTTCACTTTCATCGCCACCGCCCACGCTTTGCAGTGGCAGGGCATCACACCGGTCTTCTGTGATATTGACCCCAAAACACACAATATCGATCCCAACAAGGTCGAAGCCCTCATCACTCCCAAAACCAGCGGGATCATCGGAGTGCACGTCTGGGGACGGCCCTGTGATATCAAAGCCCTGACCGAAATTTGCGAAAGGTATAATTTAAAGCTGCTCTTCGACGCCGCACATGCCTTCGGCTGCTCCTACGAAGGGACCATGATTGGCAATTTCGGCTCCGCCGAAGTGTTCAGCTTCCACGGCACGAAATTCATCAACACCTTCGAGGGCGGCGCCATCGTGACCAATGAAGACACCCTGGCCATTAAAGCCCGGCTGATGAAAAATTTCGGATTTGTGGACTACGACCAGGTAGTCTATCTGGGCACCAACGGGAAAATGGATGAGGCCTCCGCCATTATGGGCCTCACCAGCCTGGAGAGCATGGATGAATTTGTGGCGATCAACTGCCGCAACTACTACCACTACCGCCAGGCGCTGGCGCATATCCCGGGCATTGAGTTGATCTCCTATAATGAGGCTGAGCACAACAATTACCAGTACATCATCGTTGAAGTCGATGAAAAAGTGACCGGGGTCACCCGCGACCAGCTCGTTGAGATCCTGCATGCAGAGAACATCCTGGCACGCCGTTATTTTTACCCGGGCTGCCACCAGATGGAACCTTACCGTTCATACTTTCCGCATGCAGGCCTGCTGCTTCAGGAAACTGAAAAACTGGCGAGCCGGGTCATGTCCCTGCCGACCGGTCCGGTCATTTCGACGGAAGATATCGACACCATCTGTCAGATTATCAGCCTGGTTGTGAGCTGGGGGAGAGAGAACCGCTCCGATTTATCTTCCCAGCTTTCGAACTGGGCCGGCATGCAGGCACGCCTGGCTCATGTATAACCAGAGGGGGCAGCCGCTCACCAGTGAGAGGAAATTGTGGACAAAATCATCCTATACGGAAACGGCAGCGCAGCGCGTGTCGCCTACTATAACTTCCAGTACGATTCACACTACCAGGTCGCTGGATTCACGGTCGACAGTCAGTATCTGAAAGAGCAGGAACTGTTCGGCCTGCCAGTGGTGCCGTTCGACCAGGTCCATACCGTCTTTCCGGCGGACGAATACGGAATGCACATTGCCGTGGGTTACCTGGGGGTCAACCAGGTCAGAGCTGCACGTTTTCAACAGGCCAGAGATTTGGGCTACCGGCTGGTCAATTTTATCAGTTCAGGCGCGGTGATCGGTGAAGATGTGGAAATCGGGGAACACTGTTCGATCGGGGTCAACACTGTGGTCCATCCCTTCGTGAAAATCGGGGATAACGTCTTCATAGGAGCAAATTCCTTTGTAGGCCACGACAGCATTATTGAAGATCACTGCTACATTTCGGACTGTGTCACCATCGCTGGCAGTGTGAAGGTGGAGCCTTACTGTTTTCTGGGCATCAAATCCACAATCCGCAATAAAGTCCGCCTCGCCCGCTCCTGTGTGGTCGGCGCCGGGGCCCTGATCCTGCAGGACACGAACGAAAAAGAAGTCTACCTGGGCAAACCAGCGGATCTGCTGACAATAACCAGCGACCAACTACCGGTGCAGTAAGTCTTTTCCATCGACAAACGAACACTTTCATGAGAAAAAAGCGGGCCTTCGAAGGCCCGCTTTTTTATTTACGGTTGTTGATAAAGGCTTCAAACCGCTCACGCCTTCTGGCGTAAATAATCCCTGGCGAGCTGCACAGCCCCGACGGCCGGTTCGGTTACTTTCTGAACTGGTTCGAGCTGCAGGCCGCGGCTCGCCGCGGCGGTCAGGAAGGCCTGTGTCACTCGAGTGCCCTGCACAATTACGCCCCCCGCCAGGGCGCAGGGCACCGGACCGCTGAAACCCAGCCGCACTGCGACCACCTGGGCTGCAGCGGCCAGCTCTTCACCAGCCTGCTCCAGGATTCCTTCGGCAGCCGGATCTCCCTGAAGGGCTGCCTGCTCCACCAGGGCTGCCAGGGCAGCAATCTCTGTACGCGGGAGCTCAGAACGGTAAACGTAGCGGATCAAATCCTCAGGCCGTTCCAGTGACCAGTGCGCCAGCACCAGGTGGGTGAGGGCTGTCTGCGGACCGCGCCCGTCGGCTGCCCGGGCCACGCTGCGCAGGGCTGCCCTGCCGATGTCATACCCGCTGCCTTCATCGCCCAGCAGATAGCCCCAGCCTCCGGCGCGGGCAACCTGCCCCTGTGTGCTGCGGCCGTATGCGATGGATCCCGTGCCGCAAATGACGGCGATCCCCCATCCTTCAGGTGTGCCGGCCGCCAGCACCAGCCGGGCGTCATTGACATAGCGCACCGGCATCCCCGGCCACAGGCGCTCCGCCCAGACTTGTAGAGGCTGTTCGTCACCTGGCCGGTCTACGCCGGCCAGGCCAAAACAGGCCATCTGCACCTGCCGGGGGTTAAATTCCAGGCCTGCGCTGGCGAAAGCCGCGCGCAGCGCCCGGTCAATCTCCTGACAGGCGTTCTCAACACTCACAGCCCGGTAATTGGACGATCCAGCGGTACCGCGTCCCACAATAACGCCGTCCAATCGGGACACCAGAGCGGTGGTCTTACTTCCGCCGCCGTCTACGCCGATCAAATACTGCATGAGGATGGTTCTACCCTGCTTTCAATGCAATTGCTTTGCGCACCGAGCCATCCGCCTGCGCCAGCAGCAGGCGCGCTTCTTCTGGGGTGACTTCCGCAAGGCTGGCTACAATGGCAACTTTCGCTTCCCCGCCGGCGCGGTCGAGCTGCTCGGCAGCCTGTTCCGGGCTGAGCCCACAGGCCTGTTCCACAATCCGGCGGGCGCGCTCACGCAGTTTGGCATTGTTCGGCTGCACATCGACCATCAGGTTGCTGTAGGTTTTTCCAAGTCGCACCATCACACAGGTGGAGATCATGTTCAACACCATTTTCTGGGCTGTGCCGGCTTTCAGTCGGGTAGAACCGCTGATCACTTCCGGACCGGTGATCGGCGCGATGTAAATATCCGCCAGAGCAGCCATCGGCGAGGGGTGATTGCAGGCCAGGCTGATGACCAGCGCGCCGCGACTGCGGGCAGCGCTCATCCCACTCAGCGTATAAGGTGTCTGCCCGCTGGCGGCTATCCCCACCAGGCAGTCCTTTTCCGTAATATTCAGCGCCAGGACATCCCGCTCCCCGGCCTGACGGTCATCTTCTGCGTTTTCAACCGCCTGTGTCAGCGCCTTCTCGCCGCCGGCGATCACCCCAACAACCATATCGGCAGGAACGTTAAAAGTAGGCAGCGTCTCAGAGGCATCCAGCACACCCAGGCGCCCCGAAGTTCCCGCCCCCAGATAAATTAACCTGCCGCCCTGACGCATGCGTTCCGTGATGGCATCGATCGCCTGGGCGATGCGTTCCAGTTCGCCGGCGACAGCCTGGGCGACGCGCGCGTCCTCTTCGTTCATCAGGCGCACCATTTCCAGAGTTGAAAGCAGATCCATATCTTCTGTCGCCGGGTTGCGCGCCTCGGTGTATATAGCAGAATAGGCCGGGGATTCTTCAGGTGTCATTGAATTTCTCCGACTTTCAACAGGTTTCCATCAACAGTTGATGAACTTCGACAGCCCAAACGGGCGCCTTCACAATGCAGCAGCATGGAAGAATGGGCAAAACGTCCAGATCCATCCGGGGTCATGCATAATCAGCCTGTAATTTTTCCAGCCGGCCCACGCTCTCCGGAAGGCCTCCAGGACGATTGCGCTTCAGCCAGACCTGGCGATAATCGGAGACCAGCTCCGGAAGATCGGCGGCCAGCGCTCGCTTCAATTTATCCGCCCGCCCAGGGTCCTCCTCCAGCGCAAACATCCCCCGCCAGCAGGCGTGGCGCAGCAGGCGAAAAGTAAGGTCAAACTCCTCGCGGATCAGGTCAGCATCCGGGCGTTCAATGCGCGCCTGCTGCAGGGGCTCGCAGGCAGACTCTGCCGCCCGCAGGGCATTTTCATAATAGGAGGCCGCAGCTCCGGGATGAGCGCGGATCTTCTCCAGCGGCCACTGCATGGTCCAGAAAAGGATAGATGAGTTGTGCGGCTCATCCCACAGACTGCGGTAGACGTTCCCCAGGTCGCAGGCCGCTTTGCCCGCCGCGCCGCTGGCATCTCGAAACGCATGCCAGCTCAACGATCTGGAGATCTCCAGGTCGCAGTTGGCGGCGCAGCACCATGAGAGAGCCGCTCCGACCATCAGCCCCAGCGAACTCACCGGCCAGGCCTGCCAGTGGCCGTAATCACCCCAGTCGGTGATCAGATACCCGCTGGCTCTATGCCGCAGCCCGTTCTCAGCCGCGTTGTGCAGATTTTCGACTGCGTTATCGGTGCGCCCGGCCAGCGAGCACCATGACGAAGTACCCGGGCAGACGTAAAACGGGATGCCGCTGGCAGCAAACTGCGCCCCGTGCTGGTCAAATGGATGGTGTGCTTCGTACCCCCACTCCAGGGCAATCACATCGTTGGGCAGCTCAGGGATCAGCTCCGGGTGCTCGACGATGATATCCCCCCAGAACTGGGGGATGCGCCCGTGACTGCGGACTTCCTGGAAGATCTGCTGGAGGAAGGTCAGATAGACGCGGGCACGCCCCTTTTCCTCACACGCCTGCCGGCTGCGCCCCTGCCCCAGGTCCCAGGTCTCATCCCCACCGATATTGAACATGCGGCTGGAAAAATGGGGCAGCAGCTCGTCATACAGGCCGCGCAGAAACTCCAGGCTGCGCGGTTCGACGGGGGCCAGGCTGAAGGAACCGGCACGGTAACCCCACGGGGTTTGAAAACCGTCCTCCACTTCAGCAAGATGTTTGTACTCGGGACGGTTCAACCAGGGAGCCAGGTGTCCGAACGACTGCTGGTTGGGAACCAGTTCAATAAAGCGCTCCCGGCAGTAGCGGTCCAGCACAAGAACATCCTGACCGGTGATGGGGGAGACATCCGCCCACACAGCGGGATGACTGCGGTAAGCAAAGGCATGCTCGAAGTACAGTTGAAGCTGGTTGATCTTCCACCCGGCAAGCTGGTCGACCAGGTTGAACAGGGTTTCCATCTTGGGCACCCGGTTGCGGCTGACGTCCAGCATCACCCCACGGGCGGGGAAATCGGGCCAGTCGCTGATGGTCAGCCCGGGCAGGCGTGGAGTACACTGCTCGATGATCTGGATCAGCGTGCAGGCGCCGTAGAAGACACCTGCCGGATCGCTGCCCTGGATGAGAATACCCTGGGGAGAAATGGACAATTCGTAGCCCTGACCGGGGAGCGGCAGTCTGGAGTCCACCCGCAGGGTCAGCCCGATCAGGTCGGGGGGGATCGCGCCGCCGGCAGCGATTTCCCAGTCAAGCGTGCAGCAGTCCCGCAGGATCTGCTGCACGCGCCGGGCTGTGAACAGCAGTTCCTGGGGCCGGGTGTTCTGGATCACGATAAGCCGCGTCCCATCCAGCAGGTACTCATCCGTGGAAAAGGTCAGCTGGCGGGGTACAGGCAGAAGGAGGATCTGGTCATGCACGGCGGATTAGCTCCTTATACAGGATGAGGTACTGGCGGTGAGCGTAAAAACCAAATTTTTCGTAATATGTGCGCAGGTGTGTCCAGTCGATGATACAGGCGGCAGTGCCGCGTTCACGCAGAAACCGCAGAGCGACATCGATCAGGGCTGTCCCCAGACCCTGGCCGCGACAGCCAGCGCTGATCCCGATTGGACCCAGCTGTCCCCAGGGGCGCGGCAAACCGTGCATATAGAAGCGGTCCAGCGGGCGCAGCGAATCTTCCAGTGTGATCTGGCAGAAACCATCCACTCCTCTTGAAGTCCACAGCAGCAGGTAATCTTCTGGGCGTCCGTTCTGGCGCAAATGCTCCTGAAATTCGTAGCGCCAGCGCCCGGGGAACTCGCGAGCCAGAAAGGCGTCCAGTTCAGGCTCCTCACCGGCCTGGAGCGGCCGGACAGAAACGGCCAGATCCTTCAACGCATCGGGTGGCCGGTAGCGGTCCAGCAGGCCGGCCATATCCCAGACGACGCTCTCCGTCTGCGCGGGTTGAAAACCATACCTGCGGAAGAACGCTTCCCTGTCAAGCTGCACCGGCAGGCCGGGCACAAAGGGGCGCAGCCCGCCGCCCAGGCGTAAAGATGTACAGCCGCGCTGCGCCAGCCAGGTCTGCGCCCATTCCAGCAGCGAACTGCCCACCCCCTGGCGCTGGTATTCCGGCAGCACAGCCAGCGCTTCGATCCAGCCGCTGGGATGCTGCAGGCCGGCCACGTCGTGGAGGGTGACGCTGGCCAGAACAAAACCGGCCGGTGAGCCTTCGTGCAGCGCGACGCAGCCCGCCAGTTCAGTTCCGGCTGCCGGCTCGAGGTTGAAACGTGCGAAGCGCTCCGTGATCGCCAGGTCCGGCCCGCAGGCCGCGGTCCACACCTGAGTGACCAGGCGTACCGTTTCAGGAGCGCCAGTATCCAGCTCACAAATCTTCATCCTGGACCTCATTTTCCATTTTTTCGATCACTTCCGGCAGTTCATCCAGAGCATAAATTACGGCGTCGGGGCGCACCGTCTGCTCTGCACCGCTGAATATTTCCTGCGCGCGGATGAAGGGATCCCCGTTTTCCGTGCTGCCCGGGGGCTGGTCCATTTTCAAGACGGTTTTAAAGCCAAAGCGGTGAGCTGGCAGAACATCATCTTCGTAGGTATCTCCCACCATGATCTGTATACGCGTTCTCGCTGGCCACGAGCCGTAGAATTCAGGAGAATATTTAAGGGCCTGGGTGATCTCGGGCGTCAGGACATCATCGAAGTAGTGCAGCAGGCCCGTTGCCCGCAGAACAGGCAGCTGGTAGCGGCCCAGCCCTTTAGTCGCCAGCACCACAGCCCGGCGGGGGCGCCCGGCAGTCAGCCGCTCCAGCGCCTGGACTGCTCCGGGAAGCAGAACGGCATAGGGCGGCCCGGGATGCGCCCGGAGGACATCGCAGGCGCGCGTCTCCAGTGTGACACCCAGCCGGTCCGCTACCCGGGTGAAGATGTCATCCCAGTCCATTGCCAGGACCGCCGGACAGGTGGGATCCGTCTGCCGGGCACGGTTTTCACTTCGCACCAGCGCTAGAAGGGTGTCATAATCCAGTCCGGTCTTGCGAGACAGTTCCCCAAGCACCTGTGGGAACACCAGGGAATCGAAAGGGCCGTCCAGCAGGGTATGATCCAGGTCGATGAAGACCACGCTGTGTCTGTGATCAACCGGCATAATACAGGTCCTCTAACCTTTGATTGCTCCGATACGCAAGCCCTGCATAAAGTACTTCTGAAAGGTGAAGAAAAAGATGATCATCGGCACGGCAGCCAGTGCCGCCCCGGCCATGAGCAGGCCGTAATTGGTGCCGAACTCGCTGGTGTGAATATACGAGAGGCCGACCTGCAGCGTAAACAGGTCTGGGCTCTGCAGCACAATCAGAGGCCACAGGAACGAGTTCCAGTAGCGCTGGAAGGCGAAAATTGCGGTCACCGCCAGCGCCGGAGCTGAGAGGGGCATAATGATGCGCGTGAAAATCGTCCACTCGGAGGCTCCGTCCACGCGGGCGGCCTCGATCAACTCTGATGGCAGGGTCTGCATGAACTGTTTGAGCAGGAAAATACCGATCACGTCGGCCAGGCCGGGCAGAATGACCCCGGTAAACGTGTTGGTCAATCCCATACGGGTGATCATCAGGTACAGCGGTACCAGCGTCACCTGCCCGGGGATCATCAGCGCCGCCACGACCATATAGAAGAGCACCCGCGAGCCGGGGAAGCTGCGTTTGGCGAAGGCGTAGCCGGCCATAGCATCGAACAGCACGTGAAAAGCTGTGCTGAAGAGAGTGATCCATGTAGTGTTGATAAACCACAGCAGCAGGCGCGGCATACGGATGATCCAGCCGGTGTTAAACACATTCAGTTCACCCGTACCGCTGATGCGAATGATCTCCGATATATTTTCCAGGGTTGGATTTTTCGGAATGAGCTGGGGCGGGAGCTGCACCGTGGAACTCGCCGGGGTCAGTGCAGTGACAAACAACCAGTAAAGAGGGAAGAGGCTGACTACAGCCACTGCGGTCAGGATCAGCATGATGAACATGCGGGGAAGCGATCTGATAAATTTATGAGGGCTCATGCGGATCGAACGGTCGGCGGGTTGGGCGGCGATTGATTTCGTTGTCATTCAGCCTGTGCTCCTGAAACCTGTTCTAATGAGAAAGTCTGCGGGCCATCCACTCCTGAGTCAGGGAAACAGCACCTGCTAGTATTCGATATCGCTGCTCAACACCCTGAACTGGATAAAGGAAAAGGCAGCCACAATGGCAAATAAAATCAAGCCCTGAGCGCTTGCGCGACCAAAATTGAAGTCGCTGAAAGCCGTCTGGTAGATCAACTGCACAATGGTTGTGGTCCGGTTTATCGGCCCGCCGCCGGTCATAATGTACACGCGCTCAAAGATCTGGAAACCGGCAATTGTATAGATCACCATCAGGTAAAGGGTGGTGGGATTGAGCAGAGGGATGGTAATGTAAATCAGTTTTTGCAGGCCGTTTGCGCCCTCGACCTCGGCTGCTTCGTAATAGTCGCGTGGAATAGAGCCAATTGCCGCCGAATAGATCACCACACCGCTGCCTGGCACAATCAAAATGGTGCTCAGCACAATACTCCACAGGGCGATGCGCGGGTTCTGCAGCCAGCGCACCGGCTCCTGCCCGAGCAGGCCCAGCAGAAAATTGAAGAAGCCAAACTGAGGCTCAAAAATCCAGATCCAGACCAGCGAAATGACAACGATGCTGATCACATTGGGGAGGTAAAACGCGCCGCGAAATAAAGACTGGATTTTATTCGGGAGCGGTTGAATGAGCGCGGCTACCAGCAGTGAGGTGATCAGCCATGCAGAGACCACACACCCCGCATAAATGAACGTGTGCTGCATCGAAGCCCAGAACAACTGGCTGGCAAAGATATCGCGAAAATTCGCCAGCCCGGCCCATTCACTGCCTCGCAAATCTACTTTTTGAAAAGCAAGCAGAAAAGCGCGGCCTACCGGATAGGCGGTGAAGGTGAAGAAGAGGAGCATACTCGGGAAAATGAAGAAGTAGCTCCACTTGTGTTTATGCCAGCCGCGGATCAAACGCTGGCTCAGAGGTGGCCGAATGCGTGAGGAGGCAGTCGTCATCTATTCATCGCCTTTAAAAATCGATACCGGCGAGCGCGATCAGGACCTGATCGCGCTCGCCTTCTTTATATGCTGGGTGCTACTGGTTGGCTGCGTCTAATTCAGCCTGGTACTGCGGGGCGATGGCGTCCATCGCTTCCTGTGCGGTCATTTCACCCAGGATGATGGCCTGCAGCATGGCGCCGTAGTTGTTGCCCAGTTCGGCGGAAGTCGCCGTGGGAACCTCGTAAACGCCGTATTCCACCAGTCTGGCAATCACTTCACGGGTCGGGGTGGTAGCGTAGCTGGTGTTGCTGCGGCGCAGGCCTGGAGCGAGCTGCCAGCCTTCCACATCCTTGGCGACCTGGCTGCCGGTCAGGTATTTGGCCAGCAGGTGAGCGGCCTCCAGCTTCGCCGGATCGTCGACATCAACCACCGCGTACAGGCCGGAAGCGCCGTTGGTCACCAGGCGGCCCAGATCACCAACCGGAGGCGGAATAACAGCCAGAGGGAAGTCTGCGGCTTCCAGATCCGGAATGAAGCCCGGGGTGCTCATCAGCATGGCAACATTGCGGATGTCTTTGAACTGGCTGCGCACACCGGCCTGGTCAACGGTTCCGAAGTCAGGTGGGGTTACCTTGTGCTCCAGGGCCAGCGAAGCGATTTTATCCAGAGCTGACACGCCTTCCGGCTGGTTCTGGACAAAGGTCTTACCGTCTTCGCTGACAATGCGGCCCCCGTCGATGTACATCAGGGGATAATATTCTACCGCGCCCCACTTCGAGGAAGAGGTGAAACCGTACACCTGCGTGCCGTCTTCCCGGGTGAAGGTGAGCTGTTTGGCAGCTTCGACAAATTCATCCCAGGTCCAGGGGTCTTCAATGCTGGGCAGTTCCACGCCGCGCTCTTCGAAGATTTCGGTGTTGGCAAAGATCGAGATCGCCGTTACCCACAGAGGCCAGGCCCAGACTTTGCCATCCACGGTCGCTATCTGGAAGCCGGACTCGTAGAAGTCAGCCTTGTCTTCTTCGGTGAGGAAAGGAGTGATCTCGGACAGAATGCCCTGTTTTGCATAGCGAGGCAGGTTGGGGCTGGTCACGCGGAAGACGTTGATATCGCTGCGGGCTGCGAGCGCAGCTTCCAGCTTGGTATCGCCTTCGACCGTCCACGGAATACCCACAATATTCACCGTGATATGGGGGTTATCTTCCATGAACTTCTTGACAGCAGCGGCTGTGGTGACCGAACCGGCGTCTTCACCACCTTCCACATAACCACGCTGGTAGAAAGTGATGGTGACCGGCTCGGGGCCTTCAGCCCCGGGCTCTGAAGGTTCTTCGGCCGGGGCTTCGGCCTCTCCCGGGGCAGCGGGGGGCTCGGTTACATCAGGGGCAGCCGGGGTAGCTGTGGCGCAGGCGCTTATGAGAATGCTCAGGATGAGCATCAGGCTAAAAAGCGGAAACAGGCGCTTCATCTTAAATCTCCTTCGCAAATCAACAGGATTATTGGACATACGGATTTGGCTATCCAGTTGTAGGCATTCTTCCGCTGCTGCTGAGGATCACCTCCTTTCAAAACATGCAGTGTTTTCCGGTCTTGCTCCATTGATTTCAACCTGCGGCTCCCGGCCGCATCAGATGTGTACAGGCTCCATACCCGGCAGGTACGCAACCCGCCGCACCCAGGAGCCCGGAGCCATCAGCGCCACTGCTTTGCGAAATCCGCCCAGGCAGCCGCGCACGGTTCCCAATGCGTCGTAATAATCACGATAACGGAACGATGAAATCCCACCGCGCATCAGTTCGTGCGAGTCCAGAACGGCCAGATAATCTTCCCAGACGTCGCTGACATCCAGGTAGATATCAGCTCGCCAGCCCTCCATATCCTCCCAGTTCTCGGGATAGCATATCCCCTGCACACGATGAGGGGGCAGCTCACGCTGCAGACCCGGAAGCGCGGCATAGAAGACAGCGTCCTGCACGATGGCATGCGCGGCGATATGGTCCTTATGAATGCTTCCCTTCCAGTGCGTCAGGATCAGCGTGGGCTTTTCACGACGGATCAGATCGCAGACCTCGAACTTGATCTCTTCATTGACCGGAAGTTCGCCGTCCCGGTAGGGCAGGCAGATTACGCTGGCACCCATCAGGCGCGCCGCTTCCTGCACTTCCTGCTGGCGCTGCAGGGCATACTCTTCGGGCGAACGTGTGGGATGACCTGCGGCTCCCAGCGTCAGGTGAACGACGACGGCCTGATGCCCGGCGCGGGTGTGCTTGAGCACCACCGCAGCAGCCATGTTTTCCGCATCGCCTGCGTGAGCACCGATCACCATCAGTTTTCCAACGCCTGGGTGTGTTTGCATGACCATATCCTTAATCGGGCTGTGTATTGTTGAAGCGCATAATGGCAAACTGGCGCACCGGACGGAAACCGGCAGTGGAATACAGGCGCGAGGCGTCTGGCCCGGTCCACAAAAACCAGGCGCAGTGAAAGCCCCGGGCCCGCTGGGCGGCCAGGCAGTGGAAAAGCAGCACCCGGCCAATGCCCTGACTGCGCAGCGCCGGATCTACACCGAAAGGTCCGAAGCGTTCGCGCCGCTGCTGGCAGTAGCCCACAATCCGCTCCCCCTGACGGGCCACCAGGAAGGTGATCTCGTCCGACCCTGTACCAAACAGGGTGAGCAGATATTCCTGAGCCGCCCGCACCCAGTCCCAGCCAAAATGCCGGCAGATGAAATCCATCAGCCCCGGGATATCGGCGGATGCCACCGGGGATATGTGGATGTCCTGCTCTTTCGCCAGGCGCGCTTGCAGTTCGGTGATAGCGGCAGGCACCTGGAAAGCCGTCAGGTCTGCCTGCATGGAGATCGGGGTGGAGACGGTATCCCAGCCGGCAGCCTGTAAAAAGGCCACCGCCTCCGGATAGGCGTTAATATCCACGCCGGGGATAAAGTAATTGGGAGTATAGGGAGAGATCAGTACCTGGCGCGGTTTCAAATTCGCCAGTGCCGCTTCAAAGAGCTGTGTGGCGATCCCCCGCCGGCGGTAATCGGGATGGACGCCGAACGCGGTGATCCAGGCCTTTTCGGGTTCCAGGCCCTGCAGGAAGAGCGGCACCTGACGCGTGATGGAAAGCAGAAAACCGGCGATGCGGTTATCAACCTCGGCCACGAGCAGCCCTTCCGGCCGGAAGTTCAGGTCGAGCAAAACCCGGGTACGGAAAGCAGCCGCATCCACCGGATCATGGGTCAGCGTGCGGTTCCAAACATCCAGCAGGGCGGGCTCGTCCTGGCCCCGGTACGGGCGAATCAGCACAGCAGCCATTGTGCGCATCCTACGAGTAAAGAGCGACACGCTGCAGAACCTGGTGGAACTCTTCCAGGTCTTTTATCCAATCCTGCATCATGTCTTCCACCTGTTCACCAGCCAGCAGACCTTCTCGCAAACGATCTGTTCCCGCCAGCAGATCGAAATGGGGGCGACCGCCTTCCCAACTCGATTCCAGGAATTCAAATTCGGCAGGCGCCTGCTTCATACAGGCCCGGATCAGGTGCAGGCCGGTGAGAATGGGGTCGAAGGCTTCGCGCCGGGTGACGTGCACCTGCACACCCTGACAGGTTACCCCGGCATGTTTGCTGCTGCTGGGGACGAAGTTCAGCGGGCGAAAGCGCACGCCCGGCAGCTCCAGCGCGTTGAGATCTTGAGCCAGCCGGTAGCCGTCCAGCCAGGGAGCACCGGCGCATTCAAAAGGCAGCGCCGTGCCGCGCCCTTCCGAGAGGTTCGTACCCTCCAGAAAGCACATTCCCGGATACACGACAGCCGTGCTCAGGTGCGGCATCGCCGGAGAAAGCGGAACCCAGGGCAGGCCGGTCTGGTCGAACCACATCCAGCGCATCCAGCCCTGCATGGGGACCACGGTTAAATCGGCATGGATACCGTACGAGGTATTAAAGTGCTCTGCCAGTTCTCCCATGGTCAGGCCGTGGCGGAGGGGTATGGGAGCGACGCCCACAAAAGATTCGAAGCCGGGTTCGAGGATTGGGCCGCCGGTCACGCAGCCGTTGACCGGATTCGGACGGTCCAGAACGATCACTGCTTTACCGGCCGCAGCCGCGCCGCGCAGCACGTAGTACAGGGTGCTGATATAGGTGTAAAAGCGCACCCCCACATCCTGCATGTCGAACAGGATGACGTCGACATCCGCCAGCATGCTGGCAGTGGGTTCCTTTTCCTTTCCGTACAGGCTGAAAACCGGCAGACCAGTGCGGCGGTCAACGGCATGGTCAACCGGAGCCCCGTCTTCACCGGACGAGTCGAAGCCGTGCTCAGGGCCAAACAGTGCGGTAAGCTGCACCCCGGCCTGGAGCAGAGCATCTACAGCATGAGTGAAATCGGGGAGTACGGCCGGCGGGTGCGTGGCAAACCCCACGCGGCGGTCTTTCAGGAGATGAGATTGTGATTCCAGCAGGATTTCCAGCCCAGTTTTGATCATTATCCACCCTCAAAGGAATGGTTGTACGCTCTGAAGCGAGATCAATGCATCGCTGCCAGAAGGCACATAGATTTCTGGCTGTTTCTGGAAAACTGAGACCGCTTAGAACAGCGATCCCGTCTGCAAAACGGATCGGAACTTGTAGCGATCTCCACGGTAAGTGGAGGGGACGTATTCCACCGGCATGCCGGCGTCGTTATAGGTCAGACGCTCCATCTTCAAAACGGCTGCAGGCGGTTTGAGCGAGAGCATTTCGATTTCGGCAGGTGTGGCCAGCGCGGCTTCGATCGTCTGCTCCGCCTGAACCAGGTTGATCCCGTAATCGTTCTTCAGCACTTCGTAGAGCGATTCGACCTCGAAGTTGTGCTCAAGCAGGTCTGGAAACTGTGCATGAGGGAGGTGTGCCGACTCCAGGGCCAGAGGGACCCCGTCGGAAAGGCGCAAACGTGAGAGAAAAATTATCTGGTCCCCCTCAACGAGGCGCAGAGCACGTGCGACCGTCCGGGATGCAGGGATCACCTTTGCTTCCAGAACGCGGCTGGAAGGATGCCCTCCGCGCTGGCGCACATCCTCGCTGAAGCCGGTCAGCGAGCGCAGCTGCTGGTCGATTTTGGGCGCCTGAACGAAAGTACCCTTTCCCATACGGGTATAGATTTTCCCCTCGTGCGCCAGTTCAAGCAAAGCCTGGCGGACAGTCATACGCCCCACCTTGAACTGCTCGGAGAGTTCACGTTCAGAAGGAATGCGCTGATCTGGCTGGAAAGTGCCCGCTTTAATTTCGTTGATCAGGTATTCTTTGATCTGGATGTAAAGTGGTTCAGGAGCGTCGCGGCGGAGCAGCATCAGGTTCCCCTAAAGGTTGTCCTTACTGGTCTATACCACTATAAACAAGTATAGTGCAGTTCAAAAGGCGAGTCAAGCACCTTATGCTGCCTTTTAGCTTAAAAAATTCAACTCCGCCTTATTCTTTAAGGACGGGAGCCGCAAGCCAGGCACATTTATTCAGAAATTCATTCCTGCTTCTCTGAGCGGTGTTCCACGTAGGCAAAAAACCGGTCAGAACAGTCCGGGTAACCCCTTTTCGGGCGCCAGAGATCAGCTTGCGCCCCACCGCGTCGACGGAATAAGCTTTGACCACCAGGGCGATGGCGTCCCCGTTCCCGCTGTTCACCCGGGCCACCAGGGATGCGCCCCAGAATTTACTTATCGAGGCTGGCTTCAAGCTCGCCGCTCTACGGGTTATCGCGCAGCACTCTGCTTTCGACCGCTTTCAAAGCCGTCTGGTAAACGGCTGTGGGCGGCTGCGAGCAGCTTGTTTCCTGTTTGGTCTCGTACAGCATTTCTTCCCCACATCCTGCTCAAGCCCGATGGCTGCACCCGGCCGGCTTTAACAGGCTCGACCACCACCAGCTTTGCGAGCGCTTCTACCTCATTAACGAGAACCGGCCGCCGTACCGCGCTGGCGGGCCCCAGCGTCTCCGGATGAGAAAAGTTGAAATGGTTTTCTACTTCGTTATGATTATTCGTGATAGTTATGGCAAAACTTTACCTCTTCTGTCATAATATTTTCCAGATACTCTTTACAAGGGAATTCTACCTGTCCGTCAGGCTGGTGAACCACTTCCCAGTGGATATAATTGCAGAATATGAATTATCAAATCGTCGCCACGCTGGGGCCGGGCAGCAGCAGACCATCTGTCTGGAACGACATGATCCAGGCCGGGGTGACCGCGTTCCGTCTGAACACCTCACATCTTTCTACAAAGCAGCTGCAGCAGTGGCTGCAGGACCTGCAGGACTTCTTCCTTCAGGAGAAGGTCCAGATCCCTGTGGTCCTCGACCTGCAGGGCAGCAAATGGCGGCTGGGCCAGTTCCCCCCGTTCGAGCTGATTCGCGGCCAGCAGGTGCAGATCCTGCCGGCCGCATCATTCGACCGCCCGGGTAAGCTGCCGGTACCGCATCCCGACTTTTTCAGCGCAGCCCGCATCTCAGCAGCCGATCTGTACCTAGACGACGCCCGTATTCACCTGCAGGTCAGATCGATTCAGCCGGACTGCATCCTGGCCGATATCGTGGAGGGTGGGGTCATCCGGCCCCGCAAGGGAATTACTTTTTACGCCTCCGATTACCGCATCGAAACACTGCGCGCCAGCGACCAGGCCGTGCTGGAACTGGCGCGTCCCTATGGCTTCGTCCGTTATGCCATATCTTACGTGAAAGACGGCGCTGAGATGGGGCGCTACCGATCCTTTATTGGCGCTTCAGCATATCTGACCGCCAAGATTGAACGCGGCCCTTCCGTGGAAGAAGCGCTGGCAATCGCCGCCTCAGCCGATGAACTGTGGCTCTGCAGAGGAGACCTGGGCGCCGAGCTGGGCCTGCGATCCATGGCTGAGGCCGTAAGCCGCTTCACCGGCCTGCTGCCGGAGATACAGGTCCCTGTACTGCTCGCCGGACAGGTTTTCGAGCACATGGTCGAGAACCCTTCACCAACTCGCGCCGAAATTTGTGGCCTGTACGATGCCCTGGCTGCCGGCTACCAGGGTGTGGTCCTTTCGGACGAAACCGCCGCCGGCCGCTACCCGGTTGAAAGCTGCCGAACGGCTGCCATTTTTAAGTACGGAACGTGAGCAGATCAACTTTTATCCATAGAGCAGGAGTGCTGAAATGGAACTGAAGCTACCTGAAAGCTGGCAAAAAGTGGTAGGAGACGAACTGGAAAAACCCTACTTTAAAAACCTGATGGCATTTTTAGAAGCTGAGAAACAGCGCTATACAATCTACCCGCGCGAATCCGAAATCTTCTCCGCCCTGGAATACACACCCTATGAAATCGTACGGCTGTTGATCCTCGGACAGGATCCTTATCACGGCCCTAACCAGGCCCATGGCTGCAGTTTTTCCGTTCGTCCGCGCGTGCCGCTGCCCCCTTCGTTAAAAAATATCTTTGCCGAGCTGCAGGCAGACGTCGGTGCTACACCACCCGATCACGGCTGCCTGGTGCCCTGGGCGCGCCAGGGTGTGCTCTTACTCAACACAGTGCTGACCGTACGTGCCGGACAGGCCAACTCACACCAGGGCAAAGGCTGGGAGCAGTTCACCGATGCCGTGTTCAGGGCGGTGAACAAACGCCAGGAGCGTGTCGTTTTCATTCTGTGGGGCAACGCGGCGCGCCGCAAGGCCGAACTGGTGGACACCAGCCGGCATGTCATTATCCAGTCTGCCCATCCCTCTCCGTACTCGGCCTCCTACGGCTTCTTCGGAAGCCGGCCTTTCTCGCGGGCCAACGCCGCGCTGCGCGAAGCCGGCCTGCCGGAGATCAACTGGCAGCTTCCCAATCTGCCGCGCTAGCCCGACCGGCTGCAGGTTGATACAGCCGCTTTTCACGCCTTGACTATCCTCCAGGCGTTTTCTCTTAACGCGCTCTTTGTTGACTAATTCGATCTTTTTGCTATGATAGATACAGGCGAGATTCTCATTGCGAGAATAAACCTCACTTAATAACACCGATCAAACGGCATATCATCCACCCTCATCGCTGGCCGGCACTTTCCTTATCCCGCCGGCCTGACTCAAATCGAATCAGGCTGGCTCTTCTGTATTTAGCACGAAAGGGGGCCAGGCGATGGCTATTGAATTTAACCTCCTCCGGCCGGCTGATTTACTGTGCCTGCACATTGAAGCGGTCAATATGCGCCTCGATCCCAGCCAGCCGGATGACCCGGCTCTGGCGCCCGACGAACCGCAGCGCCCCTCTTTTCTCATCTACACCTTTCCCCCACAGACCATTACAGAACAGGCTTTTTTCGAGTCTTCTCCCCTCAGCCCGCCGCCGGGCGAGGAAAGCAAGCCTTTTAACCCCAACCCGCCCCCCGGGTCAACCCCTGTCCCACCGGTGAAGTCGCGCCTGGGCGGCCCCAGCCGGCTGGTGTTCCGCTTTCCTGCCGGCGCCATGTTCCGCATCCCGTTTCAAGTCGAGAGCCTGCTGAACTGGGAATCTTTCGAACCGAACCTTACCCCGCTGGCGGCCGTTCCGCCGGCCCCTACCTATGAAGAGCGCCAGAACGCGCCGGATATTCAGCGGCCCGGCCGGCTGGAGACGGCCATTGAAATGCCCTACCGCCTGATCATCTCCCCCAACCAGGCGGCCGCGTGGCGCCATCCGCTGCAGCCGGTCACTCACCGGGGATTTACAGGCCTGTGGCATACGCGCCTGGTGCTAAAGGACGAAGAGGGGGAAATCATCGAGCTTTCCCGCCAGCAGACCGCGCCGCTGCGCGCCATCTGGTCTCCCGATTTCAACGCAGATAAGTTCACAGCCGACGACCCGCCAAAATTTGGCGCGCCGGACAGCGACATGGGCGTGCTCACCCCCATGACGCCCAGCGACCGCCACGAACTCGTGGTGCTGACCTCGGCATTTCACGGTTATGTGCGGGACAAAGACGATCTGACCTCGTACATCCCCCAGCCGTTCTATGCAGAGAAATTCATGCTCTCCAGCCTGGGTGCATGGCTGCGCTCGCGCGGCGCCTGGGACCCGCCGGCTCCCTTCCGCTCTTTTCTCGTGGTCCGGCAGGACGGCCGCACCTGGAAATCCTATATCGATGATCTCATCCGGGTCAGGCCGCTCACCGGTTCTCACAATCCCGGCAGGGAGGAGATCGAAAATCCGCCTGTATCTGGCCCCCCCTCAGAAGAGCCCCGGGAAGGCGCTGCCTTTTCTTCAGAAAGCCCGGTCTCCGGTTCGGAAGCCGTTGAACAGCCGCAGAACCTGGACATCACGCTGCCTGAGGCCCGAGAAATGCTTTTCCCGGATACCAGCGTTATCCTCTGGCCGCCCCTGCTTGGGACCACCGGAGACCTGCTCAACATTTCGGAATGGACGCACAACGCCACCCAGGGAAGAGATCACTACGTTCGCATCGTCTACGAAGGCCATCTGTACCCCTTTGGCCACCGGGCCTCCCTGATCAAAGTCACCGAACGGAAGATCAAGGATGTCCCCGGTCCGGATGGGCTTTTCCACACCCTGGCCTACCTGGTCCAGCGCATGTTCATCGTTGTGCGCAAGCCGCTGCGCGACTACGCAAGCCCCGAAATTAAGAACCATTTAGAGGATGAGGGGCGCGGCCTTCCACTGAAGGCTGTCCGCCTGACAACAGTGGTGACGCCCGATATCGCCAACCCCGAAGACGGCAGCCTCATCCCGGGAAGCACCTACTCGTTCTGGGTGCGGTTGGGAGATGGCAACGAGCCAGAAGACGATTTCAAATTTCATGCCGAGGCGGAGGACTGGAACGGCCACAAGATCGACTTCAATGCATCGCTGATCTTTGTGCCCTTTGGAGAGGGACACCGCGATGTAGTGGCCGCCGCCTACGCGGCCAGCGGAGAAGCGCGCGCCTGTGCTGTCCCCGGGCAGAAGTTGAGCTACGCCCCGGCAAACGGCGCCTCTGAAAACACCACGCTGGACACCACTGCGCTGTACTTCACCACGCACAGCGCCCCGGTGAACAAGGAGTTTGGCGGGTTTCTCCCACGGTTGTTCAAAGCCAGGGTCAATCTGCCGGCTGTGGAAGCGCTCCTGGGCGCACCGGCAGAGACTCAAATTGCCTATGCGGATCCATATCTCAACGCCAGCCCCGGTAACACGACGGGGCTGTTTGCCAGGGTTGTCGAAGAGGTCTCTCCAGGCGTGCTCAATGCTGCTCAACTGGTCTCTGAATTCAGCGCCGATCAGGCCGGGGGCTTCGCCACGCCCCATCTGGCCATCTCAGGCCTGACCAGCCAGCTCGGTCCCCTGGCGGGAGATCTCACCAACGCGGCCGCCGACATTTTCGACCCCGACAATTTTTTCGATGAAGTGCGCGATGCGGCCAAACTGTTCGGCACGCTGTCCCTCGCAGATCTGCTCGAGCCCCTGACCATGAGCGCCGGTGCCCCCAGGGTCCAGCTGCAAAAAGAAGTGATCGCCACCCCGCCGCCCAATGAAAAAATTAAGCTGATCACAACGCTGGACTGGGAGCCCGGGCTTAAAGAATTGAACCTCGGCATCATCACTTTTCACCCGAACAAAAACGGCTCCAGTGCAAAACTGGAAGTGCACGGGCGGGTTGAGAAAGTCATCGAAATCCCCCCTTCGGGCGCGCCTGATCCTGGTGCGGCGGTCATGGACGGCAGCCTGACGAATTTCCGCCTGGAACTTCTGCACGTGGTAGAAGTGCTGTTTATCCGCTTCGCCTTCCATACAGAGACAGGTAAAAAGCTGTCGGTGGCTGTGGAGCTGGACCCCAGCACACCGGTGCGCTTTATGGAAGACCTGCAGTTCGTCGAAGAGCTGCGCAAGAGCATCCCGCCGGACCTGTTTGGCGACGGCCCCAGCCTGGATATCAACGCCAGCCGGGTTAAAGCAGGCTTCAGCCTGGGGCTGCCTCCGGTGGCTGTAGGGGTGTTCGCCCTGCGCGATATTACCCTGGGCGCTTTTCTGGAGCTCCCCTTTCTGGACGGCAAACCCACGTTTGATTTCAGCTTTTCCAGCCGTGAGCGCCCGTTCAACCTGACCGTGATGATCTTTGGAGGCGGGGGGTTCTTCCACCTGCAGATTGACACGCTGGGCATCAAAATGCTGGAGGCGGCCCTGGAGTTCGGCGCCAGCGCATCGATCGATCTGGGGGTTGCCAGCGGCGGCGTATACATGATGGCCGGGATTTACTTCTCTGTTCAGCGGCGCATGATCGATGGCGTGGAGGTCGACGCCGCGACCCTGGCCGGCTACCTGCGCATGGGCGGTGAGCTCTCGGTGCTGGGCCTGATATCCGTCTCGCTGGAGTTTTATCTGGTCTTCTCCTATGAGGCAGCGAAAAATGCCGCCTCTGGCCGGGCCACCCTGACGGTGAAGGTGGAGGTCGCCTTTTTCAGCAAATCTGTAGAGATCACCGTCGAAAAACGCTTCGGTGGCTCCAGCGGAGACCCCACCTTTCTGGAGGCGTTTGATACGCCCGCAGTCTGGGACACCTATGCCGGGGCGTTTGCCTAGCCCGGGCTGCCTGTCTGTCGTGAAGCGGTATTTTCTTCCGGGTTTCATAAGAAAGTGAAGGCTGCTATGGCTCAGCAAACCATCCTTTTTACCGTTATGCCCCGAGCAATCCAGGTTAATCCAACCACCTGTGCGGTGTCCGTCCTGGTTTCCCCCCGCCTGCAGGGCGGCACGCGACTGGGTGAATTCCCCGACTGGTTAAACTGGACTCAGAAACTTAAAGATCAGGGATTAAAGCTCACCTTTCGCTGCCAGGGCGATACCCTGGATCTGAACATCGCTGCGGAGCCCCTGCGGCCGGCCCTGTGGAGGGAGATGTTCAATGAGGATACGTTCGTCCGGCCGCACAGCTTTGATGATTATTCAGAGCGCACCGTTTTCTCCTATCCGGTGCGCCTGGCGCTTTCGACCCTGAAATCCATTTACCAGCAGGCAGGTGTCACTCTAGGGCTGCCTGACCGTACGCCTGCGGACATTGAAGGGCGCCAGGAAGCGGCCAACCGGAGGTTCATCCGCAGTCTGCTGTCCGGGCTGGAAGTCAACTGGAGCGAGGAGCGGGGGGAAAGGCTGCGCGACACCTACCGTTCCGGGTTCGCACTGTTCAGATCCGCAGCACGGTTCCGGCCGCCCCGCTTTAACCTGGAGCAGTTGAACGAGGACGGAACCCTGAAAAATGTCCCCGCAGCGGGCACCACCGCAGCGAAAAACCTCAAACAGTTTGTCGCCACCCAGTTTGCCGTGTATTCGCACATGCCTCAGGGTGCGCCGGTGGCCGAAAACCCGCCGGATTTCGACGAACTGATCGACTTTCACCAGGCGCTGAGTTCATTGAATACTTACCCCCGGCTGCTGCGTGCTCTGGGCCTGGTGTTCGACTTTCAACTTCCAGTCGATTTCGTGGCCGAGACCGCTCTGACCACTCCAGGCAGGCTGGCGGTAGTGGATCTTCCCGGCCAGAGCTGGGAGATCCAGACTCTGACGGTTCCTAATCTGTCTCCACTGGAAACCGCCTACCTCTATTTTTCGGCCGGCGGTCCGGATCCATGGAATGTCTTCACCACGGCGCCGGGCATCCTGGGCGCGGGGCTGACCGATCTGGAGGTCTTCGGCCTGCTCAACCTGGATCCCGCCCGCTACGGGCTGGCTCAGGTGGATGTCGAGAGCGGAATGCACAAGACCATTTTGCTGGCCGAGTCCTGGCAGGCAGACCGGCCGGCAATGTCTGCGCCGGACCATCCTGAAGTTTTTGACGAGACCACCACTCTCCCCTCCCTGCGGTCAGGCGGTTTCTCCCTGTTTGCGGACGGGCGTGCGCTGGGTCTGCTGCACAGGCTGAGTGAAAACAGGCAGTTCAACCAGCAGCTCGAAAGCAGCAGTGCACTCGCAAGGCCGTTTTTTATTGAAGACCTGGTGCAGGGCTACCGCATGGATATCTGGGACTCAGCTACCCTTGCCTGGCACTCCCTGCACCTGCGCGATGCGGTGTACCAGATTGGAGAACAGACCTTTAACAGCCTGCATGAAGAAGGTTTTGTCGAACTGGCCGCCGGCCAGGCTGCCCCGGACCCCGAGAACCCGCCTCCCGACGACCTGTATCTGAACGAATCGCTCGCCCGCTGGGCAGGCTGGAGCCTGAGCGTCCCCTTCCCGGGCAAGACGCTGTCGCGCGATCCCGACCCCGATAAGGCTCTCGAGGAGGATCCCGCCCATCCCCCCAACGAACCGGCGACGCCGTTCAAAATGACGACCCATTACACAGCCGTCCGGGGGGCGCTCCCTGCGCTGCGGTTTGGCCGCCGCTACCGGCTGCGGCTGCGCGCCGTGGACCTGTGCGGTAACAGCCTGGAGCACGATTCCCCACTGGCGGCTCTGCTGGCCAATCTGGCGGGCCTGCCCCGCAGCCTGGAAGGCATCCCTTATCTGCGCTTCGAACCGGTGGCCCCGCCGCAGGTCGTGCTGCGTGACACACGGGCGGTCACAGAACCGGGTTCGCAGCTCGAGCGCCTGGTGATCCGCACCTACAACAGCGACCCGTCCCAGGACACAGCTCCGGCAGATTTAACCGCCTCCGACCGCTTTATCGTCCCGCCCAGCACCAGCGTCGAAACAGGCGAGCGGCTGGGTATGTTTGACGATGCCTCGGGAAAGCTGGTGAACAGCCCGGCCATGTACCAGCTGATCGGCGAACGAGATCAGGGCCGATTGAACCATGTAGAAGTGGAGGTGGCCGGGCAGATGCAGCAGTTCCCCCTGCAGGGAGAAGAAACCCTCGATACACTGCCCTACCTGCCCGATGTTCTGGCGCGCGGCGCGGCGCTGCGCGATCTCCCTGGCGCTCCCGAAGGTTCTCTGGCCAGCGTGGAGCCAAGTCCGGGCGCTGAAGCACCTGTGGCCTACGAGCCGCTGTCCAGCGCCAACCCGCGCGCCGGTTCGGCCACGCTGGTCAGCTTTGGCGGCGAGGGGGACTGGCAGCAGCTCCGGCCGTTCCGCCTGGCCCTGGCAGACGGCGAGCAAACCCCGCACTGGGACCCTCAGAACCGGGTGCTGACCGTCTATTTACCCAAAGCCGCACAGACCGTGGTGCCTCTCAGCAGCTTTTTATTCGCCGACGACTTAAAGCGCATGGGGGTATGGCAGTGGCTGCGCGAGTATATTGATCAGATCACCGTGCAGCAGCCGGAATCGCCCGTTGCAAACCCGGAGCTGGACAGCGAAAAGATCGCCCACCTGCTGCAGCGCGCGCTGGAAGGCGGCCACTGGATGATCACCCCGCCGCGCCTGCTGACGCTGGTCCACGCCGTCCAGCAGCCGGTCGGTCGTCCCGTTTTCACCGCCATTTCCGTACAGCACAAGCCTTACGGGTCGCTGGCTCCCTGGGGTTCCGTGGACGAGAAATACCACCCCGACCCCAGCGTACTGCAGACCGTTCCCGAATCCAGTCCGACCGCCGGGGGTGAACTGGATATCATCACCGCCTGGCGCAAACCCGATTCGCCGGAGTCCTACCTGCTGGGCGGCCTCAAGCTGCACGCGGCCAGCACCGGAAAACTGGACCTGCTGGCCGAATGGAGTGACCCGCTGGACGATATCAGCCAGCCCCGCCAGGCCGATCAGGAGTACCGGCAGCACAACACGGCGCTGGTCGAAGAAATTCCGGTCCCCGGCGCTGCAGAAGGATACATTGCCACCGGCGAGGGTACGTCCAACTACCGGAGACTCGCCTATTATGATGCTGATCACGACCTGCTGTGTTTTGTGCGCGATGGAGATCAACTGGGCAACCTGAAAAGCGGTGTGGTGATCGCCGGAAATGCGGCGCCGCGCCACTTCTTCAACGACACAAAATATCACCGTGTACACTACCACGCCCGGGCAGTATCTCGCTTTCAGGAGTATTTCCCGCAGGACCAGGAGCTGGACTTTACCCGCACCAGCCCGGTCGTGAGCGTCCACGTCCCTGCCTCATCCCGTCCTGCACCGCCATTCGTCGATTATGTCATCCCCACTTTTGGATGGCAGCGCCAGACGGAGACGAACATGAAACGCAGCGTGCGCTTTGGCGGCGGTCTGCGCGTTTATCTGGACCGGCCCTGGTTCTCTTCAGGAGAGGGGGAGATGCTGGGGGGGGTGCTCTACGATTACAGTAATGGTTCTCTGGATGACCGGGAGCGCTGGAAACCTTACATCACCCAGTGGGGCGGGGACCCTATCTGGCAAACCGACAGGGTGACCGGCGTTCCTCTGGCGTACCAGTTTCCTACCGCGCCGGTGGTCGAAGACAGGCTGAGTTTGCCCGGCAGGGCCCCGGGCTGCGTTGTGGCGGCCGCTTTTCCGGTCAGCTTTGACGAGGACCGCCAGAAATGGTTCTGCGACCTGGTGATCGACAGCCCGGCTTACAACACATTTATCCGCCTGGCGCTGGCCCGCTACCAGCCCTGCGCGCTTCCGGATGCGAAGCTTTCGCCGGTGGTCCTGGCCGACTATGCCCAGCTCACGCCCGAGCGCTCGGCAGTGCTGACGGCCGACCCTTACCATCCCCGGCGCCTGAAGCTGACCATCAGCGGACCGGCGCCGAACGGGCCGGCCCCGGATTTGAGCGTGCACCCGCCCACACGGGTTACCGTTACCCTGCAGCAGCGCATCCCGGACATACCAACGGACCTCGGCTGGGAGGATGCGCCGGAAGAGGCAGCGGCGATCCAACCCCAGCCCTTCAGCGATCCCGGCGGACTGGTGCGCTGGACGGGCACCGTGAACCTCGCCAGCCTGCCCGACCCCGGCCAGTACCGGCTGTTAATCTGCGAATATGAAGTTTTCTCCCCGAGCCGCTCCACATCCACCGGGGAGGGAGACGGCAGAACACGCGCCCAACCCCGGCGGTTGATCTACGCGGAGACCATCGAAATCGACAGCGCCCTGATCGGAAGCCCCACCAGCAGCACCGGCACCGTGGTCGACGCCGGATAGCCGCTTATCAGGGCAGGATGGTGAACAGCGTGCCCTCGCTGCGGCCCTGCACCTCGGGGAAGTACAGTTGATGGGCCTGCGCGGGCAGCACACGGAAATCGCCGGCCTGCAGGGTGACCAGGGTATAAGTCAGCTCATAGGACCCGGCCGGCAGATAATCCACGCCCCAGGCGATATGATCGTCATACACCTGCGGGTCCTGGAACAGCCACCACCCCCAGCCATCGGCGAATGGATCGCGCGGGTCGTACAGCGGCCGCAGTTCCCCGGGGCTGGGTTCCAGCGCGCCCAGCTGGCTGGTCTTCAGGCTGGCGTTTAAGATTTCGGCGCCTGCCGGGATGTAATCCTCAAGCACCAGGTAATAGACATCCTGTGGCAGGGTCAGCGAGATGCGCACCTCCACCAGATCGCCCGCCTGCACCTCCTGAATGGGCGCACATTCCCTTCCACAGGCTTCGCCAACCGGATAGTAGAGGCGCGACACGCTGATCCCCTGAGAGAGCGCCGGCAGGTCTTCCACCGGGCGGCTGACGAACAGTTCTGCGCTGTAGTACAGCCTGCCCGAACCGTCCTCGCGCGCGATGCTCAACGTGTTAGGCAGGTCGGACCGCAGGCTGCCCAGCCCTGCTGCCGACTGCACCGGGTTCGAAGCGCCCGGCCCGGCGGCCTCGCCGCTGGCCAGAATCGAGCCATTCAACGATGCAGAGAAAGCAAAGTCGCCGCCCAGCTCGCCGGTGCCGCGGATCACCTCGGCCAGCGCCATCAGGGTCCACGCTGTGCTGTGCGACGAGATCCAGGCGCCGTCCGCCTGGCGGTTAGACATTAAATATCGGAGTGCATCGGCCACCAGCGGAGAGCCGGGATCCTGCCGTGCAAGGGCGTAAAGAACGATGGCGCTGTTCGAGAGCGTTGTCATCATGTGACGGCGTTCGGAGAGGCTGTCCTGAGCTTCCCAGTGGGCGCCGGTGGCCGAGCGCACAGCCTGTGAACCGAGATCGGAAAGCAGGGTGCCGGCCTGCGCGGTGCCTGGTGTGATCCGTTCAAAGGTCAGCGCCAGGAACGCATTCGCCCAGGGGCTGAGACGGTCTCGCTCTTCATACAGGGCATCGGCCACAGCCTCTTCCTCGCTGCCTGAGCCTACAATTCCAGCGTTTGCCAGAGCAAACAGTTCAAAGGCCAGCCGGTCCAGTTCCCAGACTTCAGAATCATCCTGCGGCGGACGGATGCGCTGGAGCAGGTAATCTGCTGCGCTGGACAGGGTGAAGGGTGGCACGTCCAGCCCGGCTTCCTTAGCCCTGGAGAGCGCAAAAATGGCACTGGCAGTGATATAAGGGTCACTCTCTCCGCCCGGCCACCAGCCCCAGCCGCCGTCAAAATTCTGGCGTGAAACCAGCCTGCGCAGCCCATCATCGACGCTGCTGCTCAGACGCGCCCGCTGGTCTGCGCTTCCGAGCTGGTGCGCCTCGAGCAGGCGGAGAGACTCGATGTTGGGCAGGAGCTGCGCAATGGTCAGTTCGGTACTCTCATACGGGAAGCGCTCCAGCGCCTCCAGGCTGTCCAGCAGCACGGCAGTCAGCGAAGGTGAAAGCTGTACCTGCAGTTCACTGTTCGCCTGCAGAATATCAAAAGACTGCGGCAGGCTAACCAGCTCGACTACTTCTCCACCCTCATCAAGGACGCCGGCAGTGCGGAACGTCTGTCCGGCCGTGTACTGCAGCACAGGGATCATCCCTCCGGCCGGACGGACGGTGTCACTCAAATCGCCCGCCTGTGCATTGAACACCAGATCGACCTCGCCCACGTCCTGCACGGTTCCCCACCAGTCCACGCGCGCGCTGTCACCGGCTCCCACCGTCACCTGCTGCACGCTGGCTTCATCCAGGGTAATCCCGGTGGCCCGCAGGTTGACGCTGACATCCAGCGTGTCTGCGGTGTTGTTCTGGACTACCGCGCCCAGTTGAATCCGATCCCCGGTGACCACAAAGCGCGGCGCCACCGGCCTGACGATTAACGGCTGGGTGGTGATCACCCGGGTCTCCGCCTGACCGACGCGTGTGTCGCTGGTCACCCCACGCACTTCGACATGCCATGTTGTGAGATTGTCCGGAAGGGTCAGGCTGACCTGCGCACGACCGTCCTCATCCGTGACCACTTCCGCCGACCAGAAGGCGGTATCGGGGAACTCCTGGCGGACAACTGGAGCAGGGCCAGGGGTGCCTCCGCCCCCGCCTCCCCGGCCGGGCGGCTGGTAGGTCAGGCGGTTGCCGTAAGCAGCCAGCGCCACCCCGGTGCGCACGCCCAGCGGCTGCTCATCATAGAAAGCCGGCAGGATATCCTCCGAGTTGGGATCGGCCAGAGCCAGAACTGCCTGGTCGACCACAGCCAGTGAGAACTCTCCCTGCACGGGGTTGCCGTCCGCATCTGTCACCTGGATCTCAAAGCTGACCTCGCCTCCCGGCCCGGTGCGCTCCGGCTGGCTGGTCACCGTCACGTTCAGGGACTGTTCGACTGGCTCCACCAGCAGTTCGATATACCCTTTCCGAAAATCGAGCTGGCCTTCGGCCGCGCTCAGCAGGGTAATCGAGACGAAGATATTGGGAGCATCCTCGCTGCTGAGCGGCAGGGCATAGTCCAGTCCGCTGCCGGTCACCGGCAGGACCTCGTGGCGCAGCAGCGTGCCGCGTTCGATCGAGATCAGAGCAGTGGCTCCCTCCTCAAAGGGGTTGGGAATAAAGATCTGGGCCGTATCGCCCGGCCGGTAGGTATCCTGGTCGGCGGTCAGGCGCAGACGCTGGTTCGGCAGGCTGGGCCATAACGCCTGCCCCTCGCCGCTGACCCAGAAGAGAATGTCGGTGCGCGCCCCGCCGCCTTCCACGGTGATCTGGTAGGAACCGGGTTCCGGTGGAACGAACGCCAGACGCGCCTGTCCCTGTTCGTTGGTTCGAAAATCCGTGCTGGCAACCGGGGTATATTCCGTCGTATAGCTGGGAGCTGTCATCACCGTATTGGCCACATCGTCTCGACGCCAGGTGACTTTCTGATACACCGCGCGCAGATCCTGCGCCCCGGCCGGGGACTGATCCCAGTTGACAAGCTGCACTTCAAAGCTTGCCATTTCACCTGCCTGGGCGGTCCAGGAATCGGGCTTCAGCCCGATATAGAAATCGCTGGGGTTCACCTCGATCGTCGAACGGCCGGAGACCGGCTGCCCGCTCTCATCCTGGATAGTCACCTCGAGGGTATAGCGCCGGCGCTGTTGAGATGGTCCGGTCGGCAGTTCCAGGAAGAAGGTCCCATCCGGGGCGGTCTGCCCTTCGCCCTCCATCACCAGTTCGCCGAGCGAATCGGGGAAAAAGAAGATTTCATTTGCCGAAAGCCAGCTCAAATCCAGGGGGCCCACCTGATAGCCAGGCAAAGCGAAGTAAGAATCGCGAGCATACAGGGACCAGCGCAGCGGCAGGCTGCCAGCAGGGGCGTCAAAAAAGTATCTGGCGTAAACGGCGGCAGTGAGCGGTTCTCCAGCGGCAGCCTGTTCTTCTGCAAAAGACACACGCAGGTCGATCTCCGGCTTACGGTACTCTGCCACCTGGAAACTGAGATAAGCAAGGTCGATCTCCGGGCTGTGCAGCGAATATGTTCCGGGCTGTATCGATTCAGGCAGGTTGATCTGCCCGTGGGCAGTTCCAAAGGCGGAAAGCGATAAATTGAATGTTTCCAGGATCTGTCCGCGCTCATCGGTCAGTTCCAGCTTCAGTGCACCGGTATCGGGCAGCTCATAACGCCCGTTGTAAGCCCTGCGCACAACGGCGCGGAAATAGACGGTCTGCCCCGGGCGGTATATAGGACGGTCGGAGTACAAATAAGCCTGGAGATGCGGGCCGGCCAGATACGTGGGCAGGTTGAACTGCCAGCTGGCAATCCCCTGCTCCCAGTTCAGTGCAGCCAGACCAAATTCCTCAGAGCCAGGCTGGCCAACGACCGCGAAATAGTTTTCGAAAAGTTCTTCCTGAACCGGGATGGAGGTTTTGAAAACTCCATCCGCGTCTGTCCGGCCTTCGGCCAGGGTGGTGCCGTCCTCCCTGTACAGGGTGACCGGCGCATCGGCCAGCGGCTGTTTGCTGCGCAGATCCACAGCCCACACCAGCGCAGCTTCGGCACTGAGCTTGAATGTAATGTGCGTGTTGCCAACTACCAGGATATACGGCGTAATTTCACCTGCTTCGGGAGGCAGGATAAAGCGCAGAAAATACAGGCCCGGCGCCAGCGGCTGCCGGTCAGGAGTCAGGTAGACCGGCACAACCTGGCTGCGGTCTGGCGGCAGGTCCAGTGTCTGACTCCAGGTAGTGGCCCCTTCCGGAAAATACGTGCGCAGGATCTCAAAGCCTCCCGAACCGGCCATGCGCAGGAGATCATCCAGCGGCAGCCCGGCCAGTTCGAGCGTGATGCTGCTGACATTGGTGGCCTGCATGGAAATACTGTTGTCGTTCGGGGTGAGAAACACCGTATTGGTGCCAGTTGTGCCTGTCAAACCGGGGGGCAGCGGTGCCGTATGGAACAGCAGGGTGTATTCACTGCCCAGCGCTCCTCCCCAGGGGTCTTCCAGTGAGGGGTCGATACGCAGGCCGTAAGTTGCGCTCGGGGAAAAATCGCCGTAAAGGAAAAGCGTGCGCTCATCTTCATTCCAGAAGTAATCCAGGTTGGGGACTGCAGGGATGACGGTCACCTTCGACAGCAGGTCCTGAGTGTTGATTGGGGCGGAAAAAGTCAGGCTTACCCCTGCGTAGTATTCCGACTGCCCTCCCTGCGGCGGACTGCTGGAAGTGATCGCCAGTGCGCCCACCGTCTGAAAGGTGAGGTCGAGCGGCTCGCTCAGGGGTGTTCCCCCTACCCCCAGAGCACTGCTGCCCAGAGTCAGATGATAGGTGCTGTCACGCCCCAGCAGCGCAGACGGCGTGAAGGTGAGCTGCGTGTACTCCTCGTTCCAGGCACTGGTTCCCGATACAGGCTCCCCACCGGGCCCGGTCAGCAAAAGCCCGGCTTCCACACTGGCTGGATCCATCGGCTGGTTAAAGGTCAGCACGATCTCCGTGTCCAGGCGCACGGCGCTGGCTCCAGGAACCGGAGAGACCGAGGAAATAACCGGCCGGGCGGTAGAAAAGCTCCATTCCAGGGTTCCATCCAGCGGCGCGCCGGCGGCGCTTGTGAGGTCTGGCGAAACGCGCACGGTATACGAGACCCCACCCATGAGCGCCGGCTCGGGATAAAAGACATAGGTGCTCGTGTTGATCCATTCGCCGCTGCCGGCCGTCTCAGGTTCAATCTGCAGTGCTGCAGGGAGATCTTCCGAACTGACCCCCAGCGGCACCACCGGGTGGTCAAAGGCGGCGACAATAGCCGAGGTCGGGTCGACATCCTGGGCATCGGGCGATGGCAGGGCATGTGCCAGCCTTAAAAAGCCGGCGGTTTGAAAGGATACCTGTACGGGCTCTTCAAGCGCCAGCCCGTTTGCGGCGCGCGCCTGTGGGCCGACCTCAATGCGCAGTTCGTCCTGCGGTGTGAAGGAGCGCAGCGGCGTGAAGCGCAGTCTGTAGTCGTCAAGCCACTCCCATTCTCCCTCCACACCTTCGGGCACAGAGAGCGCCTGCTGCACAGAGTCCGGATCCATGGGCTGGTTAAAGTAGAGCGTGATGGGCTGGTCAAGCGCCAGTTCTGCTCCCTGAGGCGGGTCGCTCTCAACCAGGGCCGGCGGCAGCGGGGCAGCCGGAGTCGGTGGGGGCGAAGTGGGTGTAGGGTCCGGCAGAACCTGAGGTACATCTTGCGTTGCGCGCGGCAGCGTTGGAATGGAGCAGGCCATGGAAAGCGCCAGCAGCAAGAAGATCAGAATCCCGAACGTTTTTTTCCCGGTGAGCTTTTCCATATAAACCCCTTTATCAGACCCCTTATCAAGAGCAGCATCTGAGCAGACCTGCAGAAAAAAATGCTGCCTGACCTGCATCAAGCCAGGGCGTGATCCAGGTCGGCGATCAGGTCATCGATATTTTCGATCCCGACCGAAAGCCGCAGCAGGCCATCACCAATGCCCATCTCAAGCCGTTCAATGCGAGGGACGTCCGAATGAGTCATGCTGGCCGGGTGCTGGATCAGGCTGTCCAGGTTTCCCAGGCTGACGGCCAGCGTGATCACCTGCAGGCGGTCCATCAATCTGGCGGCTGCCGGGTAGCCGCCTTTCAACTCAAAGGACAGCATACCACCGAAGCCACCTTGCATCTGTGCTGCAGCAACCGCATGATTCGGGTGACTTTCCAGGCCCGGATAGAACACTCGCTCCACCTTCGGATGCGCTTCCAGAAAACGCGCAACAGCCTGCGCATTGTCGCAGTGGCGCTGCATACGCAGTTCGAAGGTTTTGAGCCCCAGATTGACAAGCCAGCTATCATAAGGACTCGCCGATCCTCCAAAAAGTTCCAGATTCTCCTGTACGCGCGTGGAAATAAAGTCTACATGCCGGCTGACCAGGGCGCCGCCAATCACCACACCATGCCCGGAGAGATACTTGGTGGTGGAGTGGACGACCACATCCGCACCCAGGCTGAGGGGGCGCTGGCAGTAGGGCGTCGCAAAGGTGTTGTCAACCATCAGCCAGCAGCCGCAGCGGTGGGCTGCACCGGCCAGGTGGCGCAGGTCAATCACCGCCAGGGTAGGGTTTACCGGTGTCTCCGCAAACACCAGCCGGGCGGTAGGATGGCCGGCCAGGGCCGCCTCCCAGCCCGCCGGCGACAGGTCTTTCACCCATGCCACGTGGATTCCAAATCGCTCCTGCAGGCTCTTCAGAAAGGTGAAGGTCTGCCCGTACAGCGCCTGCTGCGCAACGATGGTTTCCCCGGCGCGCACACATCCCAGAATACCGGCTGTGACGGCTGCCATGCCAGAGGAGAACACCAGCCCGTCCACTGCGCTGTAAGGATCATGCGGGTTCTCGCCGATCAAATCCAGGCCTTCCAGCAGGGCGATTTTGCGCGCCGTCTGCCTGTGGTTGGGATTGCCACAGCGCGTGTAGTAATATCCATCCAGCTCGCCATTTTCGATGGCGAGACCGGTTTTCAAATCTGGAAAGCTGAACACCGACGTCTGGTATATTGGGGTAATATGGGCATTGTGCGGATTACTGCCCTCTTCGACATGGTTTAACAGCGTGCTCAGACCCAGGTTGGCCGGATTCAGTTTCTCCACAATCTCCTCCCGGCATCATATTTAAAAGGAACGGCTTTTACAGATTATACGTCTTCTTATCAGCATGCTGCACAGGAAAACTGCGCTGAGCACATTTGGTACAATAGCCTGAGAAAGGTTAATAGAGCCATAGAGGGGGTTGGCTGCAGGCCTGTTGGTATTTATGTCAGGAACCATCTTAGTGGAGTGTACGCGGTAGTTTTATCAGTGGTGTCCAGGAAGTAAACATGTCTCCATCCCGATCGACTTCTCCATCATCTGCTCCGGCGACGTTCATACGGCTGCTGCTTACCATGACGGGCGGGGTGATCCTGTTCGTCGTGCTGCTCATCGCCATCGCCGTTGGCTACAGTATGGTTTATTACGGCACGATCTACCCGGGCGTTTCCGTCTTCGGGGTAGACGTTTCGGGGCTCACACCTGACCAGGCCGCGGAGCGGATCCAGGAAGAGCTGCAGTTCGCCCAGAAAGGCCGCATCGTTTTCCTGTATGGAGATCAAGTATGGATCGCGCGCCCCAACGAGCTGGGGATGTATCTGGATTCTCAGGCTACTGCGCTGGCCGCTTACAGCGTGGGCCGGCAGGGCGACCCGGTAACCCGTGTCCTGCAGCAGTTCAGGGCCTGGTATTACGGAATCGATCTGCCGCCGCTGGCCGTATACGAAGAATCCAGGGCCTACGCCTATGTGAACCAGATTGCGGAGCAGATTAACAAGCCCACGATTGAAGCCAACCTGGAGATCAGAGGGCTGGAGGTGGTTGCCACGCCCGGCCAGGTTGGGCTCCGCGTTGATGTACCGGCTACGCTGGCCCCGCTTCAAGACCAGCTGCGCAGTTTCTCGGACGGTATCCTGGGAGTGGCCGTGGCGGAAACACCCCCGCTGGTGGCCGATGTAAGCGCACAGGCTGAGGCAGCGCGCAAAATCCTCAGCCAGCCGCTGACCATCACTTTACCAGATGCCGGCGAGGGCGACCCTGGTCCGTGGATCTTCGAGCCCGAAAAACTGGCGAGCATGCTGGCCGTGGAACGGGTTGAGACCGAGGAAGGCGCCCAGCTTCAGCTGCGCTTCAAGTCCGAAGAACTCAAACCGTTCCTGCAGGGGCTGGCGCCGCAAATCGCTCGCGACCCGGAAAACGCACGCTACATTTTTAATGACGATACACGCCAGCTGGAAGTGATCCAGAGCGCTAAGATCGGGCGCAGGCTCAATATCGACGCTTCCATCCAGGCGATCAATGAGGGCATCGCCAGCGGCGAGCATACGATCTCGCTGGTTGTCAACTACCAGGAGCCTGAATTTGGCAATGATGTCAGAGCAGCCGATCTGGGAATCACCGAGCTGGTCAGCTCCCATACCAGCTATTTCTACGGATCCGGCGCCAGCCGCATCCAGAATATTCACACCGCAGCATCGCGCTTCCACGGTGTGCTCGTCCCGCCCGGAGCCACTTTTTCTATGGCAGAAGTGCTGGGCGATATCAGCCTGGATAACGGCTATGCCGAGGCATTAATCATCTACGGCGACCGCACCATCGAAGGCGTTGGCGGTGGGGTCTGCCAGGTGAGCACCACGCTCTTCCGCACCGCTTTCTTCGGCGGGTATCCGATTCTGGAAAGGTACCCGCACGCTTACCGCGTTGGGTACTACGAACAGACCGCTTCGGGAGGGTATGATCCCAGCCTGGCCGGCCTGGATGCGACCGTGTTCGTCCCCGTCGTTGATTTCAAGTTCAAAAACGATACGCCCTACTACATCCTGATGGAGACCTACTACGACAACGTCAGCCTGACCTGGAAGTTTTACTCCACATCGGACGGTCGCACGGTGGAATGGCACACCAGTGGGCTGAAGAACGTCACACCGCCCCCCGAACCCGTTTACAACGAAAACCCCAAGCTGGCCAAAGGGGAGATTAAAAAGGTGGACTACGAGGTGGAAGGTGCAGACGTAAGCATTGTGCGCAGGGTTTACCGCAATGGGGAACTCTACCTGGAGGACAATTTCGTCACTCATTATGTCCCCTGGCAGGCTGTGTACGAGTACGGCCCGGGCACCAAAATTCCGAAGAACCGCGGCGAGGGATGATCCGCCGGAATAATCCATACCAGATTGACTGGCGGTGTTGGTACCCAACACCGCCAGTTTCTTTCTGTGTATAATTCCATTTACTGTTTTGCCCTGATTCGATTGCTGAGCCAATCGCTTCAAAACAAACTATCAGGAGAATTCAATGGTCAGTAAAGACTTACTCGAGATACTGCGCTGCCCGGCCTGCGTCCGTGAACGGGATGGCCTGCTGGATTATGTCGCCGAATCGTGGCTGGTCTGCCAGGACTGCGGGCGTAAATACCCCATTCGTGATGACATCCCTGTGATGTTGATTGAAGAAGGGGATAAGTGGCGCGAGGTTGAGGTCAAGGATCTGCCCGTCCCCCCTCCTGCTGAGTAGTCAAAATGGAAACCCTCCAGACCCTGTTCGAGCAGTTGTTCAGCGGCGACGAGGAACAGGCGGAAGCAGCGGCCCCCGCTTTCGCGGCTCACGGCCTGGCGGCAGTGAAAGCCCTGCGCGAACACTGGCAGAGGGAAAACGAGGATGCGAGCAGTGCGGTAGATCGCCGCTGGTGGATTCTGCGCGCCCTGGCCGAAATTGACGACCCGCAGGCTGTGGAGATCCTCATTGAGGCCCTGCAGAGTCCGGATCCCAGCCTGCGGCAGTGTGCAGCCCTGGGCCTGGCGCGCCAGCGCAGCCCCAGAGCTGTGCCGGCACTGAGTGCGGCACTGGACGATCCGGACACCCTGTGCGCAGATCTGGCTAGAGAGGCGCTGATCGCTGCAGGCGAACCGGCCGTGCCCAAGCTGCTGGAAGTGCTGGAGAGTGGCTCCCATCCCGCCCGCATTCGCGCCGTGCGCGCCCTGGCATATATCGGCGACCGGCGCGCCATCCCGGCGCTGTTCAGAGCCCTTGAAGCAGACTCCACGTTGATGGAATACTGGGCTTCTGAAGGGCTGGACCGCATGGGCGTTGGAATGAGCTTTTTCAAACCGTAAAAAACAGCACGGCCGTATTCCGGCCGTGCTGCGAGTTTCTTCCTGCAGGCTGCCCCTGTTACGTACCAGCAGCCCAGACCCACACCCACCAGAGGGCCATCAGCAAGAACCCGATCCCCAGGCGCACAAAGTAAGATAATCCCCAGCCGGCGATCAGCCCGCGCAGGGAGGCCCAGGCCTTTTCCCAATCGCCGATGCGGCGGTATTCCAGCAGCAGCACGGATAACGGCGCGGCGATCAGGCCTCCAAAAGGCGGGAGGATCAGCGTCCCCAGGATTCCGGCTCCCAGAGCAACCCCGATGGTCAGCCAGGAGGCCCCGCTTTTGCGCGCCCCCGCCCCCATCATCAGGTTATCGATCAGGCTGCCAACGATCATCAGGATCGTGATGATCACGAAGAGGACGATCCCCAGAGGCTCCCAGCCGGCGATCAGCCCGTAAACCAGCGCGGCCAGCCACACGACCACCAGCCCGGGGAAGATGGGGATGACCAGCACGACCAGGCCCAGGAGCATGAACAACTGGATGACCACAAACAGGGTCATGCCCGATAATTCAGGCATCAGGACTGTTCCTTAACTGCATCCTGCGGTGCCGTCTGTACATCTTCCGGACGGATCACATCGATGCCGCCCATCCAGGGGCGAAGCACCTCAGGCACCACGATCGAACCATCGGCCTGCTGGTAGTTCTCCATGACAGCGATCAATGTGCGCGGCAGCCCCAGGCCCGACCCGTTAAGGGTGTGCACCAGGCGGGCCCGCCCGCCGTCCGCCGGCCGGTATTTGATATTGGCCCGCCGCGCCTGGAAATCGGTCACGTTCGAGACCGACGAGCCCTCCAGCCACTCTCCCCCACCGGGAGCCCAGACCTCAATATCATAGGTAATGCTCGACCCGAAGCCCAGGTCACCGGTGCAGAGCTGTACAACCCGGTAGGTCAGGCCCAGCTCAGCGCAGGTCTGCTCGGCATCCTGGCGCATCTTCTCCAGTTCCGCTTCCGAGTCTTCCGGTTTGGAGAAGATGTACATCTCGACCTTGTCAAACTGGTGACCGCGCTTAATGCCGCGCACATCCCGCCCGGCGCTCATTTTCTCTCGCCGGAAGCAGGGTGTGTAAGCGGTGTAGCGCAGCGGCAGACTGCGCTCATCCAGGATCTCGTTCATGTGCAGCCCGGTGAGCGGTACCTCCGCAGTCGGCACCATAAACAGGTCTTCTTCATAATCCTTGTACAGGTTGTCGCGGAATTTCGGCAGCTGACCGGCGCCGAACAGCGTTTCCTCGCGGATCATGAAAGGCGGGTACTTTTCGAGGTATCCCTGGCGAGTGTGCAGATCGAGCATCCACGAAATCAGGGCGCGCTGCAGCCTGGCCCCCGCACCGCTGAGCACGTAGAAGCGCGAACCGGTGATCTTTACGCCCTGTTCGAAATTGATGATCCCCAACTTCGGCCCCAGGTCCCAGTGAGGCAGCGGCTCAAAGTCGAACTCGGGAATCTCGCCGACGGTGCGCAGCACCACATTTTCGTGCTCATCCCTGCCGTACGGCACGCGTGGATCGGGGATGTTCGGTAGTCCGGCCAGAACGTCGTTCAGGCGGGCTTCCACCTGGCGCAGTTCATCGTCCAGCGCACTGATGCGCTCTCCGATGACGCGCATGGCCTCGATCTTTGCCTGGCGCTCTTGCGGGTCTTTTGTACGGCCGATTTCCTTCGATCCGGTGTTGCGCTCCGCTTTGAGCGCTTCGACCTCCTGGATCAGCGTTCTCCGCTGCTCGTCCAGTCCAAGGATGATATCCACCGGTTCCGGTTCCATCTGCCGGTCCCTGAGCGCCTTGCGAACCAGCTCTGGATTGTCACGAATGAGATTGATATCTAACATCACAGCACCTCCTGATGATGGAAGGCCAGGTGACTGCAGGGTGTAACAAATCTCACAGAGTTATGGCCTGACCTTCTAGCGAGAATAAAACAGCCCCCGCTCGTCTGGCAGGACGAGGGGGGCGTTCGTGGTGCCACCTGCTTTCACTGCTCCCCAGAAGGGGAACAGCCTCTTGTACGCGCTAACGGGCGCACCCGTCCCCCTTACGATCAGCCGCAGCAGCTGACCCCTGCGGGGGTAACTGGCCAGTTCAGGCCGACGGAGGGGATTTCCGCTCCCTGATCCTGCTGCCTCGCACCACCCGGCAGCTCTCTGTAAGGTTTGAGAGCGTACTTGTCTCCGCGCTGGTCACAAATACGATCAATTTCCTTAGATTATAACGAAGACACACCGCATGTCAAGCACAACCCGGCAGCGGGCGTTGCGCACCATCATTCCTCACGTGAGCGCAGGTGCGGGAACAGGATGACCTCGCGAATATTCGGGCTGTCGGTAAACAGCATGGTCAGCCGGTCGACGCCGATACCGTAACCACCGTTCGGCGGCATGCCGTAGCGCATTGCACGCAGGTAGTCTTCGTCCATGGGATGACGCTGTTCGTCATCACGCTCGTAGGAGCGCCCCATTTCGATGAAGCGCGCTTCCTGATCCAGAGGGTCGTTCAGCTCGGTGAAGGCGTTGCACAGCTCCATCCCGGCCATGAAGCCCTCAAAACGTTCCACGATCTGGCTGTTGCCCGGCTGGCTCTTGGCCAGGGGAGAGATGTCGCGCGGATAGTTGTAGAGGAAAGTGGGCTGGATCAGGGTGGGTTCCAGGTAATCTCCGAGCAGCCCGTCAATTAACTTACCGCGTGGAGCATTGGGATCCACCTGCATACCGCGGGCGCGCATGGCTTCAGCCAGACTCTCGGCCGTAGGGTGCTCCTCGATATCAATGCCGGTGGCTTCGATCAGGCCCTCACGCAGCTCCAGGCGCCGCCAGGGGGGATTGAGGTCGATTTCTTTCCCCTGATAGACCAGCTTGCGCGTTCCGAGGACCTTGTCGGCCACATATGCGATCATGTTCTCCGAGAACTCCATGATCTGGTAGTAATCCGCATACGCCATATAGAACTCTAACTGCGTGAATTCAGGGTTGTGCGTGCGGTCGACCCCTTCATTGCGAAAATCGCGCCCGATCTCGTACACGCGCTCGAAGCCGCCCACAAGCAGGCGCTTGAGGTAAAGCTCAAAAGAGATACGCAGATAGAGATCCTGCTTGAGCTGGTTGTGATGGGTAATAAAGGGTCGTGCAGCCGCACCGCCGTAAATGGGCTGCAGGATCGGCGTTTCCACCTCGAGAAAGCCGTGTGAATCCAGATATTCGCGCAGGGCGCGCACCACCGCCGCACGGGTGCGGAAGATCTGGCGCACTTCGGGGTTTACCGCCAGGTCGGCATAGCGCTGCCGGTAGCGCAGCTCGGGTTCGGAAAGTGTGGCGTAGCGGATCACCTCGCCGTCGACTACCTGATCTTTGGCGGGCGGGAGCGGTGTGATCGCCTTGGCCAGCATGCGGAAAGATTCAACACGCAGCGTGACCTCACCGGCGCGCGTGCGGAACATCTCACCCGCAGCCTCAATAAAATCGCCCAGATCAAATTCACGGGTGAAGAATTTCAACTGCTCTTTCCCGAGATCGTTGGCGCGGAAAAAGAGCTGGACACGCCCATCACCATCTTCAATATGTGCGAAAACAACGTTCCCCATTGGACGCATCGAACGCAGCCGTCCGGCCAGGGTCACCTGCACCGACTCTTCGCTCCCGGCTGCTTCAGCCTCTTCGAATAACCGGATCGCCTGCTGGCTGGTATGCGTGCGGTTAACCCGGTTTGGATAAGGTTCAATCCCCTCAGCACGCAGTGTATTAATTTTCTCCAGCCTGGCTTTTTCTAGGTTGGTGTATTCGTATGCCATAACGTGTTCCTTTAACAGAGTAAAAACATTTTAGCGATGATAGCACAATTTACAAACAAAAAGCCCCGCGCAAAGTGAATCTGCGCGGGGCGATTTTGAGCAGCGCCCCAGAATTACTCCACCTTCAAAATACGAACGTAGAAGGAGCCGCCGGGGGCATCCACACGAACGCGATCCCCGGCGCGATGATCCATCAACGCGCGGCCGAGGGGCGATTCGTTTGATATTTTCCCTTCGCGCGGGTTGGCTTCGGCAGGACCTACGATGATGTATTCCTCAGGTTCCGTATCATCCTCCTGAATGGTGACACGCGCTGCCACCTGAACGACATCGCGTTTTCCTGTTTCCTCAATAATGCGTGCATTTGCCAGCAGGATTTCGAGCTCCTGGATGCGCCCTTCGACAAACGCCTGCTCATTTTTGGCAGCTTCATACTCCGCATCCTCGATGAGCTCGCCGCCCTCCATTGCCTCATGCAAACGGTCGGCGACTTCCTGCCGCTTCACCGTACGCAAGTATTCCAGTTCTTCCTGAAGCTTTTGATAACCCTGACGTGTTAAGAAAGATGGGGGCATTTTCAATCCCTACTAGCTGATAAAACGGTCTAAAATGAAAAAGACTCCGACCGGTGTAGTAACTACACGCTGGCCTGAGCAGAAAACGAGAGCGGCGATCCGGAATTCCCCATTCCTGCCGCCGCTGTAGAATTGTAGCATAACTTTAATTGAAGTGCAAGATTTGAACAGCTCCAGCGGCTGCCGTCAGGGATGTGGGGGGACTGCGCCTTTGCGCCACAGCCTTACGCCGTTCATTTCCTCGCAGTACGCCTGCATCGCCGCCCGCATCTCACCCTCCCCAGCCCAGAAGCTGCTGATCTGTGAGCGGTAAGCAGCCACAGCATCCTGCCAGGCCTGCAGCCCCTGCGGGGAGACCGGGAATAACCTGGCTTCCCAACCCTGCTGCTGCAGGCGTTCCAGCCCGCCGTGCTCCTTGAGTATATAAGGGTAATCGGCGTAATACCACAGAGGTACCTGCAGCGCTTCCGCCGCCCGGCGTGTGAGCTGGTGATCCACATGACCACCAATCGTCAGTGGGGATACCACCTGCGCATCCCCGGTCAGGTGCTGCTGCAGTTCGGCGCTCAAAGCGCTCACCAGGCTTTCTTCCGCAGGGTTGAACTCACCGAAGAGCGCTTCCTCGTCCGCATACAGGAAATTGCCTGCAGAATCGCGGCGGTAAATACAGTCGGGGATCGAAAAATGGCGGCATTCCGCCTGCATACGCCGGCAGGCGAGCAGATCTTCCTCGCGGCGCAGCCGGGTCGCATCATCCCCCGTCTCCCACCGCCGGTGCAGCGAGCTTGCAAATGGAGACAGCTCGCCGGCGGTTGGTGAGCCGGCACAGATGGTCCAGACCTGTACCCCTTCACCGGCCTGTGCAAGCTCCCAGACCAGGCCGGCGCAGGAAAGAGCGACATCATCGAGATGGGGGGAGAGAAATATCCAGTTCACAGACTGATTTTACCCCTGATTCCCGTAGAGTGAAGTTACTTTACCGCTGCGTGTGCCCGTGCATGCAGGCTTGCCACACCTGCGGGGCAGTGTTATCATCAAGAAACCACTTGAAGGAAAAAGGCTGCAGATCCAGGAAACATCTATGAGCCTCGACCCGGAAACCCGTTTCCGTATTCGATACATCCTGGTCGCCATTATCCTGGCGACCCTGCCCTGTTATTGTGCAGGTCTTTTTCTGGTTAATCAGGTGCAGCAGCGGGCGGCGCTTCCGGATCAGACGGCTACCCCCACATTCACCCTGACGGCAACGTTCACCGTCACCCCTTCTCCCAGCCTGGCGCCCACCTTAACAGAAACCCCAACCCCCACACTGACGGCGACCCTGACTGCCACGGGAACAACACCTC
>JAAYXE010000030.1 GCA_012516075.1 Chloroflexota bacterium | reverse complement strand
CGGCCCACGGATGGCGACCTGCGGGCGCCATCCGTGGTCAGCGATCCGTTATATCCGTTCCCCAATCCGTTGACAGGCCGGTCCTTCCCCTTTACACTTACCTCGCATGGTCCACAATATTGTGACGTCTCGCAGGTGAGCACACAGATGTCGAACAGGTGGGGAATGATTTCGCTGACCATCCTCCTGCTCAGCGCGGGGTGGATCGTGTTCAGCCGCGCGGAACCGGGCGCCACTACCGGCGGGGCCATCCCCGCCCCGCGGGCCGGCTTCCTGGCCCCCGACTTTGAACTCACCAGCGCCAGCGGCGAGACCCTGCGCCTCTCCGACCTGCGCGGCCGGCCGGTGCTGCTCAACTTCTGGGCCTCCTGGTGCCCGCCCTGCCGCGAGGAGATGCCCGCCTTCGAACAGGCCTACCGCCAGCACCAGGACGACGGCTTCGTCATCCTGGCGGTCAACGCCGCCTACTCCGACAGCCCCGCAAAAGCGCTCGCCTTCAGCGAATCGCTCGACCTGACCTTCCCCATCGTCTTCGATTACGACGGCTCGGTGGCCGGCCTGTACCGCACCCACTCCCTGCCCTCCTCCTTCTTCATCGACGCCGGCGGCGTGATTCAGGATGTGGTGATCGGCGGGATGCCCGCGGCGCTCATCGAGGCGCGCCTGCAGGAACTGCTCGAGGAGGGCTCCTGATGCTGCCTGTGCTGCAGATCGGCCCCGTGGGGATCCCCGTACCGGCCTTCAGCCTGCTGCTCGGCGTGTGGCTGGGGCTGAGCCTGGCGGAACGCCATGCCCCCCGCTTCGGGGTGGACGGTAACCGCCTGTTCTCCCTGGCCCTCACCGCCCTGCTCTCCGGCCTGGCCGGCGCCCGGCTGGCCTATGCCGCCCGCTACAGCCGCGCCTTCATCGAGGCTCCCCTCAACCTGCTCTCCCCCAGGCCCGAGCTGCTCGACCCGTGGGGCGGGCTGGCCGCGGGCCTGATCGGTGCGCTCATCTATGCGCAGCGGAAGGAGATGCGCCTGTGGCCCACGCTCAACGCCCTCACCCCCGCTTTCGCCGTCTTCGCCGTCGCCCTGGGCATTTCCCACCTGGCGTCCGGCGACGCCTTCGGCGCCCCCACCGCAGTCCCCTGGGCGATCGAGCTGTGGGGCGCACGCCGCCACCCCACACAGATCTACGAGACCCTGCTCGCGCTGCTCATCCTGGCCGCCTGCTGGCCGGCAGGCCCCCTGGGACGCCGGCTGGATTATTTCCTGATCTTCACCGCCGCCAGCGCGCTCGCCCGCATCTTCATCGAGGCCTTCCGCGGCGACAGCGTGCTGGTCTTTTCGGGCTTCCGCCTGGCGCAGCTCGCCGCCTGGCTGGTGCTGGCCGCCAGCCTGTGGCTGATGGGCCGGCGTTTTCAAAAAGGACCACATCATGAACCTGCAAGCTAAAACGATCCTGATCACCGGTTCGGCCCGGCGCATCGGACGGGCCCTGGCCATGGCTGTGGCCCGGGCCGGCGGCCGGGTGATCATCCACCACAGCAGCTCCCCGGAAGAGGCCGAAGCCGCACGCCGGGAGATCGAAGCCCTGGGCTGCCAGGCCGGGGTGCTGCAGCACGACCTGAGCGATCCCTCATCGGCGGCGGAGTTGATCCACGCCGCCGCAGAACTCGGCCCGCTGCACGGGCTGGTGAACAACGCCGCCATCTTCGAAGACCGGGACTGGCAGAACACCACTCCGCAAGACTGGCAGCGGCATATGGACATCAACCTGAGCAGCCCGTTTTTCCTCTCGCAGGCCTTCGCGCGCCACTACCTGGAGCACCGCGAGCCGGGCGAGACCGGCCGCATCGTCAACATCCTCGACTGGCGCGCCCTGCGGCCGGGGGCCGATCACCTGCCCTATACGATCAGCAAAGCCGGCCTGGTCGCCCTGACCCGTTCGCTGGCCGTGTCTCTGGCCCCGGATATCTGCGTCAACGGGATCGCCCTGGGGGCCATCCTGCCGCCCAGCACCGGAAAAACACCTCCCGACCTGCTGGAGCACGTGCCGGCCGGGCGCTGGGGCACGCTGGAGGAGGTCGGGCAGGCGCTGGTGTTCCTGCTTGGCGGGCCGGCGTATATCAGCGGTGAAATCCTCTATCTGGACGGGGGCAGACATCTCGTTTAATTCATTTTCAGCCTGGAGGCAAGCATGGACCAGATTATCATTCGCGACCTGTCAGCGCGCGGCATTATCGGTGTGAATGATTGGGAGCGCGAGAAACCACAGGAGATCCTGATCAACATTGTGCTCTTCGCCGATCTGAGCAGGGCCGGTGAAACAGACGACCTGAACGACAGCATCAGCTACCGCACGATCGCCAAGAAGGCGCAGCAGCACGCCGAGACTGCACAGCGCTTTACAGTGGAGGCCCTGGCCGCAGACATCGCCAGACTGTGCCTGGAGGAGCCGGGGGTGGAGAAGGTGCGGGTGCGCGTGGAGAAACCGGGCGCGGTGCGCTTTTCGAAATCAGTGGGGGTGGAGATTGAGCGCAGCCGGCAGCCCTGAACGAAATGACTGCGCCGGCCGCACACAGGCCGCGCGGCAGGTGTGCGTCGGGATGCGGTCGAACATCCATCCGGAGTAGAATCTTCCCGCCGCGCTGGTCTGTCTGCGCCAGGAGCTTCAGGTGGAGCGCGTCTCGCAGGTCTGGCAGTCGCCAGCGGTGGGCTCCGACGGGCCGGACTTTTTGAACGCCGCCGCCCTGGTGACCACCGCCCTGTCCCCGCCGGAGCTAAAGGAGCGCCTGCGGGCCATCGAAGCCCGTCTGGGCCGCCGGCGCAGCGCCGATAAGAACGCCCCGCGCACAATCGACCTGGATATTGCCGTGGTCGACGGGCAGGTGATCGACCCGGAGGTCTGGGAGCGGGTTTACCTGGCCGTCCCCCTGGCCGAGCTGCTGCCCCGTCTGCCCCACCCGCACAGCGGCGAGCCGCTGGAGCAGGTCGCCGCGCGCCTGGCGCAGCAGCAGTCCATCCGCCTGCGGGCCGAGGTGCTGGCAGGGATGGAGGGGGCGGAGGCTGACGAGCGCTGAGGTTCACGGCCGCTCGATCAACAGCGCGAAGACCAAAGCACGCAAGCGAACTGCGGCCAGGAGGTGGTATTGAGATGAGGGGCAAATAATTCCGATAGCTGGCAGGTTTAACCTTTTCTCCGCAGAAAATTCGTGTATAATTATACGGCTTTTTTTGAGGTACACATCCGGTGAATACGACACTGAACACGGTTCTCTCTAAGCGAATCCGCTGGCTGACCGATCCGCCCACCCGGGGTGGACAATTTACGCATGCCTCTGTACTTCCAGGCCGTCGTTTATCTGGCCGGTCGTTCGCTTTGTCATGTGCTGTCCATCCCAGCCGGATCATCATGCCCGTGCTGCAGATGGACAGCCCGGGGTCGTAACAGGCCCTTCTTCGCTTGCCAGTATGCGAACGGCTTTTCAAGCCGTTCTTTTATTTTAAAGAAAGTAAATATGGCTCATACCTCGAATAAATTACATAACGCCTTTGAAGGCGCCCTTGCCGGCGGCGGCGATGCTGCCACCTCGCCCCTGTATGTTTTTGGCCCATTTATCAACATCAGCCTGGCTGCAGGGCTGGCGCGGGCTGCTTTTGGTGGTTCGATCTGGCTGGCTGTGCTGACCATTGCCGTGGTTTCCACCACATACAGGCTGGTCATGCAGTGGATCACCGATGGCAGCGGCGGCAGCGGGCTGAGCGAAGAAGAGTTTGGCGGCTGGGCGGCTAAAGTCAATGCAGCCATTACCTTCGTTGAATATACCCTCACCTTTCTGGTCAGCATGTCGGCTATGGTCACCTTGATAGCCGACCGGGTCCCGGTTTTGAATCAGACGATACTGGGCATTCAATACCGCTCACTGGCAGCCGTCATACTCAGTCTGTTAACCGGCTGGCTGGTTAACCGCGGTCCGCGCATGGCAGCACGCACCTTTGGCCCGGCGACGTTCGGTGTACTCCTGCTGCTGTGGGCCATGATTATCGCCACGATCCTCCGGACCGGCTTTCACCTGCCCGAACTCTCCCTGCAGGCCTTCGGCCCGGCAAATATCCATTTTACGATCGGCGGTTATGTCCGCATCCTGGCGGTGATGACCGGGATCGAGGTTTTCGCCAATCTGGTCCCTGCCTACAGCGGCGATCCGCATCAGAAAAGCCGCAAAGCCTTTCACAGCCTGCTGATCATCATGGGTACCACAGCGACCACCATGCTCATCGTCGGTCCGGCGATTTTTAACCTTTCGGACCCCCACAATACCGCCGTTTCCGTGTTTACCCAGACGATGGACCAGCTCTTACCAGCTCCGCTGCCGTATCTCGGGTCGCTGGTCGCGATCGTTGTGCTGATGTCCGCTTCAGCTGCCAGTGCACAGGGGTTACAAAACCTGGCCCTGGGTTTAAAAGAGCGCCATTATGTCCCACCGGTATTCAGCGAACTAAACCGCTACGAGGTTGCCCCCAGGCCTGTATGGCTGCAGGTGGGCATCGTAACCTTATGTTTTCTGCTTTTTGGCACTCACGAAGAAACTTACCTGGCTTTATATGCTGCCGGGGTGTTTATCCTGCTCAGCATGACCAGCTGGGCTGTGACCAGACGCCTGGTGCGCGAGTTTCGCCAGCAGTTCTCGGCCGGCAGAGCGGCAGCGATTGCGGGCACCGGCATTGCTGCCCTGCTCACCACAGCGGCGACCCTGATCATCTTTGAAGAGCGCTTTCTGGAAGGGGCCTGGACATATTTCCTGTTAATCCCACTGCTGTACCTGATCTTTACCTATTTCCGCCGGCGCATTGGCGATCCTTCGCCAGAAATGGAGTACCTGGGACAGATCAATGCCAGCCTGCTGGCAGGGTTTGGCTTTGGGCAGTCCAGCGTGGAGGGGTCGGCCAACGGGAATGGTGAGCCCGGCACGAAGACTCTGGTGTGGATGCCTGAACCCACCCAGCACACCAAATGGCGCGAGCGAACCGGCGATATCCAGCATATCCTGCTGCTGTTAGACGGCTCTACAAACGCAGCTCAGGCGGTTCCCGCAGCCCAGTTTATCGCCGAAACCACCGGCGCGCACATTACGCTGCTGTCGGCGTCGCATGCATATATTGAGGGAGCGGCGCAGTCGTCCGACATTGAGGCCTACCTGTGCGGCGTGGCAGAAAAGCTGCACGCTGCCGGTATTCAGGTAAACATCACGGTCCGAACTGGCTCGCCATCCGCAGTCACCCATCAGGTCGTCCGCGAAAACGCAGTCGATCTGGTCGTCACCACCACCCGCGGATCGTCAGGAGAAAACAACTGGCTGCGCGGCGGTCTCTCGGAGAAGCTGGTGCGCCTTCTGGATATCCCTGTACTGCTGGTACAGGTGGAAGTAAACGCCACGCCCGAAACGCCCCAGCTCGAGCGTATTCTGATCGCACTGGATGGCTCGGCGTTCTCGGAACAGGTACTGCCCTTTGCCCGCTGGTTCGGTTTGAATTTCGGCTGCGAGTTGATCCTTATCAGCGTACCAGCCGTGCCCGAAAGCGAGAAATATCGCGCCCCCACCAGCGTAATCAAGACCATTCGCAAGCAAGCCGAGAACAATATGCACCACTATCTGGAAACCATCGCCAGTATGCTGCGTGCGGAAGGGCTGGCAGTACGCACGATTGTAACCGGGTCGCATCCGGCACGCACGATTACAGCCGCTGCCAGACGCGAGGCGGCAGACCTGATTTTGATCACCTCGCATGGACGCGGTGGCCTGGACCGGCTGTTTATGGGCAGCGTTGCGCAGCAGGTCGTGCAGCTGGCCGACAGCCCGGTCTTCATCGTGCCAATCAATCATGAATAGACAGAATGGACCCACAGGTACAGGCTGCCTGAGCTGTCATCAAAGCTATAATGAGTGGATAACGCCCAGCAGTGTGTGATTCAAGTGTTCAAAGAACTGATCATGAACCAGTCTTCTGCGCAAACACCAGTCTGTTCCTGAAAACCCCGCCAGTGCTGACGGAACAGTTCCTGGAGCACCGCGGCTGCACCATTCATTACTGGACGGGCGGCAGAGAAGACCGCCCTCTGATCGTCTTTCTGCACGGCGCGCTGATGGATCACCGCATGTTCAACGCACAGGTAGCCCACTTCGCCGCAGATTACCGGATTCTGGTATGGGATGCGCGCGGGCACGGCCAATCCCGGCCGGTTGGGCTGTCCTCACTCTCCATCAACGATTATGTGGACGATATGCTGGCGATATTGGATCGCCAGCATGCCAGAACCGTGTTCCTGGTGGGACAGTCGATGGGCGCTTATATCGCCCAGCATCTGGTCAGACGGGAGCCGCAGCGCTGCCAGGCCCTGGTAATTATTGGCTCTACCCCGATTGCGGTTTCTGTCAATGCCTTCGAACTGGCTGCCCTGCGCCTGTCAACCACTTTTTACCGGGTATGGCCGCTGCAGTCACTGATCAATCTAATCGCCCGTACAACCACCGTGAAAGCGGATGTCGCCGCCTATGTGCGTGATGTTCTCCAGCAGATTGACCGCCAGACAATGATCACCATCTGGAGTGCGGTCATCACCGCCATCTGTCGAGAAGGCTGCCCGGATTTCACCATCAACATTCCGCTGCTGCTGACGCACGGCGAGCAGGATATTACCGGACCATCCGCCGCGGTGGGCAGCCTCGGATCCGAAAATCCAATATCAGGTTATTCCCGGCGCCGGGCACAACGCCAATCAGGATAACCCGGACTTCTTCAACCACCTTCTCGAGGATTTCCTCAAGCAGGCTGGAGAAGAACGGGTCGAGTCGTTTGACAGGATCAATAGATTGACAGTGCAGCGATAACGTAAACGAGCCGGCTGCTGCCAACCGGATGTTCGCATCCACCGCCCAGCTGCCTTTTATGATGGATTGGGCACCATGAAACAAGAAGGAGAAAATTGTGGACACACAGGGAAGTTCGATTGCCCAGCGCAGCCTGAACAGGCTGTATTTTGATCACCAGGATATGGATTATTACTTTTCCTGGATCGCCGGCAGGGAAATCTATGAAGGCAGCGACCGGGACGAATGTTTCCGCGCCGCAGAAAACATCAAAGATGGCGACCCGGCAAGCTGGCAGTCGGCCTGGATAGCGCTGGCCAGGAGTGTAGAAGCTCAGGCGCAGCAGTTATTGAATACTGGAGAAAGAGAACAGGCAAGAAAGGCGTATCTGCGCGCCTGCACGTATTACCGCGCTCCGCTGTTCATCATGAGCGCTAAAGACCCGCGATTTCTGGATCTCTGCCAGAAAATGCGGGCCTGTTTTCAAACCGCGGCCGGGCTGTTCGATCCGCCGGTTGAGACGATCGCAGTCCCTTTCCAGGGGAAAACGCTGGCCGGTTACTTCTGGAAGGTAGATGACAGCGAAGAGAAGCGGCCCACGCTGATCGTGATCGGCGGTGTGGAGACATTCGCCGAGGATTGTTATTTCATCACCGGGCAGACGGGTCCGCAGCGGGGGTACAACGTGCTCACCGTAGATCTGCCCGGGCAGGGCGTAAACCCTGAGCAGGGATTACATTTTGGTGCAAAAATGGAAATCCCGGTGGGGGCTGTGATCGATTACTGCGCAGGCCGACATGAGATCGATGCGGAGCGCCTGGCGATCTACGGCTTCAGCTGGGGCGGCCATATCGCATGTAAAGCCGCTCGCTATCTCCCCCAGCTCCGTGCCATGATCGCCAATCCGGCCATGCCAGACGTGTTCAGGGCCACACTGGCCCAGCAGTCCGGGCACGACCGCCGGGACCCGGTCACCAGGACGGCTTTCGATCAAATCGTCTGGCGCTTTGGTCTGAAGATCAGCTTCAACCTGCGCGATATCGCAGCCCGCTTTGCGAAGGCCTATGATTATCTCGTGCATGGGAAAATCAACCCGGCCGGTATTTCCATTCCGGCGCTGTGCATGGCCGGCGAGGGTGAGGCCGGAATTACGCTGCAAATTGCCAGAGATATGTATGCAAAGCTGCCGCACCCGCAGAAGAAGCTGGTGATCTTTACCGCAGAAGAAGGCGGTGCGGCGCACTGCCAGGTGGACAACCTGGCCCTTCCGAATAGAGTCATGTTCGACTGGCTCGATGAGGTGCTTACCGCCTCGTAACAAGACCGTGTTTTTACTCTCGTTCCCGTACTCTGCCTGGGAATGCCCAACAAACCCGCCTAACGGCGGGTTTGTTGGGCCGCTCCGCGGCCGGCGCCGAACGCACCATACGCCAGGATCGACTGTCCGCCCTCAACGCAGACCGGCACGGTCCCCACGCCGCACTCGTCCGCGCCCGGATAAAAAACCTACAAAATCGGGTTCGAGCCGCGGGAGATGTTGTTCAAAAACTCCTCGCGCGTCGCCAGGTTGGACCGGAAGGCGCCCAGCATGGTCGATGTCGTCATGCGGGCGTCGTGCTTCTTCACCCCGCGCATGGTTGCGCACAGGTGCAGCCCCTCCACCACCACGGCCACGCCCAGCGGGTTGAGCAGCTCCTGGATAAACTCGGCGATCTGGTGCGTCATGCGCTCCTGCACCTGCAGGCGGCGGGCGAACATATCCACAATGCGCGGGATCTTCGAAAGCCCCACCACGTAGCCGCGCGGCAGGTAAGCCACGTGCGCCCGGCCCAGGAAGGGCAGCATATGGTGCTCGCACAGGCTGTAGAACTCGATATCGCGCACCAGCACCATATCATCGTACGTGACCTCAAAGATCGCATCGTTCAACAGCGCCACCGGGTCGGTGCGGTAGCCGGCCAGCAGCTCGTCGTACATGCGCGCCACCCGGTCGGGGGTTTTCTGCAGGCCCTCCCGATTGGGGTCCTCGCCAAAGGCTCTCAGCATTTTCTCCACCGCGTCACGGATGGTTTCCTGGTCGATGCCATCGCCAGGCATCAGATCGGCGATCTGAAAGACGGTGTCGGTAAATTCAACCATGTTTTCCTCAACTGAACAGTGATATACACGGCGGCTGGTGATCCCAGCCGCCGTGCACAGGCCTGTATGATCGTTCTGATCGTGCCTGGATCACCGGGCTCAGGCAACTTCCGTCTCGATGAGACCGAAGCCCCCCTCGCGCCGCCGGTAAAGCACGTTTACTCCGTTCGTATTCGCATTATAAAAGACAAAGAAGTTTTCATGGCCCAGAAGCTCCATTTGCTCGATCGCCTCGGCCTCATCCATGGGGACCAGGTGGAAGAGCTTGCGGCGCACAATCACGGGCGCTTCCTCCAGGGTCTCTTCCTCTTCGACCTCGACAGCCGGCTCAGCGGCCACTTCCGCCGCCGATTTTCCATCCCCGCGGCCGCGGTAGCGCTTGCCCTTATAGCGCTCGATGCGGCGCTGCAGTTTGTCCAGGGCAATGTCGAGCGCGGCGAAGATGTCGTCGGCACGCTCCTCGGCGCGCAGCACAAAGCGCTTGCCGCGCACCGTAATCTGTGCCACCTGGCGGTCGTTGGCGCTGCGGGCCGATTTTTCGTAGGCCAGATCCACGCGCGCTTCCTCGATGCCGGGCAGATAACGGTCCAGCTTGGAGACCTTTTTATCCACATACTCCTGGATGCGGTCCGTAACTTCCATATTTCTGGTGTAAACCTCAACTTCCAGTGCCATTTCAAACCTCCTGTCTGGGTGATGGTAGTCGTTCAAACTGCATGTGAACCGCACGCGCCACAGTCAGGCCGTAGACCGCCTCCGCGCCTGCGGACAGCAGCGCCTGCGCGCAGGCATCGATTGTGGCGCTTGTGGTGGTCAGATCGTCGATCACAAGGACGCGCCGGCCGGCGGTTTGCCCGGAACTGGCGGCAAAAGCCCCGGCGACGTTTTCGCGGCGCTCATACAGAGACAGGCCCACCTGCGAACGTGTTTCTTTCACCTTGCGCAGGGCTCCCGGCTCGTAAGGCAGCCCGCAGGCCAGCGCCACCGGGCGCGCCAGCAGCGCAGCCTGGTTGTAGCCGCGCTCGGCCAGCCGCTTTGGGCTGGCGGGTACCGGGACCACCTGGTCCACTGGCCAATTCAGTTTCAAGAGCAGAGAGATGAGCGGCCGCGCCATCATTTCTCCAAGGGCAATATCCCCCCTGTATTTTAACCGATGCATGGCGTTCCGAAGAGGGCCGCAGTACATGCTGAACGACCGCAGCCGGACGAAATGCGGCTCATATACCCGGCAGGCGGCGCACAACCCGGCCCGGCGGACCGGCTGGCCGCAGCGGTCGCACACCGGGCCGCAGATCTGCTCGACCTGCTCCCGGCAGCGATCACACCAGCGCACCCCGCGCATACCGCACCCGCCGCACTCGGGCGGAAAAAGGCCGTCCAGGGCGGCCCATATCCAGCCGTAGAACCGGTACAGGGGCTGCCCCTGGACGCGGGGAGTCCAGGGATCTGTGCTGCGGCTCGTAGCGACTCCTTGAGGAGCTGTCTGGTTGGCGTACTTTTTTGCGGCCTTGCTCCGCTTAGAAAAGCTCCATCAAACTCGATCGCAGTAATTGTAACGCAGCAGGGGTCATCAGCACAATACAAATGGAGGGGAAGATCAGCAGCGCCATGGGGATGAGCATCTTGATCGGCGCTTTGTGAGCGGCTTCCTCGGCGCGCTGGCGGCGCTTCATGCGCATCTGGTCCGACTGGATGCGCAGCACCTTGGCCATGCTCACACCGAGCTGCTCGCTCTGGATCACCGCCGCCACGAAGCTGGTCATCTCGGGGATGCCGATGCGGTCGGCCATATCGCGCAGCGCCTCACGGCGCAGCTTACCGAGCTGCATCTCGCGGATGGCGCGCCCGAATGCGAAGGACAGCTCGTTGTTCCACTTTTCGTGAACTTTGGACATCGCCCCGTCGAAGCCCAGGCCAGCCTCCACGCAGATGGTCAGCAGGTCCAGGGCGTCGGGCATGGCTTTGCGGATCTCCTGCTGGCGCCGTTCGATTTTGCTCTTGAGCATCAACTCGGGGAGAAAGTACCCCAGGGCGGTGAACACGGCGACGAGCAGCAGCTTGCGCCCCCACGACCAGTCGAGGCTGCTGATGGAAAAGACGAAGAAGATGGCGCCCCCCAGCAGGCCGGCGAGCAGAAAGCGCGACAGCCAGAAGGTCGCTGGCTCGATGCCTTTGGGGTTGCCGGCCAGCTCCAGCTTGTGCCGGGTAGACTGCAGGGCGTTCTGCGGGGTGAAGCGGGCGGTGAACTCGCCCAGCTTGCGCGCCATGGGGACCAGCACGCGCTCGCTGAGCGGCTGTGAAAGCTCGATCTCCTCCAGCGTGGCGATCTTCCCACTGGCCGCATACTCGTTCAGGCGCGCTTGCAGGGGATCGCCCCCCTCGCGGTCACGCAGGCCGATAATGACCAGAATCACCGCGATGAAAATCACCACTCCGATGGCGATCAGCAGAATTGTCGTCAAATCCATAGTTCAGGCTCCCGCAAAGTGCATTTCCTGTCGAAAGCTGTCATGCGCATACCGGCGCTTACACTTCGATCGAGGCGATCTTGTTCATCACCACCGACCCGGTGCCGATCATCAGCACACCGATGCCCAGGGCGATCATGCCGGGGATGCGCGTTTCGGGGTTGAAGAACTCCATCATATACTGCCGGTTCAGCACCCACAGAATGAGGAAGATGAAGACCGGCATAAGCGAGAGGAAGCGCCCCGAGTACATCACCTGCGCCGTCAGCACGCGGATCTCGCCCTTGATGCGCACGCGCTCGCGGATGGTGTAGGTAATGGTGTCCAGAATCTCTGCCAGGTTACCGCCGACCTCGCGCTGCACGTTGATCGCCGTGATCACCAGGTCCAGGTCGTCGCTGGGGATGCGGCGCAGCAGGTTGTCGAGGGCGGTCTCCATAGGGATACCGAGCTGCATTTCCTGCACCACCCGGCGGAACTCATCGCAGATCGGGGGCGGCATTTCACGGCTGACGGCCTCCATCGCCTGCATCGTCGAGTAGCCGGCGCGCAGGCCGTTGACCATCAGGTTGAGCATGTCGGCGAGCTGCTCGTCGAAGTTCTTCAGGCGTTTGGCCTGGCTGCTCTTCACCATCAGGCGCGGCATGAACAGACCGATCACCGCGCTGAGCAGCCCGAAGATGACCGACTTCCCGCCGGCAAACCAGCCCACCGCCCCGACGCCGACGGCCATGATCAACATCAGCGCCACATACTCGGCAGGCCGCAGCTTCAGGTCGGCGCGCGCCAGCTCGCGCGACAGGTTTTCACCCCATTTGGAGTGCTCCATGCGGGCGTTGAGCCAGTCGCCCACCGGAGAGGACTTCTCCGCCGGGGCTTCCTTCGCCTTTTTAAGATCTTCATCGAGATAGCGGCCCAGGCGTTTCTCCACCAGCGCCTCGTCGCTGGTCATGGTGATGATCGCCCCGACGATAATCAGGATAAAGGCCAGCGCGCCTCCACCGATCAGGATTTCAAATGGCATGTGATGCTATCTCCTGTGCGCAGGATTACTCTGCAGCCGCTCAACTCAATAACGCCGCCGCTCACCAATGCCAAAGATGGTGGCGGGCAGATGAATGCCGGCAGCCTCGATCTTATCGATAAACTTGGGACGCAGACCGGTGGGACGCAGGCGGCCGATGACCTTGCCTTCCTCGTAACCGGTCTGTTCAAAGCTGAAGATGTCCGTCATCGTGATGACGTCACCTTCCATACCGCTCACTTCGGTGATCTTGACCACTTTACGCGTGCCGTCGCGCATACGCTCCTGGTGGATGACCAGGTCGATCGCCGAAGCGATCTGCTCGCGGATGGCGCGCACCGGTAGTTCCATCCCGGCCATGAGCGCCATGGTCTCGATACGGGCCAGGGTATCGCGCGGTCCGTTGGAGTGCGCCGTGGTCATGGAGCCGTCGTGGCCGGTGTTCATCGCCTGGAGCATGTCCAGGGCGGCTTCGTCACGGATCTCGCCCACGATGATGCGGTCGGGGCGCATACGCAGGGCGTTGACCACGAGCTGGCGGATGGTGACCTCGCCTTTCCCTTCAATGTTGGGCGGGCGCGACTCCAGCGTGACCACATGCTCCTGGCGGAGCTGCAGTTCGGCCGCGTTTTCTATCGTGACGATGCGCTCGTCGTACGGGATGAACTGCGAAAGGATGTTGAGCAGCGTGGTTTTACCGGAACCGGTGCCGCCCGAGATCACGATGTTCAGGCGCGCTTCGACACACGCCTTGAGGAACTGCAGGGCTTCGGGCGTGATGCTGCCGAACTCGATGAGCTGCTCGATGGTGATGGGGTTTTTGAAGAACTTACGGATGGTGATCACCGGCCCCACCAGCGAGATGGGCGGGATGACGGCGTTCACACGGGAGCCGTCGGGCAGGCGGGCGTCTACGTAGGGGCTGGACTCGTCGATGCGGCGCCCCAGCGGGGCCACGATGCGGTCGATGATGCGCATCACGTGCTCGTCGCTCTCGAAGGAGAGCGGCACGCGCTGGATTTTACCCTTGCGCTCGATGTAGATGTTTTTGGCGCCGTTGACCATGATTTCAGTAATGGTGTCGTCCTCGAGCAGGGGCTGCAGCGGGCCAAAGCCCAGGATCTCAGCCGCAATCTGCTCGAACAGGCGGTGGCGCTCGGGCCGGGAGAGGACAATGTTCTCCTCGTTCAGGATCTGCTCGAACAGCTCCTGGATGGTGGAGCGCACCTCGGCCACCTGCGTGATGTCCATCGAAGGATCCAGCTCGGCCAGCAGGCGGTTCTGCACGCGCACTTTCAAGTCCAGGTAGGTGTCGCGCTGGGAGTTAACGCCGGGCGGAATCACCCGCCGCCCCTGCATGGGGCCCAGGCGGGCGGTATCCCCGCCTCCTCCCGGTGTATGTTTGGCATTATTGGATGAGTTTGCCTGGCCCTGCTCGATGCGTTTCAGGAGTGACACAGACTACCTCCCATGGTTGGTGAAATTAATGACGGCCGAACAGGCGCAGCCGCCCGGTGCGGGGCTGTTCTTCCTCTTCGGGCTGCGAGTCGTCCAGGTTCTTCTGCAGGAGTTCGGCCAGAGCGATGAAGCTGCGCGCCACAGGGGCGGTGCGATTGCCGAGCATGAAGGGAACGCCGCGGTTCACGGCAGGGATGACGGTCTTCTCATCCAGCGGGATGACCGCCGCCACCGGGTGCTTCATGCTCTCGCCCACCTTCTCCGACGAGATGCCGATGCGCTTGTCAAAGCGGTTCATCACAAAGGTCACCTTCTCGCTGCTGATCTTGAGCACATCGAGGAGGTCGAGGAAGAGGCGCGCATTTTTAATCGAGGGGATATCCTGCGTGGTGAGCAGCACAATACTGTCGCAGGTGTCCAGCGCTGCCAGGGTGACGTCGGTCAGGCTCGAATCGCCGTCGACGACCACGAAGCGGAACATCAGGGTGAGGAACTGCAGGATCTTGGCGAACTGGTCGCCGGTCACATTTTCGGCATATTCTGGCCGGTTGGGCGCGGCCAGGATGCGCACCCCGGAGGGCTCGTGCGTGCCCATCACCTCGTCGACGATCTCGGTGTCCAGCTCGTCGGCGCGCGGCGCCAGGTCGATGATCGAGTTGCGGCTCTGCTCGTTCAGGAAAACGGCCACGTCGCCGAACTGCATATCGCCGTCCACCAGGGCGACGGGGGTTTCCTTGGTGTGCAGGGTCATGGCCAGGTTGACGGCCAGGGTGGTGTTGCCCGTCCCCCCTTTGGGGCTGTAGACGAAGATGATCTTGCCGCGCGCCGGCAGGGCCTGCATACCCAGCGGACCGGTGCCCGGCAGCGCTGCGGCCGGCACGGCCTTGGCGCGCTCGTCCTGCGCCATGCGGCCGGCGCGGTGGATCGCTGTGGTGAGCTCGTCTACCGAGGGAGGCTTGGTAAGGAAATCGCGCGCCCCCGCAAGCATCGCCCTGCGCATGTAGTTGGGATCGCCCTGCACCGAGAGGATCACAATCTCGGTGAACGGATTGATGCGGCGGATGGACTCGGTGGCCGTTATGCCGTCCATATCGGGCATGTTGATGTCCATCAGGACGACGTCCGGCTTCACTTCTTTGGCCAGATCAATGGCCTCACGGCCCGTGCGGGCCATGGCCACCACCTCAACATCGTTTTCAAACTGCAGCAGCTTGCGCAGGTTCTCGCGGGTCTCGGCGATGTCGTCAACAATCAGCACGCGAATTTTATCGCTACCAGCCATTCACATCTCCAGGGAGCTTGGTCTCTTCAACAGCGTAAACTTGCGGATATACGACCGCAAGTTTACGCGCAGGGTTCGATTATGATCCGGTTACTGCACCGGCTCGACTACAGGCTCAGGTTTATACCCCGAGTTGTCCATGCTGTAGGGCAGCTTGGCAGGGATCTGGATGTTGTACTGATCCAGGAGGAACTGCAGGGTGACCGATTCCGTCTCGACGCGCGAGGCGTCTCCGGCGGAGCGCAGCGCCAGGGTCAGGCGGGCGCCCTGCGCCACCAGGTAGTTCAGGGTGACAGCGTCCTGCGGGGTGACCACCAGGGTGATGACCTCCGGGATTACAGGCTCATCGGCCGCCTCTCCCTGCGGAGGAGTCTGGCCCGCCGGGTCGGCCATGATTGGTTCGGCCGTCTGTGTATCCTGCGCTTTTTCAGATTTGAGCGGGAAATTGCCCATGTGCAGCACGACCACATCCTGGAGCAGGGTCTGCGAGACCTGGCGGGAGATGGGCTCGCCTGAGGGCATCAGGTAGAAGGTCTGTCCCAGCACGGGGTCGATCTCGGCCCGGCCGTGCGTGCCGTCCTGCAGCGAGGCGGAGAGCTGCACCGGGTCCGACATGGGTCCGGGGGAGATAACCACGCCGGTCAGGTTCGGCAGCGGGGTCTGGAAATCGGCGTCCACATCGATGAAGGATGTGGTCAGGATCACGTTGACGTGATCGCCGGCGCGCGGCGCATAAGAGACGCTGGAGAGCCGGTCGATCGGGATGGAGACCGCCACCATGCCGGGGGGAATAGAGAGGGCAGCCACAGATCCGGAGCCAGCGAGCTGCTCGCTGGGGTCAACCAGCATCCCTTCGGTGAGCAGTATCCCTGCCTGCAGATCGTACATGGCCTGGCGGCCGGCGGCGGAGGCGATGTCGGTGAGCATTCCCGTGACGACGTTTTCTTCGGGCAGCGGGACCAGACCGAGGACGGTCTCATCGAGGACGGTGCCGCGGCTGCCCTTCTGCGTGACCACAACCACGTCAACGGTGTTCACTACAACCGGCTGCTGGACTTCACCGCCTTCCCCTGCCGTATTGGCGGCAGGCTGAAGGTAGCGCTGGCTGATGACATAGACCGCCACAAGCCCCAGGATCAGGATGAATGCCAGGTAAAAGAAGATACGCCCACGACGCATGGATGCCTCCAAATTGGGGTAAGAGTTTCTTTTTGATGCTTTATATAATTTGCTTTACAGGAATGACAATAATGTCAACAACTGTTGATTTAGAGTTTACTCGATTTTAGTCCGAATTTCCTCATAAAAACGTAAGCCTGACGGTATAAAAGGGTAAGGTGAAAACGGTAAAAGACCCCATCGCCAGCGGCTGTGCAGGCGCAGCGGCCAGGTTTTATGACTTACTTTTCGGTCTCCGGAAGCAGTCCCACTGAACAGATGGGTTGCAAGGTTGAGGCCAGATGGGGGTGTTGAAACGGGGAAAAAGGGGAAAATCTCGTTCCCACGCTCTGCGTGGGAACCTGCGGACAGTCCGCTCTGCGGCCGCCAATGTCACACCGGTACACCGGCCGCATGCCGCCGGTGATGAAAAAACCTTCAAGATCTCCGGCGTGAACGATCCTGGACGGCGCTGCAGTGAGGAAAGGGTCACAGGCGGCACCGAACCGATTAAGACCTTGAAGGTTTTCAGAATTTCAAACCCGCATCCGTGATGCACCAACCGCAGCCCCTTTTCGAGAAGCCCCACGCAGGTGGGGCTTCGTGCTTTCCACAGGTGCGGCTTCAGCCGCCAGAAGTCGGGATCATCAAAGGTCGGGTCTGAGACCCGCCCCTCTGTCCGACCCTCCAACCGCCCCCTG
>JAAYXE010000029.1 GCA_012516075.1 Chloroflexota bacterium | reverse complement strand
TCCGCTGTGTAGATGAAGGTGTACCAGTCTTCCTCGTCGGAGAATCCTGGAAAAGTGATTAAACCCTTCCACAACAGCGAGTGAACTTCCAGACCCGATTCTTCCCGGATTTCTCGCAGGGCGCATTCCTCCGGCGTTTCTCCGGGCTCGAGCTTCCCTCCAAGGCCGTTCCACTTCCCCTGGTGCATGTCCTTTGCCTTTTTGTTGCGGTGCACCATCAGGGTATGTCCATCTCTGCGCACATAACACAGTGTTGCCAGCTTCATATCGTTAAGCGCAAAAACACGCCGCTCCTATCCCGGTTTTCGATGGATTCCGTACGCTCATAAAAACCTGTGCTGATCAGACCTCCAGGGTCGTCACCGCGTTCACCCCGTGCAGATCATTCAGAACGGGTTCCCAATTCAGCTCTTCCAGAGCGGTTTCGATCAATTCTCCGTTTGAAAGCACAGCCAGCAGGCGCTCTCCCACCTGCGTAAAGCGTTCGACCATATGATTACGCCAGGGAGCAGTAAGGCCGCGCGCAGCATGCTGCCAGGTGCGGCCGCCATCACGGGTTTCTTCGATGCGGCCGTTCCAGTCCACACCGTCCGCTGGCCCCAGAATCATGTGCTGTGCATCGTCAGGATCGATCCACACCGCGCGAACATAGCAGGAATACAACAGTTCCCAGGTTTTCGCACCATCCTGTGAGACGTAAAAGCCGCCGCCAGTCGGCGCGTAAACCAGGTCACTGGAGGACGGGTGGACGGTGATCGAATGCACATCGGAATGAATAAAGCCGGACGCCGGACGGTGATCGAGATGGCCGCGGCTGCCTTCAGCCAGCCGCCAGTGTTCGCCGCCGTCATCCGAAATCAGCACACAGCCATCTTCTACCGCGGCATATGCCCGGCTGCTCTGAACGGCAAAACCGCGCACGCAGCCGGCCTCAGGAGAATAGGGCAGCCGCCAGCCGTACTGCTCACGCATCTGCTCGACCTCTTCACAGCTTCTCCAGTGTCCGCTCCCATCTCGAGAGACAAAGATCGCCGCCGGCTCTGTACCTGCCAGCTCAAAATCGGAGATCTCCGGATGGTAGGCCAGCCAGCGCACATGTGAAATGCTCAACCCCTCACTGGCAGGTACCCAGTTCTGACCCAGATCGTCGGAACGGAAGATCCCCTGACGTGACCCTGCGAGGATCACGCCTTCGCGTGCGATAACACTCGTCAGGGGATTTCTTTCCAGCCCTCTGTGCACCGGGCGCCAGTGCGCTCCATCCGCTTCACACACAACCAGTCCGTGGTCGGTCGCCACGATCAGATACAGGCTCACCGCTCATTACCTCCCTTCCTTTATACGGTGATTGGATCAGGTTGAAGAATGCTGCAGCAGGTGATAGGTCACCAGCGGAGAGGTCTCCGCCTTCAGACAGCTTTGCGGCAGCTCCAGATTCGAAAGCTCGCGCTGGATGTGGAGCTGGTGCTGCCGGCCAGAAGCAGCCTCTCGGAAGCGCACCAGCCAGGTATCTTCGCCCTGCTGTTCAAAATCCTGAAACGTAAAAGCCTCCAGCCCCAGCTCACCCGTTTCTCTGCGCAGGTGATACTCCGCAGCCTGCACCTCCTCCGGATAACAGGCGCGGCCGCGGTAAAACTCGAGATGAATTTTTCCCTGCTGGTAGCGGTCCAACACCTGCTTCACATTCCCCGGAGTCAGGCGGCCAAAATACAGGCCGTGTGGAAAGCAGACCAGATTGGCTGCGAAGCGGTGCCCGCCCACATGTGAGCTCTGCCAGACCTGGCTGCCAACCTGAGCGAGTATCGCCGCGTAAACCGGCATGCCAAACTTTGCGCAGCAGGGATCACGTTTGCCGTTGGTGCAAATTAAATATAGCGGTTCTTTCCGGAGACTTGGACGATACAGCTCGCTGTCATCGAGAACAGCCTGAATGTCCAGATCGAGGATCTCCTCGTAGCGCTGGACAGTAAACTCGTAAATCGCGGAGCTGGTTTCACGGGAGTGGACAATGAAAAATGATATCCCGGAGGCCATGCGGCCGTGCCCGCTCTTAATCATTAAGACCCTGGATCCGGGAGTTGCCCTGACAACGGCAGAGAGATGATTTTTGAGGGCTCCGGGGATGTCACTCTGTTCGAAGGCTTTGCCTTCCCAGATCCCGTGATTCTCCAGTAGAAACCAGACCTCTCCGTGAGACGCTGTGGCATGTAATGATTCCTGAGCCTGTGCGGAGAGGAGGGAGCAAAAATATTCCTGAATCATGAAGCAAATTAGAAGCCCAGCTCTTTAAGGATATCGCCGGTTGGACGGCGGGATGAGGATTTGCCCTGCAGTTCTTCCCAGAAGCGGGCATCATAACGCCGGGATCGAACCGGAATGGGCATCGGCACGCCCCAGCCTAACAGCAGGACCTCTTCTTTCGGCTGCAGCCTGGCCAGCATTCCGCGCAGCGCATCCCTCCCGGCCAGGCCGGAAAGGACAGCCCGGATATCTTCATCATCCCCCAGCCAGCCGGAAATGCGCGTGCCGAGCTGCGACATGACCTCGTCATAAATCTGCGATGGCCGCTGGTCGACGATCAGCAGCGTGACGTAATACTTGCGCAGTTCGCGTGCAATGGTGCTGAAGGTGGTCTGCGCGGCCATCTCACGGTTCAGCAGCTTGTGCGCTTCTTCAACGACGATCACCAGCGGCCTGGGTTCCCCTTTTCCTGTGGTGCGAAATTCGTTCGTGCGTTCTTCCCAGGCCTGCCGGATGCGGCGGGTAAGCAGGTTTGTGACCAGCAGGTAGTCCAGATCCGACTCGTGCTGGCCAAACGAAAGGACGACATGGTTGCCGGCTTCCAGGGTGTGGATGATCTCGCTGATCGAGTCAGAGGCCGGCTGCTCGACCAGGTAAGGCAGGCGGAAAACACGGCCCAGTTTCGAGTGCAGCCCTTCAGCCGCCATCTGGTTTACCCCCGCCTGGCTGGCCCATGCAGCCACACTGTCTGGCGCCGGAATACGCTTGCCGCTTTCATCCTCAATGACAGCCCCGTTTTTCATTTTCTTAAAGGCCGTGAACCAGCCGTCTCGCCTGAAGGATGAAACCAGCGCCTCCAGGGTGGTTGGAGTGGTCTCCTTCAGGTTCAACTCGCGGGTCAGCATTTCGATATCTTCAGGCTGAATATCCTTCTCAGCGATCTCCAGGTTAAAGTCCGGAGCCTGGCCGCGGATCAGAGCGCCCTTACCCAGTCCAACCACCCGCAGGCGGCCGGGGAAGCGGGTGCGCAGGCCCACAACACGCTGACCCGTGTCGGAAGCCGTATCGTCAAAGCCGTACTCATTGTGCATATCGAACACCAGGACGGAAGCCCGGTTGTACTGCATCAGCCCGGCCAGGATGATGCGTGTAAGGAAAGACTTCCCGGTGCCGGTTGCACCGAACACGCCGGATGAGCGCTGCACAAACTTCTCCAGATCCAGGCAGACGGGATGCCCCTGCTCGCGGGTGTAGCCGATCACAAAATTGCTTTCACTATCGGCGCTGCCAAAGATCTCAGAAATGTCTCCCGGGCTGGCCAGGCGCACCGGGGCATGATGCGGCGGCACCGTTTTCACCGGCAGCGGTCGCGGCTCGCTGCGCAGTTTAAGGTCGATTTCCGTACGCCATTGTTCATATTCCGGAGACCCCGGGTCGGGCCCCCGCTCGAGCATCAACGCCGGCAGGACCTCCAGATTGGTGAAGAGGGTTTGCCCGTGCAGCAGTTTGGAGAATTCCGGCGGCAAACGGTCCTCAGACTGCTCGTCTGCGAAACGTGGATCGGTCGACCCCAGCTGCAGATCGGTAACAAGCCCGTAAAAGATCCAGTTCCCGCTCTCAATCACAACAAATGCACCTTCCTGGACTTCGGATGCAGGAACGGTGAGGCGCACGCGAAAGCTTTCCTTCAGGCCGCCGCCAACGATGTAGCCAATGACGGTCCGGGTCGGTTGTGTGGAGGAATTGTTGGTATCAAACATTCAGAACCCTCTTCAGTTAATCGGAACCAGCGGTTACAGGTCTACGACAGCATCGCCCAGAGCGCCCATAACAGCCATCAGGGTGACGTAGTCATCTCGCAGCAGCGTGATGATCTCCTGCGTGGCTGAGCTGATCCAGTCCTTTTTACCGGCAGCGCAGTGAGCCTGGTGGGCCTGGCGAATATGTGCAGCAATCAACTCGCCAACCGGCAGGTCTCTGGCGCGCAGGATGTGGCGAAAATAGCCGAAGCGGCCAGCAGCAGTAAACTGGCACAACTCGTCCTGCTGGCAAAGGTAGATTACATCCAGGCTTAACGGTGGGCGCGGCGGCAGCAGGTGATAAATGCGCCCTCCCTGCTGGTATCCGATGGTCAGCAGGCTGATTTCCACCGGAACATTGCGGTTGATGCGGTTATCAGCGATCACACTTTCATCCACGCCGTCAGCTGTCACCAGCTGGCGCACCAGTCCATCATCATCAATGCGAATGTCGTAGATCAAGCCGTAAATCTTATACCCATCCCCCAGCGGGACACTTGCCAGGGCGCCAAAGGAAGGAGAGTCGAGCTGGTTTACACGGCAGCCCACGACAAACCCTGCCGTTCCAGCGCGCAGTAAACGTCCGATTTCGATGGCAGTCATAGCACTCCTTACTCAGCTTGAACGGTTAAATTGAAAAACTGGTGCGGCCCTGCAGTTCTTTTACCGCCTGTTTTTGGGACTGTTCGCCCACCGGGACCCCTCGCCGGCGGAGTTCCATGGCGATCATCTGGTTGACCTGTTCTTTGTCCTCAAATGAAACGACAGCCGCTTCGTGTGCACGGTGCAGGATATAAGGATAGGGCCGGCTGCCCATAATCCGGGTCTGGTGAACCAGTGCAGCGTGAAGATACTCGAGCATGAGAGGGTTATCCGCCACCCAGCGGGGGATCTCAACGCGGGCCAGCCAGGGATGTCCCGGCCGGCCGACATTCAGGTAGAAAAAGTGCAGCGCCAGTGAACCCCGGTAATTGCCTGCGGACTTCGATTGAATGGCAAAAACTGCAGATCGCTCGCCCGATTTCAGCACGTTCCTGTACAGATCGTAATCGGTGACTCCGCGCAGAGGAAAGCGGTGCTTCACATCCACCAGCTCGTCCTCCGTCAGCTTGCAGCCAATTTCGAGCATGCGCACAACCAGGTTGGCGGCGGGCTTATCCACATATCCGGCGGTGACCACATGCATTTCGCACAGGCGCTCCAGCGCGGTCTGATATTCTTCCAGGCTTTTCTGAAACCCGCCGGCCATATCGCCATCCTTGGCGCCCCAGAGCTCCATCGGCCCGTCTGTAAACGTGATCACCGGCGGCCGGGCTTGCTCGGCCAGCTCAGCGAGCATGGTGCGCTCCCTCAGGTCGCGCATCAGCGCCAGCATCCCCTCCGTAATCGTTCCGGCATCCGTAAACATTTCCTCATCATAAAAGAGATCGCTTTTCAGAGTGATCGCCGGAGGGTCGGGCAGGCCATGCACCATCTGGATTGCGCCAACATTAATCAGGCAGTAGTCAACCGGGGCGTTGCGATCGGGGTTGATTTGCGAGCCATCGGCCGCGATGATCGTTGCGATCGGGGGCAGTTCGGGGAGAGGTACTGCGGCATTGAGCGGTTCTTGGACCGGGAGGGCACAGCGCAGTGTTGGGTCGTAGCTGCGGGCGGCGAGTTCAATTTTTTCCCGCAGCCGCTCCACTTCCTGAGCGTTGTCGTCCAGCAGCCGGCGGGCCTCCTCGCGCAGGTTTTGCCGCTGGCGCTCTCGTAACGCGGCGTTTTCCCCTATGGCTTTTACTTTCTCGCGAACTTGCAGGAAATCCAGGGCCATGGGCGATCCTCGTTGACAGAACACTTGTTTCGAGTATTGTATATCGGATAAGCCAGCGGCGCAAGGTGGGGAGCACTTTTTCAGGTTTTGCAGCCCCGGCTTCTGGCGACTGCGGTAAAATTTATGTAAGAATCGATGGGACCTGGTTTCGATCGGATTCATAAAGGTTTACCTGTTTCATGTCAACGACCTCCGGCTTTTTCATCTCACGTTCTGGTCCTGGACTGAGATCATTTGATGTCCGCCGGGATCTGAAGCCGGTAGCAGACCTGGTGGAAATCTGCTTTGCCGACACCCTTGACCCCGATGGCGAACGCTACCTGGAGCAGATGCGTTCTGCCGCCCAGAACTCCAGCTTTTTACAGTGGGCATCCCGTGCATCTGAAATGTCGGGTATTCCTCTGTCCGGCTATGTCTGGGAGGCAGACGGGCAGATCGTGGGGAATGTCAGCGTCATCCCTTACAGCATCATACCCAACCGCTATTACCTGATTGCGAACGTGGCCGTTCATCCAGCCTACCGGCAGCAGGGCATCGCACGTAAACTGACCCTGCAGGGAATCGAACATGCACGCAAGCGCGGGGCATCTGCCGTATGGCTGCATGTGCGCGACCAGAACCAGCCGGCCGTCCAGCTGTACACCTCGCTGGGGTTCGTTGAGCAGGCGCGCAGAACCACCTGGTACAGCCCTGCCTCTCTACCGGACAGCTCCCTGCCGGACGATATCCGCATCACCCAGCGCAGCGCCAATCACTGGGAGCTGCAGCGCGAGTGGCTGCGCCGTAATTATCCGCCTGAGGTGACCTGGCATCTGCCGATCAACTTCAGGCTGCTGCAGCCGGGCATTCTGGGAACCATTTCCCGCTTTCTCAACGGCATGACGACCTGGCAGCGATCGGCCTTTCGTCACAACCGGCTGCTGGGTGTATCTGCATGGCAGCCATCGAACAACTACGCCGATCCCATCTGGATAGCAGCTCCGCCAGAAACCGAGTCGGATGCCGCATATGCCCTGCTGGTACATGCCCGCCTGAACCGTCCTTCACTCCGCCCGCTGGCGCTGGACTACCCCGCCGGACACGCCGTTGATGCGATCCGTCAGGCCGGCTTCTATGATCACCAGACGCTCATCTGGATGAAGAAAGACCTGAACTCCGGGTAACATGAGCCCATTAAAACTGGCCCGCGAACACGCCTGGAACCTCTCCCCCGACGAAGCAATCGAACTGCAGCAGGAACTGCGTACCTATGTGAAGAGCCGCCATCTGGACCTCTCCGCGGTTCGCACCGTGGGCGGATTGGATACCGGTTTTCCTGAAGGCCGGGCCAGGGCGGCTGCGGTCGTTCTTTCGTATCCCGATCTCGAAGTAATCGAAGAAGCGATCGCCGAGGTGCCGGTCACCTTCCCCTACATTCCCGGCCTGCTTTCTTTCCGCGAAGCCCCGGCAATCCTGGCTGTTCTGGAAAAACTGCAGGCTCTGCCGGATGTCCTTATCCTGGATGGGCAGGGCATCGCGCATCCCCGCCGCTTTGGGATCGCCAGCCATATTGGTGTCCTGCTGGAGCATCCAACTATCGGGTGCGCCAAGTCAATCCTGACGGGAAAACACGCGCCTCTGGCTGAGGAACGAGGTTCGGTGGCAGCGCTCACCTACAAAGACGAAGTGATCGGCGCGGCACTGCGCACGAAAACCAGGGTAAAGCCTGTTTACATCAGCACCGGCAACCTGGTCGATCTGGTTTCTGCAGTGGACCTTGTCCTGGCCTGCGGGCGCGGCTACCGTCTGCCAGAGCCTACACGCCTGGCAGACCGGCTTGCTTCTCACCGGGATGCACGGTAAAGGATTCCGGATCCTCTTCGCGACTTTTTGTTTGCTCCAGCGTATTGCTTTATGAAAGGAGAACCTGCAAATGAGACTCTTACTGCGCTGGATTATTAATGCCGTCGCAATCTACGCCGCCGTTCAACTGGTACCAGGAATTGAACTGCAGAGCACTCTGCAGGATCAATGGGTCGCAATTTTCCTGCTGGCTCTGGTTCTTGGCCTGCTGAACGCCGTGCTGCGCCCTCTGCTGGTTTTCCTGACATGCCCGCTCATCATCCTCACATTGGGTCTGGGGACGCTGCTGATCAATACGCTGATGTTTTACCTGACCGGTGTAATCGGCGCCCGCTTCGGATGGGGGCTGCAGATCGAAAGTTTTTGGGCCGCGTTTCTCGGAGCACTGGTCGTCAGCATTGTCAGCTTTCTCCTCAGCATTCTCTTTATCGATAACGGCAGCCGCAAGCGCTATGAGCACAGAAGCTGACCCGCTGCTGCGGTCACCTGCAAACATCAGCATAAGGTTAATGTTTGCAGAATCATCGGTTTAGCCGATTGACTTTCCTGACCAGAACGCTTATACTCATAACAGGAGATGATCTCTTATGCGAGTATTAAGCTCAAAATTCAAGCGAAACTGGGGACCCTGAAGGCACGCGCCGCGCGTGCCTTTTTTGTTAAAAACTTTTGAAAGGAGATCACCACGTATGGACTACGGAATGATTGGGAAAATCGAAAAATCGAAACGGTACGCTGAGGAAAGGGACCGGATTTCGATCGAATCACTTACCGTAACCTTTGACGGGGATAATAACCCTCACACCGTTCATTACAACGACAACAGATGGCAGTGTGATTGTGATTTCTTTCAATCCCGGGGACGCTGCAGCCATACTATGGCGCTTGAGATCATTCTCGAAGGCATGATCCCGGAACCGGTGATGTAGACAAAACCTGCAGCCATTTCAGTTGAACGAGCTTTCCCCATGAGAGCTCGTTCTTTTTTTATGGGTTTACCAGGCTGCTATTGTACAATAAGGCGCAAACACAAATCAAAACCAACCTGAAATTCTGGAGGCACACATGCTGTTGAGCAATGAACGGCAGGCACTGGTGGAATATGGAAAGAAACTGATCACCTCCCAATTAACGACCGGATCTGGAGGCAATCTGAGCATTTATAACCGCAGTGAGGGACTGGTGGCGATTAAACCTTCCGGGGTGGATTATTTCGAGATGACTCCGGAAGATATCGTGATCATGACCATGGATGGAGAGGTGGTGGAAGGAAACCTTAAACCCTCCACCGAATTCCGCTTTCATCTGGCGCTGTACAAAAACCGCCCGGATGTGAACGCGGTGATCCATACTCACCAGGTCTACGCCACAACCATCGCCTGCTTGAATTGGGAGCTGCCCGCGGTGCACTACCTGGTTGGTTACAGTGGAAACAAGGTTCCTCTGGCTCCTTACGCCACTTTCGGAACCCAGGAATTATCCGATAACATTGTGCGTTCGATCGGAGGCTATAACGCCTGCCTGATGGCCAATCACGGCCTGGTCACCGTGGGGCCCACGATCGCTTCCGCATTTACGGTGGCCGAAGAGATTGAACTGGTAGCCCGCCTGTACTACCAGGCGAAGTCCATCGGCGAACCAGTTGTGCTCCCCGACGACGAAATGACCGTGATCGTTGAGAAGTTTAAAACCTACGGGCAGCAGCGATCCTGATCCCCCTCAGTACTGGAAATTACAGAGCGCCTGCGTGATCGGTACACGCAGGCGCTCTTTGCATCATGCGGGCAGTGGTTCCGGTTCCTCGGCAGCAGGATCGAAGCGCTTCTGGCTCCCCACGTGCACATGCAGAGCATAGAAGCCCAGCGCAGCAGCGGCACACAGCGCTGCGCCAATATACCACAGCAGGTTGGGGTTGAAATTGTCGAGAATAATGCCAGCCGCAGCCGGCCCCACCGTCGAAGGGATCATCCAGATCAGGCTGTAAACCGCCATATAGCGCCCGCGCATTTCTGCAGGCGCAAAGCCGGCTGCCAGAGCCTGTGAGGTGGGCATGATAATCATCTCGCCAATCGTGATCACGACGATGGCCAGTGCGAAGAGCGCATATGCGGCCACAAATCCAAACATGCCAAAGCCGACCATATAGAACACTGTCCCGAGCGCCATCATGATGAACGGGGGCCGGCGCTTAATGATCCGCGTGACGGTGAACTGGAACAGGATCACAACGATCGCGCTGGTTGTGAGCAAAAAGCCGTAGCCCTGCGGGTCGACCCCGTGCACGTCGCGCAGGTAAACGGAAAGCGAGTTGTACATTTGCTGGTATACCAGCCCCATCAAAATCCCGGCAACCAGAAAGGCCATATAGGCAGCATCGCGCATCACCTGAATATAGCCGATAAACGTCTGCACGAGACTGGTCTGCGACTGCTTCTCCAGCTCTGCCGGCCGGGTTTCGGGGATCAGCAAAAAGAACAGCAGCGCGACCAGGCAGCTCACCACCGCATCGATCACAAACAGGGCGAAGAATGAGTAGTCGGCGACAAAACCACCAATGGTCGGGCCTACGATCCAGGCCATATTGCCAACCACGCGCAGAATGCCAAAGCCTTCCTGGCGCTGCCTTTCAGGGAGGATATCGGCAATCATCGCGCTGTGCGCCGGACCGGCGATGTCGGTCAGCAGCCCGGTAATGATCGCCAGCGGATAGAGGAGGCTGAACTCGTTAACCAGCCCGAGTGACAGAGTCGTCAAGGCACTGAAGACCAGTCCAAAAATAATCAGATTGCGGCGGCCGAATTTATCCGTCAGCGCCCCACCGATAAATCCACCGATGAGACCAAAAATTGAAAACATTCCCAGGATAATGCCCGCCTGCGTCATCCCGACGCCAAACTTCTGGGTGATGTACAGCGAGAAAAACGGGAAGAGCAGGGTCCCTCCCATACGATCAATAAAGGAAACCCCAACGACAATCCAGAACCTGCGTGGAAATTCGTTATAGATTTTTTTCAAACCGGTGAACATATTTCGCTGCATTGTGATCCTTTTCACTGATTACACTGGTTCAATATTAGCATAACCGCCCGGGGACTGCACAGGCAGTGTTTATTCATGCTCCGGCCACGGGATTTCAACCCAGCGGGTGTAACCACCATGCTTCTCTACGCCGAAGACACGCCCGTGAGAAGGCTCGGAACAGCCTGGCTCATCCTCGATGACAACAGTGGTTTCATAGGAACCGATGGGCGTAAAAACCACTTCACCGTCCTGACACAACCATGCTTCGACCAGATAAGGAGGCGAGGCGGTTTCGTCGCCGGGGCGCATCGATATCGGATTCCAGAAAATAGTCACCTGGCTGCCGCTGCGTGCCGCTGATACCCCGGTCGGCGGCGCATAATACGGCGATTGAGGCAGATCGATATAAACCGGCTCAACCGCCATCACATCTCCCTGCACCTCCATCAGCGAGGCATTGACCCAGCAGGGGTTATCCCCGCCGATTGCGCGCACCAGGATCCACGTGCCCCGATCATTGCAGCCGATCACTTCCAGGTTGCTGCCCACCACCAGTCCGTATTTGTACAGATAAGGTGCACCAGGACCGTAGCGGCAGTTCGCACGCTGCAGCACCTCTGCACGCAGAATGGCATACGTGGGCGTCACGGTAGGAGTTGGCGAGAGGGTCGCAGTAGGCTGCGGAGAGGGCTCTTCTGTAAAGGTCGGAGCTGGCGTCGGTGTCGCCGTTTGTGTGATCGTTGGGCTGGGAACCTCCGTGTCCGTTTGCAGGGGGCTGCTTAATTGAGTCTGGGTAGGTTCTTCATTCGCCAGCGGCGGTGGAGCCGCGGCGCTGTTCTCCGCCGGTCTGCTGCAAGCGCTCACGGCAATCAACAGCAAAACTGTTTGCATGAGCAAATGCAGCCGGTTTCGTATTCGGTGGGTGTTCATACTTACCAGCAAAATGTTTTCTGCACAGAAACAACCCGCCTGGCCAGCTCTGGCCAGGCAGTTACGGCCACGATTACACTTCAACTCGCAGTGAAGGGGTGCCGGGTGAACAGGAATTATCGTGCAGCCTCACGCGGGCTTTTTTTGTTTCCGGCCCGGATTATAACATCGACCTGCCAGCAGGCTCAGAATATCCATTTTCCTCTCAGCGAACAGCAGGCCGCCGCGCAGGATCCATGCACCGGATCTCCAGCCGGTACCCGGCATCAAACCAACCTTTCCTTATTTGAGCAGTCTTTCAGCTGCGCACCGACGAAATCATTAATGTGTGCACCATCTATCCGTTCGAGGCTTTCAACAAAGTCCTCATTACCATCAGAAATTAAGGGAAATCCCTACCCCCAACGGGAAGATTCCCCCATTGTTCGCCTGCTGATCGGTCGGTATAGTAAAAGCATTGCTGGGACCGCTTGAGCTGCATCAGATTATGTCTGGGAACATCCAGTAGAGTTTCGGTATATCTTCTGGAACTGGGAAAGGGATGATCTCTTGAGCATGCTACAAACGCGGTTGTTTTCAAAAGCCGATGTATTCAAATTGTTCCTGGTCAGCGCCTTTCCTGTCCACGTCTGGGCGATTCTGACCCTGTTTAAGTGGTCTTCTTCTTTAACCCTCTCGCTCAGCGTCCTGGAAATCGTGAGCGTAACCGCGTATGTGCTGGTTTTCGCGCTTCTGGAAAGCCTGGTGATCTTCATCCCGCTTTCCCTCCTGGCTTATCTCTTTTTTTCCGGTGTTACCGGTGCTCATCCCATCTCAAACGGTGCGGCAATCATCCTGCCGGTCTCCATTTCAGCTGCAGCTATCCATCTATATCGCTTCCTGGAAATCAAAGCAGTCGATTTCCCGCAGTGGGCATCCCTGTGGGCCGCAGGCGCGCTGGCAGCGGTTGCCTTCTTTATTTACTGGCTGAGAAACAACGATAAGGTAGATAGAGCTCTGCGCTCTCTGGTCGACCGGCTTGCTGTTCTCTCCCTGATCTACCTGTTGCTTGACCTTATCAGCGGGTTTGTTGTACTGCTGCGCAACCTGGCGGCGTCGTAAACTGGCCATGAACCAGATCAACAATCTGAACCGCAGAGAATTTTTAAAGCTGCTGTCTCTCCTGACCATCACAACCGCCGGCATGCCGCTGTTTGAAATTCTGCCCGACCAGCCGGCTCAAAAAGTCGACGATGGGAAGCAGCGTCCAAATATTCTCCTGCTCTTATTTGACACCCTTTCCGCTGCACATCTCTCCTTTTTCGGCTATCCGCGGGAGACCACACCACATTTAGCCCGATTTGCAGAGCGGGCTGTGGTTTATCACAGACACTACTCAGCCGGCAACTATACGGTTCCGGCTACCGCCTCACTGCTCACCGGGACCTATCCCTGGTCGCATCGCGGGCTGCATTTTTATGGCACAACCCGGGAGGAATATCTGAGCCGGAATCTTTTCAGCGGACTCGGCAGGTACTACCACACAAGCGCATTCACCCATAATGCTTTCGTAATGGGGCTGCTGGACCAGTTCAGCCAGCATGTGGATCAGATCATCCCCGCGAAAGACCTGGCGATTCTATCTCAGCCTGCTGCAGAAGATCTTTTCCCTGCAGACTTTTCCATGTCCTTCTGGGGCGAACGCATTATCCGTGCATCTGGCAGTGATTGGCCTGGTTCGCTGTTTCTTTCCTTTATCGGTAAGGATTTCGATCCTTTCACACCCGAGGAGTTAAGGGAGCGCTACGGCCAGCTTTATCCGCGCGGCCTGCCGAATAACACCCTGGGGCTGTTTTTCCTGCTCGAGGATGCCATCGACTGGATCATCCGGCATGTGATGGAGCAGCCGCGGCCCTTTTTCAGCTATATCCACCTGTTCCCGCCCCACGAGCCTTACATGACCCGCAGAGACTATGTCGATATTTTCAATGACGGCTGGGAGCCGCAGCCGAAACCTGTCCTCGCTTTCCCTCAGGATAAGACGCAGGAGGATTTAAACGAAAGCCGCCGCCATTATGATGAATATCTCGCCTTTGTCGACGCGGAATTTGGACGTTTATACGATTCCCTGGAGGCGGCAGGCGTGCTGGACAACACCATTTTGATCATCACCTCGGATCACGGCCAGTTGTTTGAGCGCCGGATTCACGGCCATGTGACATCAACGCTTTACGATCCGCTCATCCACATCCCATTGATGATATCCAAGCCCGGTCAAAAAGAACGCCAGGATATTCACGAACCAACCAGCATCGTTGATCTCCTTCCCACACTGTTTCATATTGCAGGTGTGGAGAGCCCAGACTGGAGTGAAGGGACGGTTCTACCTGGTTTTGGTCCTTCTCAGGCAGATGCTCAGCGCAGCGTGTACGTGGTCGAAGCTAAAAACAATCCCAAGCTGGCCCCTCTGGAAAAGGGAACCTTTTCAATGATCAAGGGTCGTTATAAATTGATCCGTTATTTCGGTTACCCGGGCAAAGAAGACGATTATGAGTTCTATGATTTAGAGAACGATCCGGAAGAACGGGAGAATCTGGCATCCCAGCGCAGCAGACAGATGCCGGAGCTGAAGGACGAGCTCATTACTCGGCTGAACGAGATTAACCGGGAATACGGGGCGTAAATGCTGCCTGGCCTGATATCTGGAATTCGTCATAAAAGGTATGAAATGGATTGAGTGTTGTGGAAACATGCCTTATAATTATTAAGACAAATTAAATATTTTTTGTCGCTTCTGTCCTTACCGGTAGTTACGGAAAATGGGGGTCATTTTGAATTTTCCACGGGGCGGTTCCAATTCGGGAACAGATTTAAGTCCACCTCTTAAACTTATCCTTACATCTGGTCTCATCCTGACCTCGTTGTTTGGGTTGAGCAGCTGCACGGGAGTAACTTCAGCGCCGGGAGCACCCGCCATACTGGATCCGCGCGGACCGGCGGCAGCTGTGCTCGCCAATCTGTGGTGGATTCTGTTCGGGTTGGGTACGGCCGTGTTCCTGGCGGTGATGGCCGGCCTGATCTTTGCCCTCTTCCGCCAGAGGCGGGAAATGCGCAGTGAACGCGAGACCGAGCCGCGCGCTCGCACCGTCGTGCTCTGGGGCGGATTGATCATTCCAGCGGCCATTCTGGTGGCCGCTTTTGCATTTAATCTGAGTGCTCTGCGCGCCACCGCGCTGCCTGTTAACAGCCAGGATCTGGTGATTGAAATCATTGGCCACCGGTGGTGGTGGGAGGTTCATTATCACGGTTCTCAGTTTCGAACAGCCAATGAAATTTACATCCCTGTGGGGCAGCCCGTGCAGCTTCAGCTTGCATCCGAAGAAGTGATCCACAGCTTCTGGGTTCCCCAGCTCCACGGCAAAATGGACGCAATCCCCGGGCGGGTTAACACCTTCTGGATCCAGGCGGACGAGGCGGGCCAATTTTTGGGCGAATGTGCGGAGTTCTGTGGGGTACAGCACGCCAACATGCGCTTACTGGTGGTGGCTTTGCCACCCGAAGAATTTGCCGCCTGGCTTGAGAATCAGTCGCAGCCTGCGCCAGCCCCCGCAGACGAGATTACACAGCGCGGACAGGAGGTTTTCCTGAGTGCGGGGTGCATCAACTGCCATACCATCCGCGGCACTCAGGCCACCGGTGAGCTCGGCCCAGACCTGACCCATCTTGCCAGCCGCTTTACGCTGGCCTCCGCCACAGTCGCCAACAACCGCGGTCACCTGGGCGGCTGGATTGCCGATCCGCACAGTATCAAACCGGGCAACCTGATGCCTCCCACCGCGCTGTCTGGTGAAGAGCTGCAGGCTTTGCTGGCCTATCTGGAGTCTCTCGAATAATGGAAACAGCCTCCCCTGCTCCCGGAGAACAGTCTGTTCCGCAGCGTCAATCACGCGAGATGACCGCCAGCGTCCCTCGGACCGTTCATGAGGCGCTGGACTTCACCTGGCAGGATCCACCGGGCCTGATCGGTGCGTTAATGGCCCTGCAGAACGATACGCTGGGCACACGGGTAATGGGCACAGCCTTCATGTTCTTCCTGCTGGGCGGTATCAACGCCCTGCTGATGCGGATTCAACTCGCCCGCCCGGAAAATGACTTCCTCACAGCCCAGTCTTTCAACCAGTTCTTCACCATGCACGGTTCAACCATGATGTTTCTGTTCGCCGTGCCCCTGCTGGAGGGATTTGCCATTCTGCTCCTGCCCTTCCTTCTGGGCAACCGGGAAATGCCCTTTCCTCGCCTGGGTGTGTTCACATTCTGGATCTTCCTGTTCGGTGGGCTGTTGTTTTACGCCAGTTTTCTTTTCCAGGAAGTGCCGGATACCGGATGGTTCGCTTATCCACCGCTCAGCGAGCTGACCTTTTCGCCCAGCCTGGCCATGGATTTCTGGCTGCTTGCGCTGGGGGTATCGGAGATCGGAGCGATCGCCTTCGGGGTTGAGATCATCATTGCCATCGTCAACATGCGTGCCCCGGGCATGACGATCAGCCGCATGCCTCTGTACGCCTGGGCCATGTTGATCACCGCCTTTGCGATTGTTTTTGCTTTCACCACTTTATTGATCGCCAGCCTGCTGCTCGAGCTGGATCGCGGTTATGGAACGAGATTTTACGACCCGACCGGCGGGGGCAGCCCGCTGCTGTGGCAGCACCTGTTCTGGATTTTCGGTCATCCGGAGGTGTACATTCAGCTCTTACCCGCTCTGGGCTTCGTTTTTATGATCACTCCAGTCTTTGCCCGGCGCAGGCTTGTGGGTTACCCCTATGTGGTAATGGCCCTGCTTGCCATTGGCATCCTCAGTTTTGGCCTGTGGGCGCATCATATGTTCGCCGTCGGTCTGCCGCCCACATCGCTCACATTCTTTGCTGCGGCCAGCACCATGGTGGCTATTCCCAGCGGGGTGCAAATCATCGCCAACCTGGCCACCATCTGGACCGGCCGCCCGGTGTTCCTCACACCCTTCCTGTTCGTCATCGGCTTTATCGTCCTGTTTGTAATGGGGGGTATTACCGGCGTGATGGTGGCATCGCTTCCCCTTGACTGGCAGGTGCATGACACCTACTTCGTCGTCGCCCATTTCCACTATGTGTTGATCGGCGGGGTGACGTTCCCGGTTTTTGCCGCCGCCTATTACTGGTAGCCGAAATTTGTGGGGCGCAGAATGAACGAGCGCCTGGGCAGGTGGCACTTCTGGCTCGCATTCATTGGTTTCAACCTGGCCTTCTTCCCCCAGCATATCCTCGGACTGATGGGCATGCCGCGCCGGGTCTATACCTACCCCAGCGGTCTGGGCTGGGATGGATACAACCTGGCATCGACAATCGGGGCGTTTATCCTGGCAGCAGGCATCTTGCTCTTCGTCGTCAACCTGTTCTACAGCGCTCGCCGCGGCGAGCCTGCTGGCGACAACCCCTGGGGAGCTGATTCCCTGGAATGGGCCACCACCTCGCCGCCGCCCAGCTACGGCTTTGCTGTGCTTCCCATCGTGCATACGCGCCATCCATTATGGGACCAGGAAGAACTGACAGAGGGCGATCCGCGCATCAAGAACCTGGTGCAGTCACTGGGGCGCTGGCCGCTGACCTGGCGCGCGGCCCTGACCACCACCCCGTTCGACGCCCGGCCGGTGGAGATTTTCAGAGTGGCCGGGCCCTCCATCTGGCCGTTTATCGCCGCGGTAGGCTTAATTGTGGTCTTTGCTTCCGAAATATGGCGCCAGCACACCCTAACCCTTACCGGCGCACTGATCATGCTGGTGGCATTCATCGGGTGGCACCGGCGCGAGCCAATCCCGGGTGATCTGGAGGAAGAGCGAGCATTCGAACGAGAGCACGGCGTGTATGTGCGCAAACGCGGCAGCCCTGTCGTAATACGCAACGCAACCCTGCTCTCGATTCTGATTGTGCTGGTGGCCATGGCCAGCCTTTGGTTCAGCTATTTCTATATCCGCATCGAAAACCCGGCCTGGCCGCCTGAGACGGTGCCGCGGGCAGCGCCTGTTTTCCCCATCATCAGTTCTGTACTGATCGTTCTGGCTGCTGCAGCCGGGTTCTGGGCACGCCGGGGTGTGCTGGTGGATGACAACAACCGCCTGAGAATCGGGCTGATTACGGCCTTTGTCCTGGGGCTTGGCGCAGTGATCGTGCAGATTTCCGCCCTGGTGCGCCTGAACTACGGCTGGACCTTCAATGCCTACGCTTCGATCTTTTATTTACTATCGGGTGTCGCTATCGCCACTGCAATCCTGGGTTTACTTCTCTTTTTACGCGTCCTGTTCGGCGCCTGGCGCGGTGAGTATTCCTCCGCACATTTTCTCGGTGTGGAGGTGGCCGAATTATTCTGGTACGGCATTACCGCGGGCTGGCTGATTTCTTTCGGGATCCTCTATCTCACACCGGTGTTAACCTGATGAACACACCTGCTTCCACCCCCTACAGAGAGCCATTCTCTCCAGGACTACGCCTGCTCCTGGCCGGCCCAATAATATGGAGCGTTTACCACATCATTGGCTATTTCCTGGTTGAAATTGCCTGCACCCGCAACCTTCCCAGCGGCCCGCTGCTGAGCGTGACAGCAATGACTCTGATCGTCGCTGTCCTGACTCTGCTCAGCCTGGGCGGTATTGCCATCACCGGTTTTCTATCCTACCGGCTCATGCGCCAGGCGGACGAACAGCAAACCGGTGTACAGGAACGTGAGCATTTTCTGGGAATGGTCAGCGCTCTGTTCAACATCGTGCTGGCGCTGACGGTCCTGGCAGACGGCGCCTCGCTGCTGGTCCTTGGCCCCTGCGGAGGCGCGATTTGAACGTTGCAATGAGGATCTTACTTCTTTTACTGATACTTTTACTGGCCACAACCGGCACAGCCGCTGCTCATCCGGGCCAGCCCCCGGCGCCGCACGACCTGCCCGAGGCCTGGAACTGGGATCCAGTAATCCTTTCAGGACTGATTCTGACGGGCTTTGCTTACGCTCGTGGTCTGCGCAGCTACTGGCTAAGATCGGAATCGGGCCGGAGTACGCTGAGGCGCAGGGCCCTGGCTTTCTCCACTGGATGGCTGGCCCTGTTCACAGCGCTGGTTTCACCGCTGGACACCCTGAGCAGTGCCTTATTCTCCGCCCATATGGCCCAGCACATTCTGCTCATGCAGGTCGCCGCTCCGCTTCTGGTTCTGGGCCTCTCGCCGGCCATCCTGGCCTGGTGCGTTCCCCGCTCCTGGCGCTTCGTACTGACCCGAAGCCATTCATTCACCGGTTTGCAAGCCCTGTGGAAACTGCTCAGCCACCCGCTCGTGGCCTGGACGCTGCATGTGCTTGCGCTGTGGGTCTGGCATACACCCGGGCTGTATCAGGCCGCGCTGGTAAATGAGAATTTACACGCCTTGGAGCACATATCCTTCCTTGGCAGCGGGCTGCTGTACTGGTGGTCGCTGCTGTACACCACCCGCGGCGAGCAGCTGGGAGTGCGGCTGCTGTCGCTTTTCACCATGGGGCTGCAGAGCGGCCTGCTGGGAGCACTGCTGACTTTTTCACCGCAAACCTGGTACACAGGTCAGTCTGCGGCTGCCGCCTCCTGGGGGTTAACGCCCTTATCCGACCAGCAGCTTGCCGGGGTGCTGATGTGGATGCCGGCCGGGCTTATCTACCTGGCTGCCGCTTTGTGGGCGCTGGGCGCCCACCTGGCAGAAATGGAACGCGATGACCTGGCTCACAGTACAGCGATTGAGAGCGAACCATGAAAACCGGCACATTCGTGAACATAAGGATGTCTGCAGCTGCACTTCTGGCCGCGCTGATGGTGCTCAGCATGGCTGCCTGCGCAGCGCAGCCTGATACCCTGCAGACAGAACCGGTTACCGTTCCCGGCGGCGATCCCGCCCGCGGCGCTCAGGCGCTGGCAGATTACGGCTGCGGTTCGTGTCACACCATTCCGGGTGTACACGGTGCGGATGCCCTGGTTGGGCCGCCTCTCAATGCCTGGGCCGAACGGCGCTTTATCGCCGGCACCCTGGCTAACCAGCCCGAGAACCTGATCGAGTGGATCCGCTTTCCCCAGTCGATCGAACCGGGTACTGCGATGCCAGATCTGGGAGTAGAAGAGGCGGATGCGCGTGACATGAGCGCTTACCTGTTCAGTTTACGACGCCAGGATCGCAGCGGGTGGTGGCCATTCGGCAGCGGAAACCGTTAAGGACGGCTGTGTTCAGGTTAACCCTCGAGAAGGTGGTGGAAATGACCCCAGCTCGTAAAAGTCAGGACATCCGGAAACAGGAGATCACCCGCCGTGATTTCCTGAAAGGTGCCGGACTGCTGCTGGCCGGTGGACTGCTGAGCGCCTGTTCCACGGTCACGGAGCCGGGTTTCCAGGTGCAGGATTTCTGGCGTACTCCCACCCCGGCCAGCCTGCTTCCCAGCCCCATGCCTGCCGATCTACCGC
>JAAYXE010000003.1 GCA_012516075.1 Chloroflexota bacterium | reverse complement strand
GTTCAAAACCGCCCCTCAGCACGACCTCGAACCACTTCTCACCTTCCGGTCAGGTGAAAAGGATTAACGCTCAGAACCGGTCCACACCGGTCGCAGCCGAAGTGTGCGCTGCCAGGCAGCCAACCAGGCATCTTGAGCGGCAGGCGAAGCGTGCTTGGTCGAAAGGTGCCTGGTTGCGTCCTTGCCGGCGTACCGAGCGTTCCCCAGCCAGGCTCCTTCGACCGCTAACCCGAATGCATTTGTCCCCTCCCCCGTGAGTGGCATGCAAGCAGGTCAGCCTGCGAGCGTCAGCGAGCCGGCACAGTCGAAGGACGCCTGATTGCGGGATTTATTGCCCGCAGGCGCGCTGAGCGGAGGGGCCGTCAGGCCCCGCAGTCGAAGCGGCCTGCGGGGATCACACAACACCTCCATTACCCGGCATCATCCACGCGCCATCTGACCATCGTCATATCTCCCATCCCGCGGCAAAACTACAGTAAAATCCATCCATTCAGCGCCCGCATCACACCTGCGGCGGACCTGCATATTCCCATTTTCAGGAGCGTACTGTGAACATCCCCGATTCCGACACCGTACTGCTTTTCACCCGTTATGGCATGGGCCATGCTGAGCCGGAGCTGCAGTTAAAGCTCGCCGCCGCCTATCTGCGCCTGCTCGACGAGCACAGCATCCTGCCCGCCGCCATTTGCTTCTATACCGAGGGCGTGCGTCTGGCCACGGACGGCTCACCGGTTCTCGAACTGCTCCAATCCCTGGAGGCGCGCGGCGTACGCCTGATCCTGTGCAGCACCTGCCTGAACTATTACAACCTGGTGGATCAGGTGAAGGCCGGCATCGTTGGTGGCATGACCGATATCATCGAAGCCCAGCGACAGGCCGCAAAAGTCATCTCACTCTAACGGCAGAACTATCCATTCCTCCCTGGTGCTGTATAATTCCCCCACCATCGTCACGCCGTTTTAGACCTGAAAACTCCATATTAGTCCCAACCGCAGCCGCCCCCATCCATTCGCCGTCAAACCGGCTGGGGATCCGTACAGGCAGGCCAGCTCAGGAGGAATGGCATGCAAGCGATCATCTTTTCCGAATATGGATCGCCGGATGTGCTGCAGTGCGCCGAGATCGAAAAACCAGCGCCTGCCCGGAATGAAATCCTGATCCGGGTGTATGCCGCCTCCATCAACCCGCTCGACTTCCACAACATGCGCGGCTCCCCCTGCCTCATTCGCCTCCAGAGCGGCCTGCGGCGGCCGAAGAATCCGCGCCTGGGGGTGGCCCTGTCAGGGGAGGTTGAAGTTGTCGGGCAGGACGTCACAGACTTCCAGCCTGGTGATGCAGTCTTTGGCGTGCGTACCGGCGCTCTGGCCGAATACGTCATCACCACCGGTAAAGCGTTCGCCCCCAAACCCTCGAACCTCACCTTCGAGCAGGCTGCAGTCGTTCCGGTGGCCGGCCTCACTGCCCTTCAGGGGCTGCGCGATAAAGGGAAACTCCAGCCCGGCCATACATTGCTGGTCAACGGCGCGGCCGGTGGTGTCGGCACGTTCGCCGTGCAGATCGCCCGGGCGATAGGCGCCGAAATCACCGCCGTGACCAGCACGCCCAACCTGGAGCTGGTCCGCTCACTCGGCGCGCATCACGTTGTGGATTACACCCGCGAGAATTTCACCCGCTCCGGGCAGCGTTACGACCTGATCTT
>JAAYXE010000028.1 GCA_012516075.1 Chloroflexota bacterium | reverse complement strand
GAAGTTCTTGTTCGTGTAATTGGGTTCATCGAAATCCTCGTGCGCGATGCCGCCCATGATCACGGTATAGGCGGGGTTGATGCGCTTGAGCCGGGTGTATGCCCCCTGCAGCACCTCGGCGTACTGCTCTCCGTTCTTGCCATAGTTCTCCAGCCCTCTACCGCAGCGGTATTCTGGAACGGCGTCCGGCTCGTTGAGGATCTCCCACACGTCGATGTAGTGATAGCGCTCCGCCACCTCGTCGAGGAAGGCGTAATAGGCCTGCACCCCGTCGGCGCTCATAATATTACAGGGCTTCTTGCCTTCCTTGGCCCAGGCCGGCACACCCGAGATGGTGGCGATAATGCCCAGGCCGGCGTCATTGATCTTCTCCAGGCGCTTATCGTAAAATGACCAGTCATAATCTGCACCCATCGCCGGCTGGATGCTGGCCCAATCGACGTACAGGCGCACGTAGCCGGCGCCGCTCTCCTTGATCGCATCCAGTATGGAAGGGAAGGCGGCGTCCAGCTCCGCGATCAGCTCTTCCTGCACCTGAGCGGCCTCGGCCTGCGAGAGCTCTGCAAAAACCGAGCTGGCCTTAATCTGGCTTATGCCGGCAATCTGGATGGAAAACGGAGGCGGTTCGGGAATATAAGCGTTATCGATCAGAGGCAGATAGATGGGGCCTCCACTTTGCGCCCGGGCCACGCTGGCCGGCCGTGCGCCGTCCAGCAGCGCGGGCACTGCTGCAAGCACCAGTGCTGCGAGCATCACCCCTGTAAGCATGCGGTTGAGAAACTTCATTGTTCTGTCTCCTTATTTTGAGGCAGCCGGCCGGTTCCCGGTACCGGCCGCCGGAATTCTGGCGGCAGAGTAACGTTCTGATGCAGCTTTAAGATGATGAGGATGCGATGGGAAGCACCAGTGACGCGGGCGGGTCAGTAAGCGCCCTTACCCGTAAACACCGCCGCAATCGTGCGCAAAAGGATCTGCAGATCCTTCAGCGGGGAATAATTCTGCATATACTCCAGCTCTAACTTCAAACGTTCATCGAAACTCAGGCTGCCGCGGCCGTTAACCTGCATCGGTCCGGTGAGGCCAGGTTTGAAAGCCAGCCGCTTGCGCTGTTCATCGGTGTATTTTTCCACCACCCACAGTTCCTCGGGGCGCGGGCCCACCAGGCTCATATCGCCTTTGAGCACGTTCCAGAACTGGGGCAGCTCATCAATGCTCCAGCGGCGCAGTATCCGGCCCACGCGCGTGATGCGCGGGTCGTTGGGGATCTTATAGACCGGCCCTTCCAGGGGGTTGAGCGCCAGCACCTCGGCCACGCGCTGTTCGGCGCCGTTGTACATGGTGCGCAGCTTGTACACCCGGAAAGGTTTGCCGTTTTCGCCGGCCCGCACCTGAACGAAGATCGCCGGGCCTTCCGATTCCAGCCGGATGGCGATGCCGGCCAGCAGCACCACGGGCGCCGAGAGCACCAGCCCCAGCGCGCCGAACACGATGTCGATCAGGCGCTTGACGAAAAACTGGCCCATGGTGAGCGACGGGCCGGTGTGCTCCGTCCGGCGCGGTGCGAAGAGGAAGCCGCAGACCAGGCCGGTCCCCAGGGCGGCGGCGCGCACCACAAGCATCAGCGGCGCCAGCAGCCCGACGGGCAGATCGTGCCTGAGCACATAGGAGATGAACGGCAGCCCGGTGAGGAAAAACAGCGCGCCGGCTGCGGCCGCCGCCCAGAGCAGCGGCGGGTAGAAAATGGATGCCAGCAGGAAGATCCCCGCCAGCCCCAGCAGGCCGATCTGCCAGCGCTGGGAGGGCGAGGTGTGCGAGTCGCTGAAGGTTTTCTGCGGCAGCCAGCGCAGCATGTAGGCTTTCCAGTAGCCAATGCCGAACTTGCGCTTCCAGTATTCGCCCAGGCTGCGGTCGTGGATGTGGTATACCGCCGCCTGCGGGTTGAACGCCAGCCGGTACCCCTTTTGCTCCAGGCGGAAAGAGAGCTCCTGGTCTTCCACGGAGGGCACGGTAAAGGAGGTGTCGAAGCCGCCGTTCTGCAGGAAGATATCGCGGCGGTAGGCCGCGGAATAAGTGTCGATAAAGTCGACGCGCGGCAGGCGCGCCATGCGCTCGTACTTATACTGATATTCGAGCTGCACAAAGCGCGCCACCGGTTCTTTCTGCTTGCTGCGGTAAACGCCCTTGACGCCGACCACCGATTTGACGCGGAACGGCCGGGTGATCTGTTCCAGCCAGTCTGGGGCGGGGGCGCAGTCGCTGTCGGTAAAGGCGATCACATCGCCGGCAGCCGCACGCGCGCCGCTGTTGCGCGCAGCAGAGGGTCCGCCGTGCTCAATGCACACCACCCGGACGTCGGGGTAGTGCTCGAGGATCTGAAGCGTGGCATCGGTTGAGCCGTCGTCGACGATCACAATTTCGTAATCGTGACGCGGGATGGTCTGCTGCTCAAGAGCGTCGAGGCAGCGACGAATAATGTTCTCCGAATTGTATGTCGGTACAATCACGGAAAAGCGCGGAGCTGGCGTCACAATATTCCTCTGCGATTTTAGGCTGCATTTCTTTTTAAGCTCGGGCGGAACAGATATTTAAAGAAGGTGCGCGAAGCCTTGAAGATCCGGCCGGCTTCACGCGGGGTGGTCACAATTTCCCAGAATTTGGCAGCGATGAAACGCGGGCGCAGGTAGTATTCGCGGCGGGCGTAATCGCACCATGCCACCACTTCCTCTGCCGAAAGGCCTGGCTGGGAGACGATCGTGCGGTGCAGTCCGTCTTCCGTCAGCCACTGCTCGTAATCGTCGGTGAGCATGTAATGGTTTTTGCTCGCCCAGTCGTAGGCTTCGGTGCCGGGGTAAATCATAATGGGGAAGAACTGGGCCGTATCGGGGTTGAGCCGCTTGGCCAGCTCGAGGGTTTTCTGCAGGCTCTCGCGCGTGTCGCCCGGATTGCCGGCCATAAAACAGCCGTGGACCAGCACTTTGGCCCGGCGGGCCGCATCGCGGAACTCGAAGAACTTCTCCACCGTGATGTTCTTTTTGATGTTGTCCAGCACGCGCTGGTCGCCGCTTTCGAAGCCCACGCACACCAGGCGCAGCCCGGCCTGATGCAGAGCGTGCAGGGTCTCGTAGCTCACGTCGGCGCGCGAATTGGCCGTGAAAGGCAGCTTATTGCCGCGCGCAATTAGCTCCTTTGCCAGCGCCTGCGAGCGGCGCTGGTCCACGGTGAGGGTGTCGTCCTCGATAAAGATTTCTTTCACCTGGGGCAGCTCGCGGGCCACATATTCAAATTCATCGGCCACATTCTGGATGCTGCGCTTGCGGTAGCCGTGACCGGTGATCGTCTGCGGCCACACACAGTAGGTGCAGTGGTAGGGGCAGCCGCGCCCGGTGATGATGGCAACTTCGGGGTACTGGGTGATAGAGTAAAAGTAATTTTCGACCTTGAGGTGACGTTTGTACACCTCACTGACAAAGGGCAGGCTGTCCAGGTCGCGGATCAGCGGGCGGTCGGGGTTGTGAACGATCTCGCCGTCTTTTGTGCGGTACGTCAGCCCGAGGACCGTGCTCAGGTCATCGCCGCCTTCCAGGGCGCGGGCCACATCGCGCACGGTGTAGTCGTATTCGCCGCGGGCGACAGCCGTCACAGCGCTGCACTTCTGCAGGGTCTGCTCGGGTTCAGCGGTCACATGCGGGCCCACCATCATAATGGTGACATCCTTCAAATGGTTGTGGAGGGCTGCTGCGACGCGCATGTCGTTGTTGATGCTGGGGGTGCTGGTGTCGATGACCACCAGCCCGGGCTGGAAGTCACCTGCGATCTCGAGGACCTCCTCCAGGGTCAGCCCCTCTGCGGGGGCATCCACCAGATCGACCTCGAAACCGTCCTGTTCTAATACGCCGGTTGCATAGGCCAGCCAGATGGGATAGTACATCACCCCACTTTTGATCACCGCCGGACTGCGCTGCGATCGGGAAAACTTCGGATAATACGGAGCGTTCAAAGTCAGGATCTTCAGTGCATTCATTATTCACCTTTCCCTACCGGCCAAACAGACACCAGGCAATATTGTATCAAACTGAACCGTTCTCTTCAATGACACGCGTACCGGTACGACTTTAAGTCTGGACCGATCACAGCGGGCGCTGTCCCATCCTGAAACGGGTCGCCCGCCAATTATATGGCAATCTGCTCGTAAATCGAGGTCAGGTTCTCCTTCATTCGCATTATTGTAAAGTTTTTCTCGAGATGTTTGCGTCCGTTTTCCCCCATCCTGCGTCTGCAGTGCGGGTCGCGCAGCAGGAGCAGCACACGGCCGGCCCATTCGTGAGGGCTGCCGGGCGGCACCAGGAAGCCGGTCTCGCCGTCCAGCACCAGCTCCGGGCAGCCGTTCACCCGGGTGGCGACCACCGGTTTGCGCCAGGCCATGGCCTCCAGCAGCGTATACGGGCTGCCCTCCCAGTAAGAGGTCAGGGTGATTATATCGGCTGCCTGCATATAGCGATAGGCCTCCGGCCGGGGACCCAGCGCGAAGACCCGGTCCTCCAATCCGCTGGTGCGGATCTGCTGCCGGACCGCTTCCAGCAGCGGTCCATCGCCGACCAGCACAAAGCGCACATCGGGCATCTGCGCCAGCACCAGCCGCGCCCCTGCCAGAAAATCCAGCGGGGCTTTCTGTTCGCTGATCCGCCCGACCTGCATCACGAGCGCCTGCCCGTTCTGCCGCAGCGCATCGATCTCCGCCGGGGGAGGCGCCAGCGGGTCAAAGCGCTCCAGGTCCACCCCATTGTACACGGTTGTCACCTTCTCCGCCGGTATGCCGAGCTGGATGAGGGTCTGGCGGTCGGCTTCATTGATCGAGATGATGCGGTCCGTGATGGCGCTCAGGCTCTTCTCAACCTGCCAGTACATCTTCTGCCAGCGCCGGCTGCGGATGTTGATGGTGTGCGGCGTGTACACGATGCGGCGTGCGCCGCCCAGCCGCGCCAGCGGGCGCGCCACCAGCCCGGCCTCCTGCGAGTGGACGTGGACGATATGCGGTTTTTCCCGCCGCAGTTCAGCGGTAAATCCGCGCACGGCGGCCGGCGGCCAGCGCAGTTTGCGCATGGGCAGGGTGACCACGCGCGCACCAGCCGCTTCGTAGTCTGCTTTCAGCCCGGCGAGCAGGTCAGGGATCACGACAGTGATGGCATAGCACTGCCGGTCCAGGCTGCGGACGAGGGAGAGCACGTGCTCGCTCTGCCCGGAGGGCCGGGGTTCGTAATACACGCAGCAGAGGCGCAGGCGGCCGTCGTCAGGCATCCCGCCTCCGCAAGAAATAGCGCCGCAGTTCGGCGTCCGGGACCTGCCTGGCGGCCCGGATTTTGCGGCGCTTGCGCAGCGCCGCAGGCGCCAGCCGGGCAATGTCCAGCAAACCGAGCAGGGCGGAAGGGCGTTTCACGGCCATGTAGGCCAGGCGCGGGATCTCGGCCGAGAGGATCCAGGGCAGGTCAATTAAGCTGTAATACCAGGCGTCATTTTTGAGCATCATCAGATAACGATTTCGCAGTGCAAGTCTTGGACCAGCAGATTTCTCACCCCTCTGCCTGTTCAGCGTGTCCCCCCAGCCGCGCACATGATAAGCCACCGCCTCTGGAACGTAACGGCAGCGCCAGCCGCGCAGCCGGGCGCGCCAGGCCAGGTCGGCGTCTTCACAGTAGGCGAAAAAATCTTCGTCGAAATACTCACCGTCTGGCGCCAGGTCATCCAGCATGGCCCGGCGGTACAGAGCTGCCGCGCCGCAGGCGCCAAATACGTCGATCTCATGGTCGTACTGGCCGCTGTCGACCTGGAGCTGCCCGCGGTCATAAGGGCGCCGGCGGCGGTCCACAAACAGGCCGGTCGAATCCAGGCGCCGGGGATCATCCGCCCGCAGCAGCTTCGGGGCAGCCGTGCCGGCACGAGCATCCCCCTCCACGCCCTGCACCAGCCGGCTGACAAAGTCGGGTGCGGGCACCAGGTCCGGATTAATCGAGAGCAGCCATGCGCCGCTGGCCGCCCGGGCGCCGCAGTTGAACCCGCCGGCGAAGCCCAGGTTGCGCTGCTGTTCCAGCACGCGCACCCGCGGCGCAAATTTGTTTGCCAGCTGTGCGCTCCCGTCGCTGGAAGCGTTGTCAACGACGATCACTTCCAGGTCGGGGTAGGTCTGCGCCATCACTGCTTCCAGGCAGTCCTGCAAACAGGCAGCATGGTTCCAGGTGACAATGATGGCAGAAACGCGCTTCGAATTTTCCATCCGGTTCCGGCGCAGCCTAAGCTGCAGTTCAGCTCTGTTCAGCAGTCTCTTGTGGCTGGAGCTGCTGAGTGTGCAGGAAGGCCAGCATACCGGTCAGCGTCCAGAAGTAAGCATTGACCTGTTTAACTTCCAGATTCTGGTAAACCCAACCCTCGACAAAAACGATCAGCATGCTGGCAGCCAGCGCCAGAACCAGCAGCCGTCTGGAAGCGTCATCTTCGCGGCGGTAGGTGCGCACGATCAGACTGCCAATGGCATACCACAGGAAGCCCAATACCAGCAGGCCCGGAATGCCCAGCTCGACCAGCGCTTTGAGCACCTGGCTCTCTGTGGCAATCGCCTGCTCGGGCATGGTGCGGAAAGCAGCCGCGCCGGTGACGCCCAGTCCGCTGCCCCACAGCGGGTTATCGCGCCAGGCAGCCAGCCCCAGGTTCCAGGCACCCAGACGGTCGCGGTTGCTCTCGTCCTGCGCCCAGTCGGTGATGGATGTAATGTGCCGGGCCACCGGATTGACCTGCGGGGTGCGGTTGGCCTCGATAAAGGCCGGATCGATGCTCCCCAGTTCCAGATCCGCCCAGCCGGCCCAGTCATAGGCGTCGTTGTGATCCGGCCCGGGTTCGGCGATCAGGTACAGATCGACCTTCTGGCCCGACCAGGGGGAGAGGTCGAGGATGTAATTGCGCCAGCGGCGGTCGTTCGGGTTCAGCTTGGGATTCAGATAGCGCTGAAAGACCATCTCGCCCTCATCCGCCGCGCCGGTCTCTTTCACAAAGACCATAAAGCTGACGCCGTCGCCTTTTTCAGGGCTCCACACGGCCGGATCCAGGGCGATCGAAAAGCGCAGGGCGGCGTTCCGGGGCAGCTCCAACTGGTAGATCACCCGGGCAGATTTATCGGGGCCAGGATGGGTATAAATGACCCTGCGCAGATCTTCAACCTGGTCGATCGGGTCATAAAGCTGCCATTCCTGGTAAACCGCCTCTCCTTCCGCGGGCTCAGCGTCAAGGAGGGAAACGCTGCCGGTAAGCGGAGCGGAACGGTATTCGGTGCGGATGAGTTCCAGCGCATGCTCTTCCGTGCTGCCCGCGCTCTGCTGGGTCAGCAAGACCACCAGCACGATGAGGATCGCTGCGCCTGCTACGGCGGCCATGTTGAGGATGAATTTGCGGCTGCGCTCCTCCAGGAATTTGAACACAGCCAGAGCCACAAAGGTCACGCCCAGCGCCACCCAGATGCCGCGGCTGAAGGTGAGGATCGTGCAGACAAACATGAGCGCGGCCGCGGCGAGATACAGGATGCGCTCCCAGAGCTGGCGGCTCTGGTAAGCGAGCACCAGAGCCAGCGGCAGCAGCAGGGCCAGGGTGTTGGCCAGCGTGGTGGGGGAATCAAAGACAAAATAGACCCGGCGAAGCTGCGTGCCGTATACGAAGACGTCCGGATGTCCCTGGCGTTCGATCAGCTCAGCAGAAGGTAAAAGAGGACGATCGACGATAAATTCAACCACACCGCCCAGGGCAGCCAGGCCTCCCACGATCACCAGCCCGCTCATGAAAATTTTGAGGCCGCGCGGGAAATGATCCAGCGCCTGAGGCACCAGCCAGAACAGGGGCAGGTACAGGATCGACATGTAAGCGCCCCACAGCCCCACCTCTCCGCTGCGGTCAATCAGCAGCCGCAGCACCACCAGTCCGGCATAGGCAAGCGCTGCCCAATCCAGCAAGGTCCCGGTGAGCAGCAGGCGGCGGGCTAACAGTGAGCGCACTCCCCAGATGATCACCAGCAGCACCAGCAGGCCTTCCTTCCAGTAAGTGCCAACCGGATCTGGAAGCAGCCTTTTTATGGCCAGGTGAAAGGGAAGTAAAAGCAGGAAGACGAGCACACCAGCAGCCGAAATGCGGTCCAGCCAGAGCACTTCACGCTCTCGCGTCAGTGGTGTAGGGTCAATCCTTTCCAACGGCAAATCCTTCCTTTCGATAGAGTGGGCGGCGGAAGACGCCGGTCAGAAGCGCTGTGTAGCTCAACAGCAGCGCTGCACCCCCGATGATGAGAATCCACCAGGGCGATGGTTGCGGAAGAAATCTGGTCACACCTGCTTTTAACAACAACACTGCCAGAGCAGCAAATCCGGCAGAGAGGGTAACGTCAATGCTCCAACGCAGATCGGGATACGGGATGTTCCAGGCCAGCCGCTTATGCGCCAGGCCCATGAGAATGACCAGCTGCAGCGTCAAACCAATTACAGCAGAAATTGCAATGCCATTATAACCGAAATAATTAACGAGAATGATGTTGGCCGCCAGGCGGACCAGGGTCTGCGTCCCATTCACAGCCAGGACCATGGGGCCCACTTTCCAGGCATACACCAGACGCCACAGCGGCTGACACAGGGCATCGGCAACCACGGCTGCCGTATAGATGGCCAGCGTTGTCTCTACGGCACGGGTGTCTGCAGCCGTGAAGGCGCCGTATTCGAGCAAGACCTGTACGATCTGCGTGCGCAGTACGATCGCCCCCAGGCCAGCCGGCATGGCCAGGGCCAGCACCGCGCCCAGCGCCCGGCTGAGCGCACGGCGTGCCGCCGGCAGGTCGCCGGAAGCGATCTGCTCCGAAAGCGCCGGGAACAGCACGGTGGACACGGCCAGGCCGCTCACCTGCCCGATCGTCAGCGCCAGGTGATAGCCGAAATTCAGGACGGCCGCGCTGCCGGCGCCCTGGGCGGTTGCCATCGCCCGGTCGATGAACAAAATCAGGTGATGGGCCCCGTAACCCGCAGCCATCCAGCCGATTAACAGGAACGCCGGCTTCAATTCCACCCGTTCCGTGGGCGCCTCTCCGGAGATCTGTTTGCGCACCTGGAGGAAGAGCGGCAGTTGAAAGAGCAGGGCGGCCAGCGCACCCAGGGACACCGCCCAGCCGGTGCGGGCGAGCGGTGGATCCAGCGGCAGCGCCAGCAGGGAGGCGATGAACACCAGGTTGAACACGGCGGTTGTCAGCGCAGGCCGGGCAAAGCGGCGGTACACCTGCAGCAGCGCGCTCACCAGGGTCGAAGCTCCCATTAAGAAGATTGCCGGCAGCATGGGGAAAAACACATCCAGCGCCCGGCTGCGGTCGCTGGATGAAAACCCGGGGGACAGCCATGTCAGAAACAGCGGCGCGCTGACCGCCGCCAGCACGGTGAGTACCAGGATCCCCGCCAGCAGCCATGTTCCCAGCCGCCGGGTCGCCAGCCAGGCAGCCGCTTCTCCTCTCTGGCTGCGCACCTGCATGAACAGCGGGATGATCACCGGTGAAAGGATGATCGGCAGGGCCACGTACACAAATTCAGGCAGAGCATAGGCCACCAGGAAGATATCCGCATCACGGCCAATTCCCAGGGTCGCCGCCAGGGCAGACTGCCGGAGGAAACCGGTCGCCATGGCCGCTCCCAGGCTGATGATCACGATGGCGGTATCGCGGAAATCCCTGTTATTCATAAGAAAGTTACGGAATGAATGACCGTCAGGCAGAAAGTTTTTGATTTCACCGGCAGCCCGGAAGCGGATACGTCTTTTTCCCGGCAGCCTGTGCCGTGCATTTTATCACCAATCGCTGGTGATTTTCCTGCCCCACCGGGGCACAAACCTGCACTCAGGCTGTCGTTCTTCCACCCGCAGCGCGACGGCCATCACTCCCATTCGGAGCGGCGGTTCAACCAGGGGAACGGAATATTGGGAACCGGGCGTCCCAGCGCCCGGCAGATGGGCTCCCACCCCTCTTCGGCGCGCCACTCCAGCAGCCGGCCGGCGGGCGCATCCTTCCGCACCTGCTCGTTGTGCCGCTCATAGGCCCGGCGCAGTACTTCGGGATCGTCCCAGTGCGAGGTGCCCGTGAAGCGTTCCAGCAGGTCCACCAGCCCGCGGCCTTCACGCCAGCCTGGCTGCAGCGCCATGCGCGCGTAGGGGAGGATGGTCTTTTCAAGGCTCTGCTGCCAGGTCACGGCGCTGTCGCGCACCGATAACAGGATCAGCGCACCGGGGTTCAGTTCGCTCAGTTCGCGCCAGAACATGGCCGCCGGCCAATCCACCGCGGCAGTATACCCGTCCATCAGCCGGCTCCAATCCGGCTGGTCACCGGCCAGCGCGCGGTTCCATTCCGGCCCTAAATCAAACGGGTGACCAGGGATTTCACGCATGTGGTAGCAGCGCCCACCCAGTAGATGCTCGAGGGCAGCCCTGAGGGAAGCTGTTCCGGTGCGCGGCAAACCCGCACCGATCACCTTAAGATCCATCACCACCTCTCCTCACTTGAAGATATGAATACCTGAAGATCATCAAAACTCCCTGCGCTGCGTGGGGATGGCGCGATCATCCGCAGGCGGCCGTGACCCGCCCAGCCGCCTCTGGGAGCGGCTCTGAAAAGATTGACATCTGTTTTTGAAGAGCTTGAGATTCCGGGCCTGTTCCCCCTGGGCCGCGGTTTTTGATACATTAAATTGTGATCAGGACAATCGCCAGCACGGCCGCCCCCACGCCGATCACCTGCAGGCGCTGCAGGGATTCCCGGGCGACCAGCCCGGCCAGCACTGCCGTCACGGCCGGGTAAAGCGAGGCCAGCACAGCGGTGACGTCCAGCCGCCCCATCTGTACCGCCAGCAGGAAGAACAGATTCCCCCCTGCATCCAGCACGCCTGCCAGCACCAGCAGGCCCAGCGGTGCATTCTGCGGGACCAACGCCGTACGCCGGGAAAGAGCGTAAACTGTCATCAGCACGCAGGCGCTGATGCGCCCGCTGACGAGCGGCCAGAAGACGGCATCTTCCGAAATCTGACCAAGCAGAATAAAGAAGAGACCAAAGCCCAGCCCGGCCAGCAGCGCCATACCCAGCCCTTTCGGTCTGCCTCCCAGCGGTTCGGGCCTGGAAAGCAGCCAGATGCTGGCCAGCGCCAGAGCAAAGCCGCCCAGCTGCAGTCCTCCGGGCAGCCCCTCAAAAAAAGCGGAAAAGATCACCGGGATGGCGGTTGCGAGCACGGCCGAAACCGGGGCCACAACCCCCATACGGCCTGTGGAAAAGCCGCGCATCAGAAAGCCCAGGCCCGCCATCCCCGCTAAGCCGGCCAGTGCACCCCACAGCAGGTCAGCTGTCGATGAGAAGGCTTCACTGCGCGCCAGCGCGGCAGCCGCCAGCACCACCAGACCGGGCAGATAAGCGATGAACACGGTGTGGAAAGGTCCCACCCGGCGGGCAGCCATCCCGCTGGTGAAGTCGCCCGAACCCCAGGCAGCCGCAGCCGCCAGGGCCAGCAGGGCTGCCAGCAGCGGCGAAGCTGCAGAAGCGATCATGCCTCCAGATCCTCTTGAATGATGCTCGGCGAGGCGTGGATGCAGATGAGCTCCAGCTTCCCTTCCCCGATGTTTGTAAACTTGTGCGGCGTGTTGGCGCTCACCACCAGGATATCACCGGCGCAGGCTTCCAGTGTTTCTCCGTCCGCCACAAACCGCGCCTTACCGCGGCGCACAATCCACGTCTCCGAATAGGGGTGCCGGTGCAGGACAGGTCCGGCGCCTGGATCATTGTTGACATGGAAAAACGATATCTCTCCGCCGTAAGGTTCGCCCTCGAATTTGATCGTCCCCCCGGGAGATGGCTGCAGTTCACCCGCACGAATGACCCTGTACATTCTGGTTTCCCTCCTGTTATCAGCCCGGCTGGCTCTTTCCCGGTTGGGAGAAAGCGGACAGCCAGGCCGGTCATTATCAAGTTTATCACGCTCATTCGCGGCCGGCTTCCGCCTGGCTCTGCGATCCGGCCGGCGCTTCCGTCAGAAAATGCAGTGCGACGGTCAACTGCCGGGGATCCGCCCCCTCTGGCTGGTGGATTTCGTTTTCATGGAAATAATAGCCGTTTCCAGGCAGGTAATCACGCTCACTGATCAGGTACAGGCTGCCCCGACTGCCGCGCACAAAGCGCCGGTTGCGTTCGATGCCCTGCACCGTTGCTGCACAGCCCCACCCGCTGTGATCGTGTGGTTCTGTTTTCTGACCGGGCTGCAGCGTGATCACCGCCAGAGACCAGCTTCCAGGGGCATGATGCAGAACACGCCTGCCGTAATCCTGCATGCTGGCTTTTTCTCCACTGCCCTTGAAAACCCGCGCCAGGGACCTGACCGCCGCAAGCACCTGAAGCCTGACCTCTGGGCCGGCCTGATCCAGCGGGCCGAGCGTGTCCACCCATGCGGCAAACCGCCGGATGATTTGCAGTTCCTGTTCGAAAATTTCGCCCTGCCGGGCGAAGTTAAATTCGACGACCGGGGTGTGAGACTGCATTTTTTACCTCCTCACCGGGTAAGGGACAGCAGCTTATACGGTTTTCTGCTGGAAACAGGACTTTTACGCCGTCAACTTCCTGTGCCCCTTCTGGAAGTTGTGGTAAGATTGGGTGTTAGATCATATGTTCTAGTATATCGAATTTACTTCATTTTGTCAAGCAGCTCTTAATTTTTATCAAGTTTACGGTTTTATATCCATTATCGCCCCCTATCGTATGATATACTCTCTTATATGAAGAATAGAAGCTACAACCAGTACTGCGGGCTGGCCTATGCACTGGACATCATCGGCGAGCGCTGGACGATCCTCATTATCCGTGAGCTGATCGCTGGACCCCGGCGGTTCACTGATCTGATGGACGGCCTACCGGGCATCAGCACGAACCTGCTCTCCGAGCGGTTAAAGAGCCTGGAACAGCAGGGCCTGATAAAACGGCACACCCTGCCCCCACCGGCCGGATCCACCGTTTACGAGCTGACTCCGCTGGGAAGGGGCCTGGAAAAAGCTCTGATCGAACTGGGAAAATGGGGCAGCCAGTTTGTGCCTGAAACCGCAGAGGGGGTCGCCCTGTTAAACGCTGGTTCTTATGCACTGACCCTGAAAACTTTTTTCCGCCCTGAACTGAGTCAGGGCATCGATGAAACCTGCGAACTTCACATCGACCACGAAGTTCTTCAGGTGCACATCCGGGATGGAGAACTGCACGTCCGTCAGGGAAGCGCAGACAGTCCGGACGCTGTCCTGCATACCGGCATCGACACTTACCTGGGACTGCTCACCGGCCGTCTCAACCCGGAGGAGGCCGCTGCACAGGGGCTGGCACGCATCGAAGGCAGCCCAGAAGCCCTGAACAGGTTCCTGAATATCTGCAGAATACCTTCAGATCGCCCCGCAGTTCTGTCGCCGGACCCTTCCTGAACGCCGGATTTACAGGCGTTTCATCCTTCATCGATCAGCGCCGGTAACCTGTGGTGCGCCGTATTTCTTTTCCGAGGGGGATTGTGAATCTACTTTACAGTCAGGAGTGAAGCATATGAATAAGATAGCCCCATGTCTCTGGTTCGACAACGAAGCCGAAGAAGCCGTCCGTTTCTACACGTCCATTTTCAAGAACTCCAGTATAGGGACAATTACCCGCTACGGAGAAGCCGGTCCTCGCCCGGCGGGGTCGGTGATGAGCATCACTTTTCAGCTCGACGGGCAGGATTTCATCGCTCTCAACGGCGGCCCGCAGTTTAAGTTCAATGAAGCCATCTCTTTCTCTGTCGACTGCAAAGACCAGGCCGAAGTGGATTACTACTGGGAAAAGCTCTCCGGGGGCGGAGAAATCCAGATGTGCGGCTGGTTGAAGGACAAATTTGGCGTCTCCTGGCAGATCGTCCCCACAGAGCTGAACGATCTCATCAGAGATCCTGACCCGGTCAGGGCGGCGCGGGTTACTCAGGCTCTATTCCAGATGCAGAAGATCGACATTAATCGCTTGAAGCAGGTCTACGCTGCGGAGTAAGACCGCTAATATTCGGGCTTCCAGTACCTGCTGGCAGGCGGCAGAACCGGGCGATCCCCACCGG
>JAAYXE010000002.1 GCA_012516075.1 Chloroflexota bacterium | reverse complement strand
GGTCAGGGTGGGGGTAAATGATATGGCTGAAATTGGAGCTCGATCCTCGTACACGCGTGTGGGACCCCCACCCGGCCTCCCGCATAGAGGTAAGTTTTTAATGCAGAGATCAGGAAACTCATTCCGGGTCATAAGGTATGACCGAAAGCACAGCAGCACGATTGCTTCGCCCGCAGGCGCGCTGAGCGGAGGCCCGCCAGGGCCGCAGTCGAAGCGGCCTGCGGGCAGTAAATGCCGCACCCAGGCACCCGGTGCTGCGGCCAAAGAACGACCGCCCGGTCGAAGGGCGGCTGGCTGCTGCACTCAAATCTTACCCTTTAGAGAGGGCTGCGCCCTGAAACACAGGGGAATGGAACCACAAACCGGAAAATTACCATGATCCGCTACATCCTGCGCCGAATGGCCTTCTTACTGTTAACCTTCCTCCTCACTTCCCTGCTCATCTTCATCGTCACCCAGTTCCTGCCGGGCGACGTGGCGCGCGTCATCCTGGGGCGCGAGGCCGGCGAAGCCGCCCTCGAAGCCCTGCGCGCGGAGCTCGGCCTCAACGACCCGCCCCCCGTGCAGTACATCAACTGGCTGGGCCGCTTCCTGCGCGGCGACTGGGGCCAGTCCTTCAGCACCCGCTCGGCCATCCGCCCGGTGGTGCTCGAACGCCTGGGCAATTCCCTGCTGCTGGCCGGCTTCACCCTGCTGATCGCCGCGCCCCTGGCCCTGCTTCTGGGCGTGATCGCCGGGCTGAACGAAAACAAATTCCTCGACCACCTCATCAGCGTCACCTCGCTCTCGGTGGTGGGACTGCCCGAGTTCGTCACCGGCCTGTTCCTCATCCAGATCTTCGCCTTCCGCCTGCGCCTGTTCCCGGCCAACGCCTCCATCCGTCCGGGGGCCAGCTTCGCCGAAATCCTGCCCCAGCTCGTGCTGCCGGCCCTCACGGCGACCCTCGTGCTGCTGGCCTACATCGCCCGCATGACGCGCTCGGGCGTGGTGGAGGAGCTCAAAAGGCCCTACGTACGCACCGCCACCCTCAAGGGCCTGCCCCGCCGGCAGGTGATCGTGCGCCACGTGCTGCGCAACGCCCTGCTGCCGGCCATCACCGTGATCGCCATCAGCTCCGGCTGGCTGATCAGCGGCCTGATCGTCATCGAAAACGTCTTCAACTACCCGGGGCTGGGGCGCCTGCTGGTCTTCGCCATCGACCGCCGCGACCTGCCCCTGCTGCAGGCCGTCACCCTGGTGACCGTGCTGGGCTTCTCCCTGGCCAACCTGGCCGCCGACCTGCTCTACGCCTGGCTCAACCCCCGCATCCGCCTCGGGTAGGGATGCGCCCAGACCATACCCGGATTGAATTGACAACTCTCCTCTTCCTGCTATACTGTAGTCAAGTGTCATATACCTGCAACCTAACAGTGCGCTGAACTTCACGGGGGAAATGGGGTGCACCGCAGGCTGATCCAGCGTGCGTTTTTTTTGTTTTTACCGCGCTCGCAGGGGCGGAGCGCGGCAGTTTTCCGGATTCTCATAAAAAAAACGCCTCCTGTCGCAGTACCTGCGACACGCCTCCTGTATGGTGGATTCAAAACCACCACACAGGAGGACCGTATGGGACGCAGAGTGCGCCAGGAGCATCTTGAAGCGATTTGGAAAACCGTCAGAGAACACCCCGGGGCGCGCCCGGCGGAGATCGCCAGCCGGCTGGGCCTGCCGCGCAGCCAGGTCACCCGCAGCCTGCCGGCGATGGACGAACACGGCTTGTACCTCTCGGAAGACGAGCGCGGCGGGCTGTGGCCGTTCTGGCGGCGCAAAAAGCGCTGATTTCGCCGCCGCGTTGCAGAATCCGCACCCTGCATATGCTATTTTAGGAAAATAAACCACGCTGTCGCGGAGAATGAATTATGGGACGTGCTGCCAACAAAGCCAACCGCCTGATCCAGATCGAGCAGCTGCTGCTTGCCCACCCCGAAGGGCTGAGCAAGGCCGAGATCGCCAGCCGCCTGGGCGTGCACCGCGCCACCATCTATCGCGATCTGGATGATCTGGGTGAGCGCTTCTTTATTTATGTGGAGGACGACGGGCGCATTTCCATCGACCGCTCAAGATCGCTGGTGCACGTGCAGTTCACCCTGCACGAAGCCCTGGCCGTGCACCTGGCCGCCCGCCTGCTGGCCACGCGCATGGACCGCCAGAACCCGCACGCCGCCGCGGCGCTGCGCAAGCTCGGCCTGGCCCTCACAGACCTGGCGCCGCGCATCAGCGACCACCTCCAGCAGTCGGCCGATGTAATGGACGACGCCGCCCAGCGCCACGACCCGGCCTACCTGGCCGTGCTCGAGGCACTCACCCTGGCCTGGGCCGAGAAGCGCATGGCGCGCATCTGGCACCGCAGCGAACGCACCCGCCGGGTGCACGAGTACCTGCTGGGGCCTTATTTTATTGAGCCCTACGCCGTGGGGCAGACCACCTACGTGATCGGCCTGTGCCGGCCGCAGAATGTGCAGCGCACGTTCAAGATCGAGCGCATCGAGCGCGCCGAGCTGACTCGCGAACCCTACGAGATCCCCGCCGGCTTCGACCCGCGCGCGCTGCTGGAAGACGCCTGGGGCATCTGGTACACCGGCGCAGAACCGGTGACCGTGGTGCTGAAATTCCACCCCCGCGTGGCCGCCCGCGTGCGCGAAACCCGCTGGCACCGCTCGGAAGAGCTGCATGAGCAGGAGGACGGCTCGCTGCTGTGGCGCGCCCGGGTGGCCGAGCCGCAGGAGATGATCCCGTGGATCCGGGGTTGGGGGGCCGACGTGGAGGTGCTCGAGCCTGATGCGCTGCGC
>JAAYXE010000027.1 GCA_012516075.1 Chloroflexota bacterium | reverse complement strand
GGTGGGACGGGTTTCCATGCCGTAGCCCTCCGCGGCGGCGTTCAGGAAATATGCCAGCGCCAGGTTTCCCATCTCGGCCAGGGCCGAGCGCTCCAGGCGCCCCAGGCTGGTTGTCGTCCCCGGGGGGAGCTCCAGCAGACCGTCTACCACCCGTTGGGCATCTTCGGTCGAGGTGATCAGCATGAACTGGCCGGCGAGGTCTCCATCGGCACGCAGATAAACGGCTGCCATTTCCGCCTCGGGCCAGCCCAGTAAATTGCGAAAGGAAAACAGCGGCACCTGGCGCAGCAGGGGGGCGCTGAAGCGCACCTCCTGACCGACCATATCTTCCAGCCCGGATGCGGCCTTCTTAATTCCGTCGTGGGCAATCTGAAACAGACGTGTCTGCTGTTTCTGGTCAATCCCGGTGTACATACTTACTCCCCTATCCATTGCTTCCAGCCTGTTTGAGAATCCCCTGTGTATCCACAATCAGCGCCACCTGGCCATCGCCCAGGATGGCAGCGCTCGAAATCTCAGGAATATCGCCCACCACCGGGCCCAGGGCCTTCACGACCACTTCCTGCTCTCCGACCAGCGAGTCGACGATCAGACCGGCCTGGTTCTTTCCCACGCGCACCACGACAATGTACAGCCACTCGTCCTGAGCGAAACCGCTGTTTCGGGCGTGCCGGCCGTTCCTTTTACTTCCGTTCAGCCCGAAGACCTCGCGCAGCGAAAGCAGCGGCAGCACGTGCTCACGCAGCGAGATGACCGGGCGCTGGTTGACGCTCTTGATTTCTGCGCCGCGGATGCGCAGCGTCTCAGTCACCGTCACCATGGGGATGGCGTAAATCCCCCGCTCCACCTTCACCAGCAGGGAGGGGACGATCGCCAGGGTGAGGGGCAGGGTGATCAGGAACTGCGTGCCGCGTCCGGGCCAGGTCTCGATGGTGATATTGCCGTTTAGCCGTTCGATGTTGGCGCGCACGATATCCATGCCCACGCCGCGCCCTGAAATGTCGCTGATCTTCTGGGCGGTGGACAGCCCGGGGGCGAAGATCAGGTCGATGGCTTCTTCTCGTGAGAGACCGGCAGCATCGCGGGCACTGAGCAGGCCCCGCTCCACCGCTTTGGCCCTCACGCGTTCCACGTCAATGCCGCGCCCGTCGTCTTCCACGGTCAGGATAATGCGGCCCTGTTCGTGGCGGGCGGTCAGCAGGATGGTGCCGCGGGCGTTCTTCCCTGCCGCTTTGCGCTCCTCGGGCGTCTCGATGCCGTGGTCCACGGCGTTGCGCAGCAGGTGGATCAGCGGGTCGCCGATCTCCTCGATCACCGAGCGGTCGAGCTCGGTATCTTCGCCGCGGATCACCAGATCGACCTGCTTGTTGGCCTTGCGCGCCAGGTCGCGCACCAGGCGCGGGAATTTGTTGAACACATTGGAAATGGGCAGCATGCGGATGCTCATCACCTCCGCCTGCAGCTGGTCGGTGATGCGCCCCACGTGAGCGATGGTCTCGCTCAGGGCATCCACCTGCGGGTCGCCGTGGAAGCGGGCTTCCATCTCGCCGCGGATCATGTTCAGGCGGTTGCGGTCGGTGATCAGCTCGCCCACCAGGTTCATCAAGGTATCCAGGCGCTCCACACTGGTGCGGATCGTCTTTTCGGCCGCTGTCAGGCGCGCCTTTTCTTCGGGGGGGACTTCCTGAGTCTTCGCCGTCTGGCGGTTGGCCTGCTGGTCTGCCAGCACCTGGTCGAGCACTTCCTGGGAGATGAACCCCATGCGGATCAGGGTCTGGCCGAGCAGCGATGCCGGCCCGCTGCTGCGCTCCTGTTCTTTCAGGGCAGCCTGGAGCTGCTCCTCGGTGATCAGCCCGTTCTGCACCAGCACATCGCCGATGCGGCCGATTTTCTTCTCCGACACGTGCTGCGCAGGCGACGGCTGCGAAACGGCCAGGCGCTCGGCGCCGATCTGCAGTTCGTCGATCTCCGAGATCATCTGCAGGGCCCGGCGGATCTCGTCCACCGGCTGGGTGGGCTCGAGCACGGCGCGGAACTCGCTCACCGGCTGCGCCGTCTCGATCTGCTCCAGGGTGGGCTGCATCTCGATGATTTCGCCCATCTCCTGCAGGGTCATCATCACCTGGAAGGCGCGCGCTGCGGAGGCGATGCTGTCGGGCGAGATCACGGCGCGCACAACCAGGCGGCCGCTCCCGGTGTAGTCTTCGCTGTCGGAAGGTCCGGTCTGGAGTTCACCGGCGGGCTGTGCAGCAGTCCCGGGCGCTTTCTGGCCCGGGGCTGTGAACCCCGACAGGCGCGCCGCCAGCTCATCCACTTCGACCAGGCTGGGTTCGCCCAGGCGCACCTCGTCGACCAGCTGGCGCAGCGCATCCACGGCTTCCAGGCAGGCGTCGATCAGCTCCGGCAGGACCGGGATCTGCTCTTTGCGCAGCCCGTCTAGAACCGATTCGAGCGCATGGGTGAGATTGACCATGCGCTTGTGGTTGATCAGGCCCGCAGCGCCCTTCAGAGTGTGCGCCGCGCGGAAGAGCGACTGCAGCAGCTCTTCGCCGGGATCGGTTTCCAGGCGCACAAGCCCGGCGTCCAGGGCCTGGAGCTGTTCGCTGGTTTCCGCGAAGAAGACGGGGGCTTCATCTTCGGAGATGTCAAACTGTAAACCCATACCTTCTCCTGTTGGCGGGTGAGACTCCTGCCGGTCTGCAGCGGGGCGAGAGCGGGCGGCGCTTCTGCGCTGGCGGACTGACAGTGCGTGCTGCGCCTGAGGGAGCGCTCGCTGCGATCATTGGAGATCGATAGGCCCGGTTTTCAGCCGGGCGACCAGGACTGCAGATAGGGCGAGGGGTCAACTCGCTGGCCGTTTACGCGCACCTCGTAGTGCAGGTGGGGTCCGGTGGAATTACCGGTGTTCCCCGAGTAAGCAATCACCTGCCCGGCCTGCACGGTCTGCCCGACCTGAACGGGGATCTCCGAGAGGTGCGCATAGTAAGTCTTGTAGGGACCGTTCTCCACGATCACCAGGTTGCCGTAGCCCTGGTTGTTCCAGCCGGCGTACACCACCCTGCCGTCCATGGTGGAGGTGACCGGTGTGCCCACCGGCGCGGCGAGGTCCAGGGCAACATGCCCGGCGTGTGAGCTCTGCGTCAGGCGGCCCTGGATAGGCATGCCGGCCGGCACCGGCTGCGGTGCGGCCGCTGTCTGGCTTTCGGCTTCGACCGACTGCATTTGCAGGGCAATCAGCTTCTCCATCAGGGTGTACATCACAGGCGCAAACAGGCTGGCCGCCGGAGATGCCTGTCCCAGGCTGCCGGTGCCGTCCGTTGATGGCATGCTCATGCTCATCACCAGCGCGGTGAGCAGGGTCTGGAAGTCGCCACCGGCTGGGGAGGATGCGTTTGCAGCCCCATTCTCCCCGTTCTGCAGAGCGGGCAGCAGGCGCAGTGAGGTGGAGGAAGTAATTCCGGTCATTATCGTCATTTTACGGAAGGTGTGCGGCGGGCAGCGTAAAAGGGGAGTAAAGATCGGGTAAAGGAGGGGCAAAAGTTAAGACGTAATATGGGGCGCAGGTGGGGGCCGCGGAAGTGCGCAGACGATTCATCTTATACTCGCTCCCACGCTCCTGCGTGGGAGCAAACAAACGGGCGCTCCGCGCCCAAATACCTTTCCTTTAAAGGCAGGATGCCCGTTGATTGTGAGGGCGGGGCTCCGATCTGCGCTCACGGCTGCACCTGGATAAGTCAGCAGCCATGCCGGCGCACGGCGGGTGGGGCCGGCGAACTTCACAGCCCGCATCTTCAAATGGCAGGAACCGGTCCGGTGTTCATTTGTACCAATGAAACACTGAAGGGACTGAAGCGCTGAATCAGGGGACTCGCAATGACATAGAATATCGCGGATCACAGCCGTGATCCGCGTCCTTCCTTAAGACCTTCACCGCCGTTTTACGCGTCTTTTACTGCGGATTTATGAACCCTCCTGTGGAAGCGAGTTAAATTAGAACCGGTTTAACAGCAGGAAAACCACCATGAGCGATGCCCCCCTGTTCGATTCTCACCAGGCGCTGAAGCAGGTCGGCCGCAGCCTTGCCGGCGAAGACCGCGTTGAGGACGCCCTGCGCATATACGCCCGCATCTTAAAGGAAAACCCGCAGGATGTGGAGGCGTATCTGTTCATGGGCGATCTGTACCTGGCCCAGGACGACGGTGAGACGGCCCTGCTGTTCTACAACCAGGCCCAGCAGCTCGCCCCGGAGGATCGGGTGATCGCCGGGCGCATCAAACTGGCCCACATGGAGCGCCGCTACCACAGCCGGCCGGAGAAGGCCCCCGAATCGGAGAAAAAAGAAGAGGAGCCCGCCCCGGCGCCGCTGGTCCCGGTGACCGAAGAAGAGATCGCCCGGGCGGCACGCCTGATGCAGGAGGTGCTCAGCAGCGACGAGCCGGCCCGTGAGCTTGCCGGCCGCCTGTACGAGCTGGAAAAACTGCTGCCGGCGATCCTGGAGCTGAATGTGCGCCAGGCGCGCCAGGAGGGACAGCCCGGCCTGGCCGCTGCCCTGCAGGATCTGCGTGAGCGCCTGGCGCGCGAGCGCCAGACCGCCTCGCCCGCAGTCCCGGCCGGCGACCTGCCGGAGGGCGAAGGGCTGCCGCGCCTGCTCTTCCTCAGCAGCCAGGTCCACGACCCCAGCCGCCGGATGGCCCTGGCCGCCGGCGCTCTTTCCGAGCTGGGCTGCGAGGTGACCCTGGCGGCGCAGTTCCCCTCCGATTTCGAGAAGCGCTTCGACGTGGTGATCGCCCAGGCCCCGCACGGCAGCCCCGAGCTGCTGACCGGGCTGGCCGCCTGCTCCGCGGCGCAGATCCCCATCCTGCTGGACCTGAACCAGGATTACGAGCTGATGCCCCTCGACCACCCGCTCTACGAGCGCTACGGACTGGGCAGCCTGACCGGCGCCCGGGCCTACACTGCCGCGCTGCTGCTGGCAGGGTGTATCATCACCCCGAACGCCATCATGGCCCGCCCGCTGAAAGAGAAGGGCTACGCCGTCAGCGTGATCCCCGACGGCTGGGACCGCGGCAACCCGCTGTGGGAGAAGCCCTCCGCCCCGCGCTCGACCCTGCACATCGGCTGGATCGGGGAAGACTGCCAGGTCGACGACCTGCTTCCGGTGCGCCGTGTGCTCTTCCGCATCCTGCGCGAGTTCCCGAATGTCAACCTGGTGTTCGCCGGCGACCCCAAGGCCCTGCAGTTGTTCGCCAACCTGCCCGAGTCGCGGCGCATCTTCCTGCCGCCGGCCGGTGCGGAAGACCGGCCGTTCCTGCTCAGCCAGATGGACATCCTCATCCGGCCCATGGGCACCCGGCCGTTCTACGCCTCGCAGAGCGACCGTCTGCTGGTGGAAGCCGGCGTGCGGCGCATCCCCTGGGTGGCCTCGCCGCTGCCTTCCTATCTTGAATGGAAAGCCGGCGGCCTGATCGCCGACAGCCAGGATGACTGGCACCAGCACCTGCGCCAGCTCATCCTCGACGAGGGAATGCGCCGCAGTCTGGGGCAGGAAGGCCGCCGGGCAGCGGGGCAGCGCGAGATGTCGCAGCTGCGCTCCGCCTGGATGCAGGCCGTCCGCCAGGTGTGGGCGCCGGCGCCCGAGCATGCTGCAGAGGGTGCGCACGCATGAAGGTCGTTTTTGTCTGTCTGGACGAGCCCGGCGCCGACTACCTGCGGGAGCTGCGCTGCGCCGTCCCGGCGCGAGCCATTAACCGCACCGGGAAGCACCGGGCGCGTCTGATCAGCCTGCAGCGCTTCGTCAACCGCTCGCCAGACGCCCGCCGGGCCTGCCGCGCCGCCGATGTGATCGTGGTGCAGCGCGGTTTCAGCCCGCAGGCCCTGCCCGAGATCCAGCACTGGAAGGCGCATGACAAGGTGGTGATCGCCGATATCGACAGCGCCTGCTACAGCTCTCCCGGGGTGGAGGCGCTTTTTTCCGGCCAGACCGCCGCCAGCCTGTGCCTGGTGGACGCGGTCACCGCCGCCTCCCCGCTGATGCTCGACGACTGGAGCCGCTGTACGCCGGCCTATCACCTGCCCAATTTCCTGGAAGTCGAACACTACACCCCGCCGGCCCGCGAGCGGCGGGATGAGATCGTCATCGGCTGGAGCGGCGGCGACGACCCCGGTGCCTGCTTTGCCAGCAGCGGGCTGGAGCGGGCGCTGCGCAGAGTGTGCCGGGCGCGCCCCAACGTCAGGGTGATGATCTACAGCCCGCTCCCTCCGGAGCGCATCAGCCTCAACCTGCCGGACGGCCAGCTCATCTGCCGGCCCTGGACGCCCTACGCCGGCTGGCCGCAGGCCCTGGCCGAATTCGACATTGGATTGGCTCCCCTGGTGGGGGAGAGCGACGCGCGCCGGAGCTGGACGCGCGTGCTCGAGTACATGCTGATGAAAATCCCCTGGGTGTGCAGCGAAGGTCCGGCCTACCAGGAGCTGCAGCGCTACGGCTGGCAGGTGAAGAACAGCGCCGCCGCGTGGGAGCGCGTGCTGCTGGATATGGTCGATCACCTGCAGGAGTACCGCCGCGAAGCCGCCTGGGAGCCATATCTGTACGCAATAAACCAGAACGTCGACGAGCACGTCGACCGCATTTTGCAGGTTTACACGGAAATCCAGTCCGCGCCGCGCGCTTATTGATGGATGGTGAGAGAAAAAATGGCAAACCTTTCGGTCATATCCCCCCAGCAGAACCTCAAGACCCGGGTGAAGATGCCGGAGATGATCGCCATCCCGGCCGGCGATTTTTTTATGGGCACCAGCGATGAGCAGGTCGAGTTCCTGCTGCAGCGCGAGGACTGGGCGGAGGACTGGCTCAACCGCGACCTGTTCCAGGTTGAGCAGCCCTATCACCGCGTACACCTGCCGGCGTTCGAGATCGGGCGCTTCCCGGTGACCAACAGCGAGTATCACCTGTTCACCTGGAACGCCAATTACAAAGTGCCGCGCCACTGGCTCGGTTTTCACTACGCCGAGGAGGAGGCTCTGCACCCGGTGGTGAACATCTCCCGCGAGGATGCCCTGGCTTACATCCGCTGGTTGAACGAGAAGCTGGGCCTGAGCGGTAAGCAGGCCTTTCGCCTGCCGACGGAGGCGGAGTGGGAGCGGGCGGCGCGCGGCGATGACGGGCGCATCTACCCCTGGGGGAACGAGTTCGACCCCTGGCGCTGCAACACGCAGGACGGCGGCCGGGGCTGGACCTCGGTAGTGGGCCTGTATTCGCCCGGCGGCGACAGCCCTTTTGGGGTGCACGACATGGGCGGCAATGTGTGGGAGTGGACCAGCAGCCTGATGCGGCCCTATCCCTACGATCCGGCGGACGGCCGCGAGGAGCCGCCCGGGCCTGGCGAGCGAGTGGTGATCCGCGGCGGCGGGTGGTATTACAGCCACAAGATGGCGCGCTGCTCGGTGCGCGAGGGCGTGCTGCCGGGGTATACGTCGGAGTCGCTGGGCTTCCGGCTGGCGAGGGGGTGAGGCTGCCGGCGGGTTTGACTGCCGGGTTAATGGGGGTGAACAGCGACGCGTTCAGAAAGCGAGCGAAGTTTCACCGCATCTTCATTTCCACGATTTTTGATTGAGGATCCAGATACTTGCTCTGGGTCTGCCGTCCGCCTGGGGGGCACTGCGTGCTGGTGGCAGCGGTCCGTCTTTCCTGCCCGTCACCTGGGGAAGCACACCGGCGCTCGCCGCAGCGCCGATTTCCTCCCACCTATCCGTTCAATCCGTTTTTAAAATCCGTTGACAAATTTTACGCATCTTTTACGCCTCACCCCCTCAAGTTTCCCCCCGAACCATCGATAACATCCACAGAACCTGAAAAACAGGAGGTAACCCGGCAGACTGCACGCAGAGCATGATCCGGTGAACCACAACACCGGCGGTGGTTTTTGAGCTTCCTATCACCGCCGGACCAGCGAGGAAGCTCTTATTTTCATTATCCAATGGGGAAGGAACCCCTATCACACACAAACACGGAGGTTTGAAATGGCTACAATCGATATGACCCGTCTGACCAGCAACATCGGTGCGTTGAACTCCCTGAAGTCCCTTCAGGACATCAACAACCGGCTGGCTATCCACCAGGAACGCCTGGCGACCGGCAAGCGCATCAACAACGCCGGTGACGACCCCGCCGGCCTGACGATTGCGACCAAAATGCTGGCCCGCAGCGAAGGCCTGAAGGTGGCCCTCAACAACGTCGGCGACGCCAAGAACCTGATCGCCGTGGCCGAGGCCGGCATGGGCCGCATCAACGACATCCTGGTGCAGATGCGCAACAAGGCCGAGCAGGCCGCCAGCGACACCCTGGGCGTAGAAGAGCGCACCGCTGTGGTCACGCAGCTCAACGAACTGGCCGCCCAGGTGGACGACATCGTCAAGCAGACCAAGTGGAACGGCAAGCAGCTCCTGGATGGCCTGAAGGCCTTTGGCGGTTCGCTGACCTTCCAGACCGGCGCCGACAAAGGCGACACCACCGTGCTCGCCGGCCTGGCCGACATGAGCGCTGCATCGCTCGGATTGGTGGAATCTCTGGAGGAGGACACGATCTTTTCAGACAGCGCCGAATTTGTAGACTCCATTGAGTTCACGTCTGGGGCGGAGAACATCGTGTATGGTAGTTACACGATCAAAGCCACTTTCACTACCGAGGACAGCACCACGACGGTTGAATACCAGGTGCTCGACAGCGAAGGAAATGAAATTGCGGCGTCGGATAGCCCTGGAGAGCCTGGCGATATCGTACTCGCGGATCACGGGATCACGATCAAGCTCAAAAAACCGACGGCCGACGGTGATTACACTCACACCTTCACTGCTGCTGAAGCGGGTGTATGGCTGAAGTCTGAAAACCTCTCGACCACCCTGACCGGCTCCAGCTCCGCAGCCGACTTCGCCACCTTCATGGACGACGTCAACGCCGCCCTGAACATCGTCTCCAACGAGATGACCAAGATCGGCTCGCTGACTTCCCGCCTGACCTTCAAGGAAGACCAGATCACAGCCGCTCAGATCAACACCGAGGCCGCTTACAACCGCATCATCAGCGCCAACATGGCCGAGGAACAGGTCAACGCCAGCAAGTACCAGATCCTGCAGCAGACCGCCACCGCCATGCTGGCCCAGGCCAACGCTGCGCCGCAGTTCCTGCTCTCCCTCTTCCGCTAAGCCGGGATGATCAAGGACCGCACCTTTCTCAGACCATAACAGCTGAATCGGGAGGCGCTCCGGCGCCTCCCGATCCGCCGTTCTGTAACACGGAACCACAGGAGCACGCATGCCCACCAGTATCAGCTCGAACACCACGTTGAACGTCGTCTTCCGGGAGGCCATTGAATCCATGCTCAGCGTCGACCGCGCCTCGGTGACGCGCCTGGAGGAGCAGCGCGATACGGTCGAGCTGCGCCGTGCCCTGTACCGAGACATCCAGTCCAACCTGAACGCCCTCAAGAGCGCTGCCCGGGCGCTGATCAGCACGCACAGCTCCTATGCCATGGGGCAGGGCCGCACGGCCGTCGTCACCCCGTTTACCAGCGGGGCCAGCGTGCTCACGGCCACGGCCGGCAGCGATGCCATCCCCGGGGAGTACGAGATCGTGGTCAGCAAGCTGGCAAAAGCGCACAGCCAGGTCTCGGGCGTGCAGGCCAGCGTGGACGGCGCCCTGGGGAAGAGCGGCGAGTTCTGGCTGGGGGGCACCGGGACGGCCTCCGTTTCGTTCTCGCCCGCCGGAGCGCTCAGCGCCGTTGAGGTCGCCGATGTGGCCGAAGGCCAGCGCGAGCTGGGCAGCGGCGAGTATAAGCTGGAAGTGCGCCTGAAGGACGGCAAGAAGCAGTTCCGGCTGGTGGACGCCGACGGGAACGCGGTTGCGATCAACCGCCTGAACGGAAAAGGGACCACCAGCACCTGGCAGGACCTGACCTCCGGAGAGCTCGACACCGGCCGGGGCTTCAAGATCACGCTGGACGCCAGCGCCGGGCCCGGCGACGTGTCGTTCACTTACGAAGCGCGCGGCGTGAAGGTGGAGATCAATGCCGGCGACAGCCTGAGAGACATCGCCCGCAAGATCAACGCGGCGGAACAGACCGAAGGGCGCGAGATCAGCGCCAGCATCGTGGGTAAGCAGCTCGTGCTCACCGCCGCTAAGACCGGGGTCAACCACAGTCTGATCTACACCGACAACGTCGGGCTGGGCTTCACCGGGGCCGACCTGGTGAGCCCCCAGGATGCCGAATTTACGGTCAACGGACTGGTCATCCGCCGGGCCTCCAACACCGGCCTGACCGACGTCATCCCCGGGGTCACGCTCAACCTGTCTCCGGACGCCGAAACCAACAGCGGCGCCCGCCTGACCATCAAACCCAGTGCCGATGCCGGCGTGAAGGCGGTTGAGGACTTTGTCAGCAAATACAACACCGCTCTCAACCACCTCACCAGCAAGATGGCCATCACCTCCACGGTTAAGGACGATAAGACGGTCTACAACCGCGGCCCGCTGAGCGGCGATTACAGCTTCCGCAGCCTGCGCTTCGACCTGATCCACCGCCTTTCCGGCAGTATCAGCAACGCCGGCACACTCAAGAACCTGAGCCAGATTGGCCTGACCTACGACGACCAGTTCACCCTGAAGCTGGACAAGAACAAACTGCAGGAGATCCTGCTGGAACGCCCCGACGACGTGGCGAAGCTGCTGGACGCCGTCATGGACCAGGTGGACCGTATGCTGGGGCGCTTCACAGGGGACAGCGGTTCACTGGCTGCTGAAATCGACTCGTTTGACGAACAGCTAGAAACCATCGATTCTCGCATCGAAACCTGGAACAAGCGGCTGGCGGATCGCGAAGCAAACCTGATCAAACAGTATGCCGCGCTGCAGGCCTCCCTGGTCAGCCTGCAGAACCAGGTGCAGCTGGCCGGCCTGCTTGGCCTTGGCAGCACCCTGGATATGTATTATTAGCCCGCTCTGCTCGCGGTCGCAATACGGCAGCGCCGCAGGAAGGGGATGTCAAGATGTCTGAAGTCATCAATCAAGTACCGGTGATGCCGTCCTACCGGGAGGATGCCCGCATTCCGGCGCTGCAGTACCAGCGCCAGGAGAGGGGCCCCGTTGCACAGGATGGCGGAGATGATGCCCTGAGCGCGATGGAATCCAGACTGGCGGAACAGCTCAAGAGTCTGGCAGACCGGCAGTCGCAGATCAGCCTGGTCTTCAAGGTCGACCAGCAGACCAGAGAGCTGACCGTATTCATCCTGGATCGCACCAGCCGCCAGGTGGTGCGCACCATCCCCGCAGATGAGATCGCCAAACTGAACCCCGGCGATTTGATCGAATTGTTCGCCTGATTTTTACGCCTGTTTTACGCAGACAGCAGGCGGAAGGTCGATAACAGATCCAGAACGGCAAAGACAGATCTTTGCCAGAGAAAGACACTGGTAAAGGAGCCAAGAGATGCTATATCCGAATTACAGAGCGCAGGAATACCGGCAGCAGGATGTGATGGGTGCCAGCCCGGTGCATCTGGTGGTGATGGCTTACGATGTGGCCATCCTGGCATGTGAACAGAAGAACTTCGAGAAAGCTGTACGGGCGGTGACCGTCTTACGCGACGCGCTGAACTTCGACTACGCCGACGTGGCTACCGGTCTGTTCCGCATTTACCAGTGGTGCCTGGACTGCATCCGCCAGGAGGATTACGCTTCGGCTGCAAAGACCCTGCGCGAGCTGCGTGAGGCCTGGGCGGAGGTCGAAAAACGCATGACCGCTGCGCCGGTGCCCGTGCGTAATGCCGTCCCCGCCGCCTGCGTGTAATTGTCGGTTGAGATCAACCCCGGCGGTCCAGTTCCGGGGAAAGGACCCTGAATGCCGCTGCGGCATCGGGGTCTTTTATTTTAATGAATCGCTGCCCGATGAGGGACATGGGGGATTTTGATCATTTCGAGCGAAAAACACAGCAGATCAATGTGTATCAAAAATTCATCCCTTTTTTACGACCCCTTTACAGCGCTTTTATCATCGATTCCCGCTCCGGATGCTAGGATTGCGTAGAGTATTCGCAGCCACAGAGGCAAGGATGCCAGATGGTTCGCGATGAGGTCAGGCCAGCAGCCTGCTCTTTTATCGATTCTACAGGTTGAGAGGAGCAGCCTCATGAGCATCTGGAACATCATGCGCATCGGCGCATCGGCGCTGAATGCCCAGCGCCTCCGGCTGGATGTCATCGCCAACAACATCGCCAACGTCGAGACCACGCATACCGAAAAAGGGGGACCCTACCGGCGCCAGGATGTGGTTTTCACACCGCAGGGGCAGGTGAACCCCGGTCCGCAGTTTGCCGCCGCCGCCCGTGCAGAGGGGCTGGCCGCCACGCCGCTGAAGATGGGCGGGGTGGCTGTGAGCAAGATCGTCACGGATGACGAGCCCGGCCCTCGGGTGTACGACCCCACCCATCCCGACGCCGACGAAGAAGGGTACGTCGAATATCCCAATGTCAACCTGGTCGTCGAAATGCCCAATATGCTCTCGGCCTCGAGGTCCTACGAGGCCAGCCTGAGCGTGATCGAAGCCGCCCGTCAGATGGCCCTGCAGGCCCTCAATATCGGACGCTGAGGAGCCCTGTGACAATGGACGGAATTTCCGGTTTACGTTCTTCCCCCAACGCCCAGAGCCTGGCAGAGCTGCGTAAAGCCGGCGCCGCCAACAAGACCGAGATGGCACAGCAGCCATCCTTCAGCGATATGCTCAACCGGCTGAGCGATTCGCAGAACAACACCGATGCATTGATCCGCCAGCTCGCCGCCGGTGAAGAAGTCGATATCCACCAGGTGATGATCAGCGCCGAAGAGACCGATATCCAGTTCCGTGTGGCCCTGGCGATCCGCGACAAGCTGGTTGAAACCTACCGTGAAGTGATGAGAATGAATGTCTGATAACCCATGCTGACCCAGATCCGCCAACCCATCCTGCAACTCTGGAGCCGCCAGACCAGAACCCAGCGCGCCGTGATGATCGCTCTGCTGATCAGCGGCATCGTGCTGGTCATTGCTTTTGCCGCCTGGGCCAGCACTCCCAGCTACAGCGTCGCCTTCAGCGGGTTGAGTGAGGTCGACGCTGCCGCTATTGTCGAAAAGCTCGAGGAAGAGGGCATCGACTACCAGCTGCGCGGCAGCACCACCATCCTGGTGCCGTCGAAGGACGTGTACAGCGTACGTTTGAAGCTGGCGAAGGAATCCCTGCCCTCGGGCAGCAGTGCCGGTTTTGAGCTGTTCGACGGCAACGCCCTGGGTATGACCGAGTTTACCCAGCGCGTCAACTACCAGCGCGCCCTGGAGGGTGAACTGGAGCGCACCATCGGCAGCCTGGCGGTGGTGAAAGCCGTGCGGGTGCACATCGTCACCCCCGAGAAGTCGCTGCTCAAAGACGACCAGGAAATGACCACCGCCTCAGTCACCATCGAGGTCCAGCCGGGTAAATCGCTGGACGCCTCGCAGGTGCGCGCCATCACGCACCTGGTGGCTGGCAGCGTGGAAGGACTGAAGCCTGACAACGTGGTGGTTGTGGATGTGAACGGAAACATGCTGGCCTCCGGCATGAGCAGCGAAAACGCCCTGGCAGCGGCGCAGAACGATTCGCAGCGCGCCGCCGAGCTGGCGTTCGCCTCGCAGATCGAGAAAAAGGTGCAGGAGCTGCTCGACACCGCCCTGGGGCCCAACCGCTCGATTGTCAAAGCCACGGTGGCCATGGACTGGACCCAGCGCGAGACGGTGCAGCAGGCCTTCGATCCGGAGGCGACGGCCGTGCGCAGCTCGGAGGTGATCTCGGAAAAGTACACCACCGACGGCGAAGTGGTGGGGGGCATCCCCGGCGCGGCCAGCAACCTGCCGCTGGGCGAGGAAGAGATCGTGGAAGGCGAGGAACAGCGCGTGCTGTATTCTCGTGAGAACGAGGTGTTCAATTACGAAGTCAGCTCGACCGAGATGCGCGAAGTCCAGGCCCCCGGCCAGGTGAGCCAGGTTTCGCTCTCGGTGCTCGTGGACGGGGTCACCGACGCCGCGCAGCTTGAATCGCTCAAGTCGATCATCGCTGCGGCGGCCGGGATCGATGCTGAGCGCGGCGACATTATCGCCGTGCAGTCGCTGGCTTTCGACCGCTCGTATTACGAACAACAGGCCAGCGAGATGGCCGAGAGCGAGAAGACGCAGCGCAGCTGGCAGATCGGCATGATGGTGGGCGCGGCGCTGCTGCTGGGTCTTCTGCTGTGGTACATCAGCCGCCTGCTGAACAACCTGCACAAAGCCTCGACCCAGGCCTGGACGCCGGTGCTCAAGCCGGTTTCCGAGATGACCGCCCTGCCGGGCGAGGCGGCCGCGGCGCTGGCCGCTGCGGAAAGCGCAGCTGCCCCGCAG
>JAAYXE010000026.1 GCA_012516075.1 Chloroflexota bacterium | reverse complement strand
TCGTTGCCCTGACCGGCAGCGCGCTGATCAATCACACCCTTGACCGGCTGCTTTCGTACTGCCGCCCGGAAGCCCAGGTTATGATCCTGGGACCCAGCACGCCGTTATCAGCGGTGCTGTTCAAGCATGGTGCTACATTATTGTCCGGGTCTGTGGTTGTCGATGAGGCGGCGGTATTTCGTACCGTTTCTCAGGGAGCCACCTTCCAGCAGGTGGAAGGCGTGCGGCGGGTGACCATGAAACCCTGACAGGCTACTGGTGAACGGCAAGTTCTAAAGCCTCCGCAAGGCTCAGTTTTCCCCCTGTCTCCACTTCGGAAAGATAGACTTCCTCGCCGAGCTGCTGGCGAGCACGATCCATGATGTGCTCAAACCGCTCGCGATCGGCCGGCGCAACTGCACAGCCCATTTCTGTGCGCAGTGCCTGTGCCGCCCCCCATAAGCGCGCAGCTCGCTGTGCAGCGCCAACCTCCACCTTCAGGGTGGCCATGTTGCTCAGAGCACTGGCGAAGGTTGGCCGGTCTCCCACCTGGCTGCTGGTGTTCAGGCTGAGTGCCAGTTTCGTGCGGGCTGCGGCGTAATCTCCCTGAAGGATATCGACTACTGCAAGCAAATTCAGGACGATCGCGGTCTGCCTTTTTTCGCCGATCTCCCCGGCTACCTGCAGGCTGCGCTGGAAATAAGTGCGTGCAACACCAAAACTTCCAGTTTGCAGGGCAGCTTCTCCCAGGCCGGCCAGGGCGATGGATGACATGCGAACATCACCGATCTCCTCGGAAATTTCCAGGCTGCGTTCCAGATGTTTGTGGGCTGAGAGAGGATCTGCCTGGCATAAAACAGCCTGACCAAGCCCGTTTAAAGCGATGCTGATCATGCGTTTGTCTCTGAATTCTTCAGCAGCGGTCAGACTGTGTTCCATGCAGCGCTGCGCTGCATCGTATCTGCCCAGCTGGTGTTCAATTTCACCGGTAACATAGGTTGTAATAACCTTCAGGCGCCGTTCCCCGGTCTTTTCAGCAAGGGACCTGGCACGTTCGTTATAGGCGTGTGCGGCGGAAAAATTACCCAGGCAGATTTCGGTTTCGCTGAGGTTGACCAGGGCAATTCCGGCCGCACTGGTGTCACCAATTTCATTTGTTATGGCCAGGCATTGCTCATAATACGAACGCGCGATGGTGTATTCGCTCAGGTCAGATGATACTGCTCCGAGGTTACCGAGGGTGATGGCGATACGGCCTCGATCACCGATCTGTCTAGCAATGTCCAGGCTGCGCTCGAAATAAGCACGGGCTTTCTCAGGTTCTCCCTGGTCTGAGGCGATGTAACCCAGGCCATTGAGGGCGCGTGAAATATTACGCTGGTCACCGGCTGCTTCGGAGGCCTGGCGGGCGCGTTCGAAGTAATCGCGAGCAAGAATATAGTCCCCGTGATCTGATGTGGCGTGACCCAGACCGTTGAACGCACGAGCGATCCCCAACGTGTTTTCCAACTCTTCAGCAATCTCAAGACTCTGGCGGTAGTGGATGAGTGCGGTTTCATAATCACCCTGAAAAGTGGTGACATCACCCAGCCCGGAGAGGCTGATCATCGTGCCGTATGGATCGACGGCCTGGCGGGCGATCTGCAGTCCTTCGTCAAAGCATGCACGGGCATCCTGATAATCTCCCTGGGCAAATGCCATTAGCCCGGCTCCATACATCGCTCGTGACAGTAAATGGGGATCGCCCTCATTATCTCGCTGAGATATAACCATCTGCAGATTCTTGCGGCCTTCACTATAATGCCCGCGCACGTGCCAGAACCAGGCCAGGGCAGCGGCGATCTGCATGGCCAGGTGAAAGCGTCCTGTGCTGTGGCTCCAGAGCAGAGCAAGGCGCAGATTATTGTGCTCCTGCTCCAGTCGTTCCAGCCAGAGGGCCTGATCGGGACCGGACAGCAGAGGCTCAGCCGTTTCAGCCATGTGCATAAAAATTTCGGCATGGGCCTGGCGCACCCGATCTGCTTCGGCGCTTTCGTCCAGACGTTCGCGCGCGTACTCCTGGATAGTGCGCAGCATCAAGAAACGCGGGCCGGATTCCAGGCGGCTGTCTTTGCGCAGCAAACTTTTATCCAGCAGCGCTTCCAACCCGTCCAGAATGTCGAGCTCATGGGGACCATCCCACTCCCAGATGGCAGCCGCAGTTTCGATGGTGCAGCCGCCGGCGAAAACAGAGAGCCGGCAAAAGAGCTGCTGTTCCTGCGGCGACAGCAGGCGGTAGCTCCACTCGATCGCAGAATACAGGGTGTGCTGGCGAGTGGGCAGATCGCGGTTTCCGGCCCGGAGCAGGTGCAGCCCACCCTCGAGGCGATTCAACAGCGCCTGGGGGGTATCGAAAAGCGGCAGGCGTGCAGCCGCCAGTTCAAGCGCCAGCGGCAGCCCGTCCAGACGGTTACAGATTTCACTCACTGCCACGACATTGGATTGGGTCAGTTCAAAAGATGGCTGCATCGCTGCGGCTCGCTGGCAGAACAGCTCCACAGCCGGATAGCGGGCTGCATTCTGGGGGGACAATCCTTCAAGCTGGCTGACTGGCGGCGCAGCCAGCGGGCTGACGGTGTAGAGGCGCTCTCCCTGCAGCCGCAGGCGGGCCCGGCTGGTGACCAGAACCTTCAGCCCCGGCGCTGCGGAGAGCAGCGTGGAGACCACCGGGGCAGCATCTAACAGGTGTTCAAAGTTGTCCAGCACCAGCAGCAGTGTGCGGTTAGAAAGCGCATCTTTCAGGCGCTCCAGGATCGGTTCGCTGCCCTCCAGCACCTCCAATTCGGCGGCGATTGCCGCAGGTACCAGACGCGCATCCTGCAGCGGCGATAGAGAGATAAAGAACACCCCATCTGGGTATTGACTGCGCACCTGGTGTGCGGCTGCCAGGGCCAGGCGGGTCTTGCCGGTGCCGCCAGGGCCAGTGAGGGTAAGGAGCCTTGAGCCGGTGAGCAAATTCAAGATTTCGGCCAGTTCGTCCTGCCGGCCCACCAGCGGGGTGAGTTGAAGGGGCAGGTTGGTGCGGTAGCTCTCCGCGGAAGCAAGGGGCGGGAACTCGCCAGGAAGGCCCGGAATCAGCACCTGAAAGATGCGATCCGGGTGGTTCAGGTCTCGAAAGCGGTGCAGGCCCAGGTCGAGTAGGGAAACCTCTGGCGGGAGGTGGTCTCTGACGAGCTGTTCAGTAGCATTGGTGAGCAGGGTTTGCCCGCCGTTGCAAACGTTGAGCATGCGTCCCAGGCGGTTGAGGCTGGCGCCGATATAATCTCCCCCGCTGGCTTCAGCCTCTCCGGTGTGCAGCACCATGCGCACGCGCAGAGGTTCGTCCAGCTCCCAGGGCTCGCCGAACAGGGCCCGCTGGGCATTCACTGCGGCGTTCAACGCTTCTGGAGCGGTGTTGAAGGCTGCGCACAGGGCATCTCCCACGGTGCGGAAAACCCAGCCATGATGAGTTTCTACAGCCGCGCGCAGGATGGCATCCTGGCGCATGAGGGCTGAGCGCATTGCCTCAGGCTGCTGCTCCCAGTGTCGGGTGCTGCCGACGATGTCGGTGCAGAGAAAAGTGAGGGTGATTTTACCGGCCATACTAGATCTCCCACCCGGTAGCCGATTTTCGTTTGAAGCGCCGGTGAAGGGCACAAAATACATCAAATTATATCTGCTAACTCTAATTCGTGGTTAATAATTATTGGACGAGAGCCGCTCAGGGTTTCGATGGTAGAATAAAGAAGATCTAAAAAGTCCTCAATACAGCTCCACTGGTTACACACCGCTGCCGCAGTCCATAACAGGAGGGAAAGCATGGATGTGACAGTTCGATTTGGCTCAGGCATTACCCTTCAGGGCGGGATTGCGCGCCTTTCCATCACAGTGCCCGAAAATGCCACCGTTGGTGAACTCATTTCAGCGCTTGCGCGCCAGCACCCGGAGCTAACCGGCCGGCTGGACAGCGCACTGCCGGTGATCTCTGGCCGGCATGCCGCCCGGACAGAGCGGCTGCGCCCCGGCCAGGAGGTATCATTTCTGCAGCCGGTAGCTGGGGGTTGATAGGACCCGGGACCTGACCGGCGAGGTTTATTTATTCCCATCCGTTGACCAGAAAGAAGGAGGTCTGTAATGGTCGCAAAAACCCCGTTCGGAGAACAGGAGATGAAGGGCGCTGCCGAACAAACGCAGGTGGCCCACGAGACGGTATACGTGGACCAGTTCACTGACGGTTTGCTCGATCCCTCCCGCCCGATGCTGGGGCCGGTGCGCAGTGGAGGACATATTGTTGCCAACACTGCTCCCGGCTGCTGGGGGCCGATGATCACGCCGGAAATTCGCGGTGGGCACGAGGTTACCCGGCCGGTGGCGGTGGAAGGAGCTGAGGTGGGAGATGCGATCGCCATCCGCATCAGAGATATCACCGTGGCATCGATCGCGACAGCCTCGGGCAACGACCAGTGGATGACCGGACGCTTTGTGGGAGACCCATATGTCGCCGGCCGCTGTCCGGAATGCGGGACGATGTATCCCAGAACGCGCATCGAAGGCATCGGACAGACCTCGGTGCGCTGCGCGAACTGCGGCGCGGATGCGACACCCTTTACGTTCACCAATGGCTATACTATTGTCTTCGACAATGGAAGAAGTGTCGGGGTGACCGTTCATCAGGAGGCCGCAGAGGAGATCGCCCGTGATGCCCGGCGCTTTGCGGCCATGCCGGAGAACTCCATCCAGAACTCGATCCTGACTTTTGCGCCTCACGACCTGGTGGGGCTGGTCGGGCGGCTGCGGCCTTTCCTGGGGCAGCTTGGCACCACCCCTGGGCGCACCTTCCCGGATTCGCATAATGCCGGCGATTTTGGCTCTTTCCTGATCGGTGCAAAGCACGAATATGCGCTCTCGGCGGAGGAATTGGAGCAGCGCACCGACGGGCATATGGATATCGACGCGGTGCGAGCCGGGGCGATCCTCATCTGCCCGGTGAAGGCGCCGGGAGGCGGGATCTACCTGGGCGATATGCACGCGCTGCAGGGCGACGGCGAAATCGCAGGGCATACCGCCGATGTCGCCGGCATGGTTACCCTGCAGGTCGAAGTGCTCAAAGGGCTGGAGCTGGATGGACCGGTTCTGTTCCCGGTTTTAGAGGATCTGCCCTTCCTGGCCCGACCGCTGACTGCCGAAGAGAAGGAGCGGGCAATGAAAGTGGCCCTTTCTTACGGGCTGCTCGATCTTGAAAAGTCGCTCCCCATTTCGGTGATCGGCACGGGGCCGGATCTGAACGCAGCTACCGACAACGGCCTGGCCCGCGCGGCCCGGCTGCTGGATATGAGCGTCCCGGAGGTGAAAAACCGGGCCACGATCACCGGAGCGATTGAGATCGGACGCCATCCAGGTGTGGTACAGATTACCTTCCGTGCTCCGGTCGACCGGCTGGAACGGAAAGGCCTGCTGCACTACGCCGAGGAGATGTACGGGGCGGCGTAAACAGCTGGCAGTCAACTCAACACACCGCAGGCGGAGGAAATCGGCCTGTGCCTGAAGTCTGCGGTGTTATTCATCTTTCACCCACTCAATCACCCGGAGTGGGTGAATGCTTTTCTTCCTGAAGGAGATAGACTCTGCTTATCAGGTAAAAATCTATAAAGGGAGATTAGCGGTATGAACGAGATGAACGCTGTAAAAGCTTATAAAGGTGTCGGAATGGAGGGCATCATCGCCTCCTGGTATGCACGCAATACCCGCCGTGAAAGCAGGCACCGGGAGATGGCAGAGCGGATGGCTGCCCTCATCCCGGCAGGCAGCCGCGTGCTGGAGATCGCGCCAGGTCCCGGCTATTTTTCGATTGAGCTGGCGCGGTTAGGTAACTATCAGATCACTGGCCTGGATATCAGCCAATCCTTTGTGAAAATGGCGCAGGAGAACGCAGCACGGGCCGGGGTGGATATCGATTTCCGGCAGGGAAATGCGGCAGATATGCCGTTTGCAGACGAGACCTTCAACTTCAGCATCTGCCAGTCGGCTTTCAAGAACTTTTCCCAGCCGGTGCAGGCGCTCAAAGAAATGCACCGCGTGCTGCTGCCGGGAGGCCAGGCGGTGATCATCGACCTGCGCAGCGATGCGACGCTGGATGAGATCGAGCGCTACATCGCCAGCATGAACACCAGCGCGATCAACCGCCTGGTCACACGCTGGACGTTTAAAAACATGCTTCTCAAGAATGCTTACACAATCGCAGAGGTGGAGTCCTTCGTGGCTCAGACGCCATTCCGGGACTGCCGGGTGGAAAAGGACGAGATCAGCTTTACCCTGTGGCTGCAGAAATAATGTGCTGCACGCCAACAAAACACTGCCCGGGACAGAGCTGCGGCCCTGTCCCGGGCAGTGTTTACGGCGCCTTATTACTGCTGGGACCCGATGGTGAATTAGATGAACTGCATCAGAGAGCTGGATGGCGCAATACCGATCAGGATACCCGGTTGGTCCGCGAAAAGGGAGCCGGATCCAGAAGCGCGGGTGACTCTGAAAAAGTGCGGGCAGAAAGGCGATGGGACCGGGTCCCGCAGAAGATGATGGGCCGGCTTATCAGGCGGCAGGCGCAGCCGCCTGCTGCGTGCGGATAAATTTCCAGGACCGGCTTAGCAGGGAAAAGCCCAGACCTGCGATGAAAACAGCAGTGACGGGATGGACGGCGGCAGCAGCGGGCAGCAGGCCGCGGATATTGGCGGTCAGATACTGTAAGAGAATCATCCCAAACAGCCCGAGAGTCTGCCAGCGAAGCCGAACCGGCACCCTGCCAATCCACCCGAACAGCAGCATGAGCAGGGGAATCAATTCGAAGAAGTGGATGAAGGCCCGGTGCCAAGACCAGTAAACGGCGTGGGAAAATATTGCCATACCGGCTAGAAATATCTGCACCAGCACGCAGATGACAAACAGAGCTGCCAGAACGACAAAAGCATAACGTGAAAACATAACCCTCTCCTTTGTCACGGAGTATTTGAAATTCTTATCCGGAGTATACAGACGGGAGAGGGGATCGAGACCACCCGGACCGGGTGATCTTGGGGTGAAGTGAGGGGTTTACAGCCGCAGGGTCATATAGATTTCGTCAAAGCGCTGCTCCCCGCAGGCAGTCGTTTCGGGCTCACGTCCCCACTGGATAAAACCCAAACGGGTATACAGATTCAGCGCGGCAGGGGAGTTGGCGCTGACGCTGAGGTCGAGGTAATCCACGCCCTGCCAGGTGCGAGCATGCCGGATCACCGCCTGCATTACGGACCGGCCGAGGCCATGACCGCGGAAAGCCGGATCGACGTAGACGCCCCAGACGCGTGCCCGGTGGGCATAACGCGGCTGCCGGGCGCGCGTTACAGCGGCAGAGGCAATTAACTGCCGGGAGTCCTGCGGGTGTTCTACGGCGAAAATCGCAACCGTATCTTCCCGGGTGAGAAGGCCCGCCGCCCAATCCAGGTCACCGGCTTCTCCATCCTCCGGATCAGCATCGAACGCCCAGGGATCAGTGACGAGCTGTTTGCGGCGGAGCTGCAGGAAGCGGTCAGCATCACCGGTCTTCAGGCGAACAGGCTGGGTCAGGGTGTGGTGAGGGCTGCTGGATGGGGACATGCGGGATATCCTGGTTTGACCGGGTCTGAGAAAATGCCATCCGGATCAGCGTATTGATTAATCGATCCGGTAGGTTACTTCGTATGCGTTGCCGCAGGGATCTTCAAAAAACACGGCGTAATAACTGGGGCTGATGGGAAAATGCTGCGGACCGCTGGTTATTTTACCCCCGCTTTCGCGCACCACGGCGGTGATGCGGTCGACTTCCTGGGGACTCGCTGCCCAGAAGCCGATCATATTCTTGTTGGGACGGTGATCGGGGTCTTCGGTGATGGCAAAATATGCAGCCTGCGGCAGCTCGCCATCAGCAGCGAAGACGCGCCATTCTGTGCTGTGGAAGGTGCGGGTGAAACCCAGAGCTGGCAGCAGTTTTTCATAAAACGGAAGGTACTCTGCAAAACTGGGTACCCGCAGATCGATGTGTCCAAATGGATTCATGCTGCCTCCTCTAGAATGGAATATTTTATAAAAGGTCAGGACGAAAATTTGCGTACCAGACGAACGATGGTCCCCCAGCTGCGAGTGGTGACCGGAGCCTGCACCAGCTTTTCCAGGTAGGGCGTCACACCCCCGGGCCGGCCGTTAACAATATGCGAGGCGCAGAGAACGGCCTGAGGGGTGACCTGAATCACTTCCACATTGCGGCGCGGCGACCAGTGGGGGACTGGAACACGGGTATAAGCCTCTGCGGGCATGAAGGAGGCGCAGAATTCGTAAACGGTTTCGGAAGCGTGACCGGCAAATGGATCTGCGGCCACCAGACCGGCCAGGTGCTCCCGCGTAGAGACGAAAACCGGCTCCTGCAGCCCACAGACCGAATGCAGGGTGTTCCAGGCATCTGCGACGACGGTCTCAAGATTATCCGGAGCAGTGACCGAAAAAACGAGCGTGCCGTTGGTCTGGAAGGAATGGGCAGACTCTGCCCCGGCTTCCAGAAAGGCTTCTTCTAGCTGACTGCGATTGGGGCTCTTCGGATGGCCAAGGTTGACGTTGCGGAAGAAGGCGATGTACATCAATGCTGATTTTCGGCGGCGCGTTTAAAGGCATTCAGGGTCTGGTCATGCTGCCTGCGAAGCTGCTCGCTGCTCACAAAAAGCGGGGCAAGGAAACCGGAGAAGGATTCGGCCATATACAGCCGCGAGCCGCTGGGAACGGGCTCAAGACGCAGCACGTCGATCGCTCTGAACCACAACGATGTGCCCACCCAGGTCAGCAGGCGGCAGGGATCCACCGCGGCCAGCTCAGCCTTTATGGGGAAATTGTTCAGCTTGAAACTGAAAGTAGTCCGCTCAGCAGGCAGTGACTGCAGGCGAACATCGCTGAAAGCCGGATTGATGACGGGCCAGCGGGCCAGGTCGATCAGGAGATCCCAGACCCGTTCCGGGGGAGCAGCGATCAAAATTCCGCCCGAGGTCTTTACGGGAGCCTGCTCGTCAATCCGGCCCTGCCGGGCATACTCTTCAAACAGGATATCGTACGATGGTCCAATGTAAAACAGGTGCCTGATCATAAGCCACGAACCTGTAAAGCGCAGATTAATATGATATCAGAGACCAGTGCAGGAATAAACCCTCATGCGGGCGGGGTGTGCGTTCAGCACACCCCGCCCGGTCGAGTTTTTAATCTTAATGCGTGACGCCCACTTCGCTGCGAGGCTCACCGACTACCGGAGGGATATTCTGGTTGAGCCGGAAGAGATTGGTCGGGTCGTAACGGGCCTTGACGGCTGCCAGCCGCTCCCAGGTTGCGGCCGGATAGGCAGCACGGACACGCTCTTCCCCTTCATCATTGAGGAAATTCACATAGGCGCCCGGAAGTCCCTGATCCAGGGCGGCTGCGAAATCCGCCAGCCATTTCTCACGCACCTGTTTTTCCTCCGGACTGGTGTAAAAGGCGGCCAGATTTGCCATGATGGGGGCCTGGCGGTGCGCGTAGGCTGTGGCCTCAACGGGAACGCGTGCAATGGCGCCCCCGAGCACCCGCAGCTGGATCACCCGCATGGGTGCATCGGAGTTCTGGATGTATTCAATCATGGTCGCAGCCGTATCCCGGTCGACCTGCTTGAGATACATGTTGTGACCGACGGCTGTCGGGTGAAAGCCGCCCTCCTCGCCCTCTTCTACGTACATCTCGTGATAGCGCATGGGCTTGAGCATGTCGAAGATGGGCTCGGCCAGAGCCCGGAAGGGTGCGAAGGCCTTTTCTCCAGCCTGTGCGTCGCCGGCGTAAACAGCCAGCAGGAAGAGCACCAGCTTCCCAACCGCCGGAGGGGGCACGAAAGGCGCCGGTGGGGCGACCATGATATTGGCGATCGTGGTGAGTTCGTCTGGTGCGGCCTGGGCTGCTTCGATAAAACCGACGATGACTTCAGGCGTGGCCGGCAGGATGAGCATGCCGCCGTAAACATGGTCTACCTCGTGAAGACGGAACTTAAACCGCGTCACGACGCCGAAGTTACCGCCTCCGCCGCGCAGCGCCCAGAACAGGTCGGGGTGATTCTCGGCGTCCACGCGCAACAGCTCACCATCCGCAGTGACAATTTCGGCGGCCAGTAAATCGTCGATCGTGAGACCATACTTGCGCGATAAAAAGCCGATGCCGCCGCCTAAGGTGATCCCGCCAATGCCCACAGAGCCGGTGTCGCCAAAGCCTGTCGCCAGACCGTGTTCGGCAGCGGCTGCGGTGTACTCACCAGCTGTCAGGCCAGCCTCGGCCCATGCGGTGCGGTTTTCCACATCGATATCCAGCTTTTTCATGTCCCGCAGGTCGAGGACGATGCCTCCCTCGGAGACACTGTGACCTGCGGTGCTGTGCCCACCGCTGCGCACGGCCAGTTCCATCCCGGTTTCGCGGGCCAGCCTGACCACGTAAGCGACGTCTGCAGCATCTGCAGGGCGGATGATGACCGCCGGACGGCGGTCAAAGCCGCCGTAGAAAATCACGCGGGCCTGGTCGTAATCGGGATCACTGGGAGCAATCACCCGGCCTTTCAGGTCTGCCCGCAGCCGTTCGATTGAGATCCCCTCTCCATTCGTACCGGATTTGAATTTATCTGCTGCCATTTTTTTTCTCCTTTATCACCGTTTCCGGCAATTCCCTTTTTTTCAGGCGGGTAAGGCTGGAAAACCGTGGAATGCACAAAAAGTGATCCTACCCGTGTTCGAGAGGCAGCAATCATGTTAGCGATCCCTGGAACGCCTTTCTCTGGACACGGTTACCCCCTGAAAGGCTAAAATAGGTGAACTTAGTACAATTGTTCGGATTATATACCGGAGGTGACTGTGATAGTCAAGGGTACCGGGTAAATTTTAAGATTAATGTGAATATAATCACTCAAAATCCATTGTCTTTCCTCCTTTCGATCCATTATGTCTACCCTTCTGGTCGGGTTGAGTTCGCTGTAACTATAAGCGTTCTGTGTGGGAAGGGCATCACCCGAACCGGGTGATTGACAGGGTGATTCAAAACCAGCATTGGCTGTCTTGAAAAGTTACAAGCAGATGCCGGCTGGAAAGGGGACCCAGCCCCGTGTGCGTTTCCAGAACTCCCAGAAGAGGCAACCGGCGGCTGCAGTAATCCATCCGCAGGTACTTTCGTAAAGTGTGCGCACGGTCAGGCTGGAGGCCGGGCTCAGGCCCGGGAATAATCAGGATATACCAGAGCAGAGGAAAACGATCCCCATCCCAATGCGCAAAAACGGCGGATAATGCGGCCCATCCAGTTTGCCGGATACTGTTCCAGCCGGTTCAACTGAAAGCGCATGTTGTTGATGATCATGGTTTTCCTCCTTTCCTGATCTTCAGGTTCCTGGCCGATCCCTGTTTTCCGGATCGAGAATGCCGCCAGGATCCTGTTGAGATTTGACATCCAGACCGGTCATTTAAAAGCGGCGGTTTCCGGTCTTGAGCGTCAAAATCGAACTGTATTTTCAGGATTGGAGTATAGCGAACAAGGGAGTGATTACAGATCACCCACCGGGGGTGAAGTCCGGGGTGAAGATACCGGGTGATCGTGATCTACGGGAGAAATTAATTGTGTAAGACTCTGGGGAAAGGGCGAATCAGAGCAGGTTTAGCTGGTTTGCGGCCTGGCGAGCCTCTTTACGGCTGCTGACGCCGAGCTTCGCATAGATATTCTTGACATGGGTCTTGACGGTGTTGATAGAGATGACCAGTTCACCGGCGATCTCCGGGTTGGAGAGGCCGGCCGCGAGCAGGCGCAAAACACGCTGCTCCTGTTCGCTGAGGGGTTCGATCAGCAGGTCTGACGGCGTAGTCTGGGGGAGCGGTGGTTCCTTCTTACTGCGCTCCTGAGAAATGGCGTACAGCAGGCCGCGAGCAAACACCGCGACCGGTTCGCTGCGAATTTCGGGCAGCGCCTGGCGCAGGATCAAAGCCAGCCGGTCGCCTTCGTCGATGAAGATGCGCTGAAAGCGGGCGGGCTGGCCCACAGCCAGCGCCTGAATCAGCGCCTGCACCGCCTCGTGCTGTGCGCCCAGATTGGCATGCGCCAGGGCCAGCAGGTTGAGGACCTCGATTTCACTGCGGGTGCGGCCGTTCGATCGGGCATCCTCCAGCCATTCCGTAAGCTGGGGCAGCGCATCTCCGGCTGCACCCTGTGCGATCTGCAGGCGGGCAGCCAGGAGTGCCTGCTGCTCACGCTGGATGGCGCTGTCCATTTCACCGGAAGGGAGCCCTGCAGCCAGCCGGCGAACGGCTGTGGAAGCGTCGCCGCTGGCCAGGGCCATGCGGGCTAACTCCAGGCGGGGGAAGCGGAACAGGAACGGCCGGGTAATATGGACGATGAGGGCTTCGAGGAGCTGCTGGGCCTGCTCTACCTCTCCACGGGCGAACTTCACACGTGCGAGGAAGACCGGGGCATCGAGCAGCAGGTCCTCATCGGCGAACTGCCGGCTGTAGTTATACGCCTGGGTGAGATGGTCTTCGGCTTCTTCCAGATTGTTCCATTCCAGCGCGAGCATGCCCAGGCCGAGGAGCGCCCGGGCGCGGCGGATCGAAGCCTGCATACGGTCCATGGGAGCGTCTTCTACCCCGGCCAGCACCTGGCGGTATATTTCCTGCGCCTGGTACAGCTCGCCCTGCTGGTAGCTGATCTCCCCGAGCAGCAGCATGGAATCGAGACTGCCGTAGCTGTTTTCGGCAGCCTGGTTGCGTTTGAGTGCTTCTTCGGTTTGCTGCCGGGCCGTATGCAGGCGGCCGGACAGCATTTCTTCCACACCGGTCATGATCAGACTGATGCCGCCCCACTGCAGGTCGGTCTGCGGAAGCAGGGACAGCGCCTGCCTGGCATAGCGAAAACAGGCACTGTAATCACGCTGCAGCCACTCGACCAGTGAGCGGAAGGCGAGCACTTCACCCAGCCGGTGCTGGTCGTTCTGGCGCTGCCAGTACTCCCCGGCGATCTGCACGGGAAGCTGCAGACGCGCCCGGGTCTCGGGGGCATGACGGTCGGAGGTGAACAGGATTGCCGTGGCAAAGGTCATGCAGATGGCCGGATGCTCGTGGAGCACTTCTTCGGGAAGCTGTTCCATCCAGCGCCGCAGGGTATGAAACTCGTTCTGCACCAGGCGCGGCGTGATGAAGCGTTCGATCAGACCGGCCGCGTGCGAGAAATCGCGCCCGTAGAGGGCGGCTTCGATTGCCTCCGCCAGCATGCCGTGCTCTTCGAACCAGCGGCTGGCTTTCACCGCCAGTTCGAGAAGAGCGGCCTCACCCATCCTCTGCCGGGCATAAGACTTCATGGCTTCAGAAAACAGGGCGTGGAAACGATACCACCGGCCGGCACGATCCAGCGGCATGAGAAACAGGTTGGCGCGCTCGAGCTGCTCCAGAATCTGATCGCTGTCTTCGCGGCCAGTGACCGCATTACAGAGTGAACCGTTCAGAATGCGCAGCACGCTGGTTTTGAGGAGAAAATCCTGCACTGGCTGCGGCTGTGAGGCGAAGACGTCCTCGATCAGGTAATCCATCACCGAGCGGTGGCTGCCGGTGAAGGTGTGGATGAACTGCTCCAGGCTCCCGTCTTTGCTGCGCCCCTGCAGGGAGAACAGGACCAGGCGCAAGCCGGCGCCCCAGCCTTCGGTGCGGCTGGATAGGAGTGAAACCAGCCCGGGATCGAGCCTGTACGGGAGAGTCTGGTTGAAGAATGCCTGGACCTCCTCATCCGTAAAGCGCAGGTCAGCGAGGCGCAGCTCGTTGAGACGGTTGTGAGCGCGCAGGCGTGCCAGAGGCAGGGCAGGATCGCTGCGCGTAAGCAGGATCAGGTGAAGCGCTTCCGGGAGATGGTCGATCAGGAAGGGGAAGGTCTCCAGGACGACGGGCGAATTGATGAGATGGAAATCGTCCAGGATGAGCACCGCATCCTTTTCGAGCTGGGCAGCCTGGTTGATGAACATGGTAAGCAGAGTCTCGAAGGGCGGCTGGGGGGCATTGGCAAGCACCCCAAGCGCCCCTGCGCTGACCTCGGGATCGAACTCTCTGGATGCGGTGAGCACATAGCGCCAGAACCGCACCGGGTCGTTGTCCTCCGGATCGAGCGAAACCCAGGCTGTTAGGGGCAGCGTACGCTGCTCGCGGCGGGTGGTGATCCATTCGCTGACCAGGGTGGTTTTGCCAAAGCCGGCGGGCGCGGAGATCAGCGTAAGCGGACGTGCGACCGCCTGATCCAGGCGAGCCAGAAGCGCCTCCCGGACGACATACGGCGGGTGCAGGCCCGGGGGTGTGATTTTCGTGCGGAGGATTTCCAGCTGCTCATTCTGAGCGCCGTGCAAAATGGGACTATCCTTTCTGTCCATCTTCCTGACCGGTATGACCTGTAATTGGGGTAGATGCAGATGTGATGTGTCCCCGCTGGGACAATTATAACCATATGGATCTATTATGTTGTGTTGAGCCCCAGCCCGATCTAAGGCTGAGGGCAAACCATGCAAAGGAATCCGTTCTGCCCCGGAAAAAGTAGACCATCAGGGTGGGCAGGGCAGCCCGGAAGGGTAATTCCGGTATTTTTTGGGAGAAAGCCGGGAAGTCAGCGATACAAAGAGTGGGGCATTAACTGGAGACGGCGAACGGCCCGCCGCGCCGCCCGGCGGTTGTCGATGTTGAGCTTCCGGTAAACACTCTTCACATGCGTTTTCACGGTGTTGACCGAGATATACAGCTCCTGGGCAATCTCGGGGTTGGTATAGCCGGCTGCAAGCAGGCGCAGCACACGCTCTTCCTGGCTGCTGAGCAGCTCCCAGCCTTCGACAGCCGGGACCGGCGGGGAGGGTATGTTATCCGTTGAACGGCCAGCACCGGAGGTTTGCAGCAGCCGTTCGGGCTGGGCAGCAGTAGCAGACGGCAGCAGCCCGGCAAGGGCGTCACCTTCGTCCAGGAACAGCCGCTGGTAACCCCGGGAGCCGGTCAGTTCCAGCGCCCGGCTCAGGGCTTCTCGTGCCTGCTGCGGACGCTCCAGCGCTACCAGCGCGCGGGCCCTGATGATCTGCATCTCGATTTCACTGCGCACACGTCCCTGCGCATGGGCAGATTCCAGCAAGCCATCGAGCTTGTGAAGAGCGCTTTCCGCATTTCCGCTGGTAATCTGGAAGCGCGCCAGGGTCAGCTTTTCGCGCTCAATAACCCAATAGGGAACGCCGGCAGGGTGGCCGTTAAACTGCTGCAGAGATGCAGCCCAGCGCCGGACGGTTGTGAGATCTCCGGCGGAGAGCGCCAGCCAGGCCAGCCAGGCCTGGATTTCGCGGGTGAACTGCGGCTGGCGGATTTGCGGTCTGAGCGTTCTAAGCCGGGCGGCTGCAGCCGGCTGGTCACCGTGCGCCCGGTCAACCTGAGCCAGGATCACGGCGCTGCGGACCAGCAGCTCGTCCGAGCCGATCTCTCTGGCGATCTGCTGCGCCTGAACCGCCATTTCCTCTACAGTCTGCAGGTCATTCTGTTCGAGAGCCAGGCGGGCCAGACCAGCGAGCGACCGGCCGCGTCGCCGCAGCCTGTCTTTATGGTTGATCGGGGCGGTTTCACTCGCTGCCAGAGCCTGCTGGTAATACTCAGCCGCCTGGCGCACATCCGCCATCCCGGCGTGGACATCACCGAGAGCGGCGGTGGAATCGAGCAGACCATAATCATTACGAACAGCCTGAAACAGGCTGCGGGCGGCCGAGAAAGCCTGCAGAGCAGCATGGAGATTCCCGGTAAACAGGTCTTCCCAGGCAGTGAAGTTCAGGCTGATGGCGCGCCATTCTGCGCCGGTGGGGTGACTGCCTGAGGTGGGAGTGATGTCCCCAGGGATGTGCTCCAGTGCCCTTCGGGCGAGCGAGAAGGCAGCAGGGTAATCACCCTGGCGTGCGGCCAGAAGAGAGCGAAACGCCAGCGCCTCGCCGAGGCTGACTGCATCCCCTTCTACTCTCCAGACCTCTTCAGCCATTTCCAGCGGTCCGGCAACCATTCCGGTGAGCCCGGGGGTGCCGGGATCTCTGGTGAACATGAGGGCCTGAGCGTAGGCGAACGCCAGCTTTGGACGGCCGGAGAGCACGGAGGGGGGTAAACTCTGGATCCAGCGCAGCAGGGTGTGAAACTCGTTGCTGGAAAGCCGGGGCCGGATGTAACGCTCGATCAGGCCGGCGGCGCGCTCAGCGGCTCGCGCCTGCAGGGCCGATTCCACGGCATCGTAAAGCAGGGCGGGGTTCTCCAGCGCGTGCAGTTCGTACCAGCGGCTGGCCGCCTCGGCTGCCTGGCAGAGATGCTCTGCTCCCAGCCGCTGAAGGGCGATATGCTGCATAGCCTCTGAAAACAGGGGGTGGAAACGATACCACTCGCCGGCTCCATCGAGCGGTTCCAGGAAGAGGTTCAGGCGTTCCAGCGTATCAAGTGTTTCCGCACCATCGCTGCGTCCGGTGACGGCATCGCACAGCGAGCCGCTCAGGCGGATGAGAAAGCTGGTCTGCAGCAGGAAGCGCTGGATGTGTTCGGGCTGCGCCGCGAGCACATCCTCGGCCAGGTAGTCCAGGATGGGGCGGTGGCTGCCGGTAAAAGTCTCCAGGAACTGCTCCTGAGCCTGCGGTTCCGGCCGGCTCTGCAGGGCCAGCGCCGCCAGGCGCAGCCCTGCCGGCCATCCTTCGGTTCGGGCGGCCAGGCGGGCAATGGTATCCGGCTGCAGGGGCACGTTTACCGCCTGGCGTAAGAATTCTTCGGATTCGCCGGCTGAGAAGCGCAGGTCAATGGCGCGCAGCTCATTGATCTCACTGCGGGCGCGCAGGCGGGCCAGGGGCAGCGGCGGATCGCTGCGCGTGAGCACCAGCAGGTGGAGGGCGGCCGGCAGGTGGTCTATGAGGAAGGACACCGCGCTGTGTATCTCGGGGTTGGTGATCGCCTGGTAATCCTCGAACACCAGCAGACAGCGATCTTCCCGGCTGGCGAGCTGGTTGATTACGGCGGTCAGCGCAGATTCAAAGGAGGGGCTCTGGGAGGCCTCCAGCAGACCGAGGGCGATGCGGCCGGCTTCAGGTTCCAGCGATTGAAGGGCGGTGAAAACATACCGCCAGAAGCGCAGCGGGTCATTGTCGCCGGAATCGAATGAGACCCAGGCCGCATCCAGTCCATCCGACTGCTGCAGCGAGAGCACCCATTCCACCGCCAGCGTAGTCTTACCAGAACCGGCTGCTGCGGAGATCAGGGTCATGCGGTGCTGCAGACCGGCATTGAGGCGCTCAAGCAGGGCCGTGCGGGAAAGGCGCGGTTTGGGGAGCTGGGGTACTGCCTGCTTTGTACAGATTATCCCGGCTTTGTTTTGCTTCTGCAGGTTCGCCTTCATCATCATTCCCCTGATACGAAAGCAGGTATTCGGAGAGATAAAATCCAATTTGATCTACGTACATAAAGCCATCTGGTTGCACCGGAAGGCGGCTGCGTTTGGAGGGATTCCGCTGGCTGTACAGACAGCCAGAATCGGCGCAGAGTTTTTCTGCGCCGTTGTGATTATTCAAAGCGATATTGCCGGCAGTGGGTTGGTACAGTTCTTACAGGGGCAGGTTTTTAAATTGGGATAATGGATTCCATTCCAGTTTTTAGCGGTGCGCCATGGAGAATGACGACACGGGGTTACACCCGCAGGCCGCTTCGCATGCCTGCGGGCAGCCTGACCCACAACCAGGCGTGCTTCGACTGCGCCTGCTCGCTGGCGCTCGCAGGCTGAGTATGCTGTATACCGCTCCGGATGCCTGGAAATCGATTCGGGAGGCAGCTGGTAGAAAGGTGGGTTTCAACCCCAATTTGATAACGAACTACTCATGAAGGTGGTGAACGACAGGCGGTAAGTGTCAGCGGGCAGGGGGGATGTTCTGGTTCAAATGAAACAGGTTGTCGGGATCATAGCGGGCTTTTATTTGGGACAGGCGGGCATAATTGGCTCCGTAGCTGGCACGAATGCGCGCCTCCCCTTCGCTCATCATGAAGTTCACGTAAGCACCACCGGAGGAGTGAGGATGCAGGGCTTCCCAGGTCTGAGCTGCCCAGGAGGAAATCCGTTCCGCCTGCAGGGGGTCGGGATCCACACCCACAATGACCTGAGAAAACCGGGCATGGCGGTAGGCGAAGGGGGTATCTGCGCTGCCCACGCGAGCGGCAGCCCCGTTGATAGGGAAAAGCAGGATGCGGGAATGCGGCGTGGGCAGGGTGGGAGCGAGCTGCGCGAACTGCTCAACCGCCGCGTCGCTCAGTTCATCGAAGAAGTCGGAGCGCCAGTACCACTGCAGGCCGGGCGGATACAGGGCATCCGTAGCAGCCTGTAAAACAGGGAAGGGCATGGATGTAACCCCGACGAATGCAGGAGATTCGTAACTGCGGATGGGATCCAATACCTGATCCGCCTGTTTCGCCGGTCCGGTGTAGCACCAGACGATCCCACAGACCTTCTGCAGGTGCAGATGTTCGGGGAAGGGAGGTGCGGGCGGAATGGTGTGCATGATCAGGATCCCGTTCAGATCTTCGGGGGCCTGATCCATCATCTGGCGGTAAAAATGCATGACCTGTGAGGTTTTCTCCAGCGGCCAGATGGTCGGCCCGGCGATCACGGTGCCGGCCGGGTGGAGGCGGAACTGAAAGCGCGTGACAACCCCGAAATTACCGCCCCCGCCGCGCACGGCCCAGTACAGGTCGCGGTTCTGGGCCTCGCTGGCCTTGACCCGGGTGCCGTCGGCGAGCACCATCTCAACGGCGAGCACATTGTCGATGGTGAGACCGTATTTGCGCGTCAGGTGGCCGAAGCCGCCGCCGAGTGCGAGGCCGCCGATGCCGGTTGTGGAATTGATCCCGGTGGGAACTGCCAGGCCGTACGGATGGGTAGCCTGGTCGATATCCCCCAGCGTGCAGCCTCCCTGTACCCAGACGGTGCGCGCCCGTGGGTCGACATCGATGCGGCGCATCAGCGACAGGTCAATGACCAGGGCGTCGTCCCAAACACCCAGCCCGGCGCCGTGGTGACCTCCGCCGCGCACTGCCAGCTCTATTTTATTTTCCCGGGCAAAGTTCACCAGTGCAGCCACGTCCTGGTCGTCCAGGGCGCGGGCGATCAGGGCGGGCCGGCGGTCGATCATGGCGTTGTAGACCCGGCGCGCCTGTTCATACTCAGCGTCCTGCGGCCCGATGATGGGCCCTTTAACCTGCATTCTGAGCGCATCAATCGACTGCTGATTTACGGTTAACATTGTGCTTCCTCCACCTGTCATTTGAGTACCCGCGACTGATCCGATATAGTTAGTGTATAATGCGCTCAGGCAGTTGTCTCCACTCAAAAGAATGGTGGCAGGAATGGATCTTACCCTTGATTACATGGCTGTCAGCGGGGGAGATGGGTATGGACAGGCAGGGGGATCGTGGTCGATGAACTGACCGGACGGGAACTAGAAATACTGGAGCGCCTGGCCAACGGACTGACAGACCGGCAGATCGCCGATGAGCTTTATCTCAGCCTGAATACTGTCAAATGGTACAACCGCCAGATCTACAGCAAGCTGGGGGTCAGCAGCCGTTCGCAGGCCATCGCGCGCTCCCGCGACCTTCACCACAAACAGCCTCCTGAACACAGCGATGCGGCAGCTACCCGGAACCTTCCTCTGGAAATTAATCGCTTTGTGGGGCGCAGCAGGGAAAAAGAAGAAGTCGGGCTACAGCTGCGGAAAAACCGCCTGGTGACCCTGGCAGGCCCGCCAGGCGCCGGGAAAACGCGCCTTGCACTGCAGATCGCGCGCCCGGACGCAGCCGCTTTTCGCGATGGCGTTTACTTCATTCCGCTGGCGGCAGTAGAAGATGTGGACCAGATCCTGTGGGCCACGGCCGAACACCTGGGTTTTCCATTTGATGCCCAGGCCGAACCGGTGGACCAGCTGCTCGGATATTTGCGCCAGAAGTCCTACCTGCTCGTGCTGGATAACTTCGATCACCTGATCGCCGGAGCCAGCGTGCTGACGGAAATCCTCAGGGCTGCTCCCCGGGTGAAGATCCTGGTGACCTCGCGCGAGCGCCTGAACCTGTACGGTGAGGTTAGCTATACGCTGGGCGGCCTGGGTTTCGAAGATCAGGGTCCCAGATCTGATGCGGCCGAGCTGTTCATCGAACGGGCGCAGTCCGTGATCCCCGACGCTGCCTTTACGGAGGATGACCTGCAGCATGTGCAGCGCATCTGCCAGCTGGTTGACGGGCTGCCCCTGGGGATCGAGCTTGCTGCCACCTGGGTGGACACGTTGAGGCTGGATGAGATCGCGGCTGAGATTGAAGCGAACATCGATTTCCTGGCAGCAGAGCGCAAAGATGTGCCGGCCAGCCAGCGCAGCATCCGGGCGGCGTTCGACCGTTCCTGGGAACGGCTGGAAGAAGGACAGAAAACAGCCTTCCAGCAGCTTTCGGTCTTTCACGACGGGTTCAGCCGTGAGGCCGCCGCAGCCGCTGCCGGGGTCGACCTGCGCACCCTGCAGGCACTGGTCTATAAATCGCTGGTGAGGCATAACCCGCACAGCGGGCGGTATGTCATGCACGGGCTGCTGCGCTCTTATGCCGCAGAAAAGCTGGAACAGTCCGGACGGGCGTCCGATGCCCTTCGCCGGCACGCGCTGTATTTCGCGGCTTTCATGGAAGAGCGCTGGCCGTGGGTGAAGGACCGGCGTCAGAAGCAGGCCCTGCAGGAGATGGAAGCCGACCTGGAAAACGTGCGCGCTGCCTGGCGCTACTGGATCGCCGCAGGCGATGTAGGCCAGATCAGGCGGTTTTTACACAGCTTCTGGGTGCTGTATGATATTCGCGGCTGGTATCCGGCGGGAATGGAACTGTTCGGTCAGGCCGCCCGGGTAATGCGCAGCGCGGAAGGGGCTGAAGCGCAGGCCTGGCTGGGATGGCTGCAGGCCGCGCAGGGTATGTTTATCATGCCGGTCGAAGATTATGAAGGTAAGCGAGAGAATCATCACCTGCCGAAATGGTGGGAAGCCCACGGCATGTACAACACCATTGGCGCCGGTCCGCAGCGAGGTTTTGCGCTCGCCAGAGAAGGGGTACAGCGCCTGAAAGACCTCGGGCAAACGGGGGAGATGCTGTTGATCCCCCTGATCAGCCTGTTTTTGACCGCCAGTCACCTGGCCGAAGAAGAGACGGTATCCCATCAGGCTGCCGGGGAATGCCTGCAGACTGCGCTGGAGATCGGGGATCAGTGGGCGATTGCGAAGGCCCGGCAGTTCCTGGCCGTTCAGGCGGTTGAAGCAGGGCAGTATGCAGAAGCCGAGCGGTTGGCCGGCCAGGCGCTGGCGGCATTCGAGGAGAACGGCGATCACTGGTCGGCGAGCGTGGTCTGCATCGAAGTATTCGGATATCTGACGATTGCCCGGCAGGACTATGATGCCGCCCGAAGCTGGATCCGGCGCGGCCTGCGGGCGGCGGAGGAAATTGACTTTCGCTACTCGATCCAGACCGCGTACTGGCAGCTTGGTTTTGTGGCGGCTCTGGAAGAAGACTATGCGGAGGCCGGAAAGTACTGGCGCAGAGCTCTGCAGGTCAGTGATCGCATGCTGGGGGGCAGGAGCTTTATCGGTTTTGGACGCAGCCGGGGGGAGGGGCTTGCCCGGACCTGAGATGCTGGTGTGGACAGCGGGCTGTTTAGTGAAAAAGGAGGCGCCAGATGCCGCTCTACCTGGATATCCATTCGAAAATAAAGGGAATAACCGCCGAGAAGCTGCATGAACTGCATCTCAAAGATCTGGAGATACAGGACCGCTACGGGGTGCGCTATCTCAAATACTGGTATGACCTGAGCAGCGAGCGCGTGTTCTGCCTGGTGGAGGCACCGAACAAGGAAGCTGCCGAAGCCGTACACCGGGAGGCACACGGAAATGTGGCGGATGAAATTATCGAGGTTACCGAAGGAGATCAGGATAACGAAAATTAATGCGGAGGTGAAACGGATGAGTACTGTCGAAACCGGCAGCCCCAATACCACAGAAATAACCGGTCCGGGTTTGAGCTGGGCAGCATTTGCCCGTCTGGCACCGGAGCTGGCCGCTTTTGGGAGAGAGCGCTTCAGCAGCGGTGTCGCCTACCTGGGTACCGTGCGGCCAGACGGCAGCCCACGCGTGCACCCGGTGACACCGATCATCGGTGAAAATCTGTTTTTGTTTATGGAACCGACCTCGCCCAAGGGCAGGGATCTGGAGCGCGACGGGCGCTACAGCCTGCACTGCGCGGTGGCGAACATGGACGGCGGGGAAGGCGAGTTCTACCTGCGCGGGCGCGCCCGCCGGGTACTGGACCCTGCGCTGAGGAAGCAGGCTGAGCGTGCTGCCCCCTATGAACCCCAGGAGCAATATATCCTGTTCGTGCTGTCGGTGGAGTTTGCTTATATGAAGGTCTACACGGAGAACGGCGCCAGGGTGCAGCACTGGCGCGCTGAAGCAGCTAATGATTGAGCAGCGATAAAACAGCAGATGCCGGCATGCGGATCAGCCTGTATGCCGGCATCTTTTTATTACGGATCTCGCTCAGGCGATGATCGATACCGTTTCCAGCACTTTCCCGGCCAGGGAGAGATCACCGGATAAGCGGGCATGTCCGCGGGCAAGCTCTGGTGATATGCCGCGCGTGAACAGCTGCCAGGCGATCTCCTGGGGCAGTTCCACCTGCGCATGGGGATGATCGGGCCGGCCGGCGTACAGTTCCCAGCCATGCTGCTCGTGCACAACGGTCCAGTCGCCGCCGGAGTCACCGCTGATGTGCAGGGTGAGGGCAGCGCCTACAGGGGCAGAGAAGTCACTGACGGCGACCGGCAGCGCGCGTACGAAGGCAGCCAGGACTGGAGCCAGGAAGTACGGTTCCATCGCCCCTGGTTTCCCTACCGCCTGGCGGATGTGCTGCTGGTGATGCCAGCGCTCGGTGAACTCGCGGGCAACGTCCAGCCAGACCGGCGCGGGGCCGGGTCCCGCCCAGTCCACGGGGCCGCCGGCAGCGAACATATCCAGGGACTGGAAGAAAGCGCTTGCCTGTTCTCCGGTGATGCGCAGCAGCTCGTAGATCAGGGGCGGGCTCATGCGGCGGGTGGCCTCAACCCAGAGCGCATTACGCCGGTTGATAAAGTCCACCAGATCGTCCCATGACTCGATGGGCCCCAGACTTTCGTGGTACTGGTCGCGTTTGCCGGACAGGATGTTGATCTCATCCCCCAGCAGGTGCTGGGCCAGATCTTTCACCGTCCAGGCGCCGTCGTGCACCGGACGCTGCCAGTCTTCTGGAGAGAGGCTTTCGAGCAGGTCCAGCAGAGCCTCCAGCAGCGCCGGGAAGCGATCCGCGACCAGGACGGGTTCTGGTTTTCGCAGGCTCATGGTTCCGGCGTTTGGACCTGTGTCTCCGCCAGCATCTGACGGGCGATTTGTTCCAGAGACGTGACCGGGCGGTCGAGCATACGTTCGAGATCCGGGGTGACCTTAGAAAGGTGGCCGGCACGCAGCGGCGCTTCCATACCAACGATCATACGAGCGGTTTCTGCAGGCACGCCGGCCCCCTGCAGGATTTGGGTGAGTTCTTCAGGGGATACCGGCTTGTATTCCAGATGCCGGCCGCTCACCCGGCTGACGATCTCCACGGCTTCACGGTAATCCCAGGCGCGCGGATAGGTGATTTCGTAGATTTTATTTTCATGACCGGGCTCGATGAGTACGGCGGCGGCAGCGGCGGCCATGTCGAGGCGGGCTGCACCGCCCATCTTTGCATCCCCGACCGATGACGCACAAACACCCCGGTCCAGCGCCTGCACGACCGGAGCGAGCAGGTATTCAGCGTAGAAGGTGTTGCGCAGGATGGTGTAGGGGATCCCCGATTCCCGGACGATGACTTCCGTGGCGCGGTGCTCCTTAGCAAGAATACTGTCGGACTCGCCGGCCCCCTGGTCGACCAGGCTGGTGTAAGCGATGTGCTTTACACCCGCCTCACGGGCCGCCATCACAGCGTTGCGGTGCTGATCGATGCGCTGCCCGACAGCGTCGGTCGAGATGACGAGCAGGCGCTCCGTTCCGGCAAAAGCATGCTTCAGCGCATCCGGATCGTTGAAATCTCCCGGCCGGACGTCAATCCCTTTCTCCTGCCAGTGAGCCGCTTTTTCGACACGGCGCACGGTGGCGCGCAGATCCTGAGGGGGCACACGCCTCCTGAGCAGTTCTTCAATCACCAGCGTTCCAAGATGACCGGTAGCTCCTGTAACAGTGATTCGAGGCATCGTAACTCTCCTTTGAATTCGTTAAACTGCACAACCCTCGTCGCCGCAGACATCTGCATCCCGCTCATCGCCCGTCAGAGTGACGAGGGGCTGGGTTTCAGCCCAGACGCGATCGAGGGCTGAGATGAACAACTCCGTCTTTTGAGCGCCCGAGATGCCATATTTCCCGGCGAGTACGAAAAAGGGCACGCCGTGAATGCCAAGCATCTGCGCCTGGGAAACATCGGCCTGAACTTCGGCTTTGAATGCGTCGCTCTGCAGCACCTGCTGAACCTCGCCGGCGTCGAGGCCGGTCTCTACGGCAAGCTGCAGCAGGGTTTCGTGATCGCTGACCAGCAGCCCTTCGGTGAAATAAGCTTTTTGCAGGCGCTCTTTCAACTGGCCCTGCAGACCATGCCGGGCAGCCAGGTGCAGCAGCCGGTGAGCGTCCAGTGTGTTGGCCGGCCGGACGCGGTCCATATGGAACTCCAGGCCCTCCTGGGCTGCCAGCGCGGTGATCTGAACCTGCATCGATTCTACATCTCTGCGGTCGTAGCCGCGGGTTTCCACCAGCATATCGTTGACGCTGCCCGGATACTCCGCGGGCGCGTTGGGGTCCAGCTGGAAGCTGCGCCAGATCACCTCGACCTGACCGCCGTGGGGGAACTGCGCCAGCGCTTTTTCAAAACGACGCCGGCCGATGTAGCACCACGGGCAGCCAATGTCCGACCAGATTTCTACCTTCATAACGAAATGTTCTCCCTTGTTCATGTGAATTGGAATTCGCACCGGCTGCAGTTAAAAACACCGGCGGCCGGATTGGTGGTTGATTGGTTTACACGTGCGCGCGCTCGGCAGCGACCTGTTCGCGCACCGCTGGTGCAACCTCGTGAGCGAAAAGTTCAATCGTCTGTTCGTCGTCTGCGGCGATGAAAAAGCCGCTGATGCCGTATTCCAGGGCAAGGCCGGCCAGGTCTTCCGCCCACTGGCTGGGCGGCCCGTTGAGGAAGCCCCGTCCGGATGGGGTGAACTGGCCGGCGACGTTCAGCAGACGGCGGATCTCCGCAGGAGAGCGGCCGGCCTCTGCGGCGCCCTCGTCGATGTGGCGGTTCATGCTCGCCAGATCCGCGGGGCCGCCCTGGAGATAATTCAGGGAAGGAAGCCACCCGTCGGCGACCCGCCCGGTGAGCTTCAGGATGCGGGGCTTGTAAGCTCCGATCCAGATACCGATATTGTGCAGGGGAGCAGGGCCACGTTTGGCGCCTTTGACCCGGTAGAACTCACCCTCCACACGCACCCCGCCCTTCTCGTCGACTGCCCAGATCGCACGCATGATGCGGATCGCCTCCTCCAGCGCTGTGATGGACTGCCCTGGCGTCAGGCGGCGCCCGCCCATGGCGGCAATGGCATCCCAGAACGCGCCGGCACCGATGCCGAGTTCAACGCGGCCGCCGCTCAACCGGTCCAGACTGGCCGCGGCTCGGGCCATCACCGCGGGCTGGCGCAGGGGCAGGTTAAGCACGTTGGGACTGAGGTGCACGCGCCGCGTGCGCGCGGCGGCAAAAGACAGCAGCGTCCAGGTATCGTGAAAAGCCGGCTGGTAAGGATGGTCCTGGAAGGTAACTACGTCGAGACCCGCCCGGTCGGCCGCCACGGCTATATCGACGGCGTGCATGGGCGGCTGGACCAGCGGAGTGGTAAACGTGCCGAAAAGCAGATCGTGTCCGTAATCTGTCATGGGTAATTTGATCCTTGTTTAATGCGCATTATTTTGACTGTGCACGCAGAACCTGCACACTCTCCTGCGGCTGAAGGTTGAAGTTGTCGCGAAACAGGTTGTCGGGATCGTAGCGCTGTTTGAGCAGGCGCAGGCGGGTCAGCGTGGCGGGCGGAAAGGCGTCCAGCAGGCGTTCGGGCCGCTGGTCGGTTTCAAACGCCAGATAGAGACCGTTGAAGTGAGCCCGCAGCTGATCCCAGGCAGCGTTGAGACGCTCGCGGTTGGCTCCGAAGGCAGTTACGTGAAAGTTGGCCGAGCGGTGAGCGTAAGCCGTGGCGTCGGGGGCTATGTCGGAAACGGCTCCGCCGACTGAGCGGATCTGGAAGAAATACACGGCACCGCTGCGAAGCAGTTCCGCGGCGGCAGCGGCGAACCCCGGGGTGATGTGTTCGACCAGCCCTGAGCGGGCGGCCGGTTCTCCCACCCCGCTGTGCGGCACATCCTGAGCGTTGGTGATGACGCTGGCATAGGAGGTGATCACGGCAGTGTAATCGTAGAGCGGGGCGGCCTGGGCCAGGGGCTGAAGGCGGTTGAGGATCAGGTCAGGGTCGGATGAGTTCACCATGGTCATGGCCTGGGCGACCGCCGGCTGTCCGCGGCGCGGTGGGCCCATCACCAGGAAGCTGGTGAGATCACGAGGAGAAGATTCAACTGCACGGCCCCATCTCTCCAGCAGGCCAGCCGTATCGCCGGCGTCATAGAGGAAAGTCGCCCAGCCGACATTTCCTACCGGATCGGCTTCGAACTCGAAGGAGGTCACGATGCCGAAATTGGCGCCGGCGCCGCGCACCGCCCAGAACAGGTCGGGGTTTTCGTCATCGCTGGCGCGCACCACGGATCCGTCAGCCAGCACCATTTCAACGGCGCGCAGATGGTCGATCGTCAGACCGTGGGCACGGGCCAGAAAACCGATGCCCCCGGCGGTTGCCAGGCCGCCGACCCCTACGCCGCCGTAATCTCCGGAAGTCAGCGCCCAGCCGTAGGGAGCCAGAGTCTGGGCCACCTCCATCCAGCGTGCCCCGGGCCCGATGCGCACCCTGCGGGTGGCCCGGTCCAGCACCTCGATGGTGTCCAGGTGCGAGAGATCGATGACAATTCCACCCCGGTTGGTGGAACGGCCGCTGATGCCGTGCCCGCCGCTGCGGATCGAGAGGGGCAGGTGCGTGTGCTGGCGGGCAAAGGCGAGAGCATCGATCACCTGCCGGACATTTTTGACCTGGAAGACGATCCCTGGTGCTCCGCCGCGCAGATACGTCGATTTGACCAGGGCGTAAGCGGCATCCCCCGGTTCGATCACGCTGTCGATCAACGATTCGGGGACCGCATCGTAATCAATCCCGGGGCTGCGCCTGGAGAGGGCGAACGAGCTGCGCGGCAGGCGGGCTGTAGACAATCCGGGGATGACCGCGTGCACAGCCGCGCGCAGCGCCGGGATTACCTCGCGGGCGAACTGCTCCATCGTTTCGGCGTCGTCGGTCATCAGGATCAGTGTCCCGGCCCCCTGTTCGACGACGATTGGCAGCAGATCATCCACCCACTTCTGGGGCGGCCCCTGGAGAAAACCCTCGGAAACCGAAGAGAACGTTCCGGAAATGTTGACCAGGCGGCGAATCTCACGTGGGTCTCTGCCGGCCTGGCGGGCCGCCTGATCGATGATCTGATTGCCGGCCTGGAACTCACCCGGCTGCAGGTATCCCAGGGTGACCAGCCAGCCGTCCGCCTGGCGGCCGATCAGACGCAGCATGCGTTCTTTGCGGGCACCGATCCATATGGGGATGTTGTGGGCCGGGGCGGGACCGCGCAGCGCACTCTCCAGGCGGTAATGCCTGCCCGTGAAGCTGAATGGAGTACTGCTGGCGGCGTCGAGGATCCCGCGCATCACCTGGATGGCTTCTTCAAGCGCTGCGACCGCTTCGCCCGGCGAACGCCGCGGACCACCCATGGCAGTGATCCCCTCCCAGAAGGCTCCTGCCCCCAGGGAGAGCTCCAGCCGGCCGCCGGAAAGCTGGTCCAGGCTGGCCGCACTGCGGGCCAGGACAGCGGGCTGGCGCAGGGGCAGATTCAGGACGTTGGCTGCCAGGTGAATACGACTGGTCTGGCCGGCGACCCAGGACAGCAGCGTCCAGGTATCAAGATGGGCCGGCTGGTAGGGGTGGTCCTGGAAAGTGACCAGGTCGTATCCCAGCTCTTCGCTGCGGACAGTCAGTGCGGTGACTGCTTCAGGGCTGGCGCTGCGCGGTGTGATAAATGTTCCAAACTGGAGTGGGTGACCGTAGTTCATTAATCAATGCCCTTTTGATTAGGCGGCTTATTATCCCGTCAAAAAAATTAAGGCTGGACCGCCGGGGAAAGATGGCTGTTGAGCTTTTCGATAGCGGCGCGCAGCGCGTTTTGTTCTGCTGGGGTAAATTCCGCCAGCAGTTCTTCGATGTGCTGGAAGCGCTCCTGCAGAAGGCTTTCGACCACCTCACAGGAACGGCCGGTGAGCTGGATCGTACAGCGGCGCTTATCGCTGGGATCGTCACTGCGGAGGATGTAACCGTCGCGCTCCAGCCCGGCGAGCAGACCGGTCACCGTTGCACGGGATACTCCCGTGGCGGCGGCGATCTCCGAGGGGGTGATCTGGCCCTGCGGGTGGTTCTTCAGCAGGAGCAGCACTGAGAGCTTGCCTTCGGAAAGGTTGTAGCGGTCGAAGATGGCCTGTTCTTCGGCCAGCATGCGCCGGGCGACCAGCAGGAAGAGCAGATAGGTCTGCACCTGCTCGAGGTTTTCCCGGCCGGTGGCCTGGCGAAAGGCGGCCATAAGGTTCTGGTAGCGGGGGTCGAGCTCGCAGGTTTTATGCAGAGAAATTAGATCTATATTATCTTGCATGTAGCGATTGTAAGGCGCCTTATTATTTTTGTCAAGGTGTTGAACTGGTTGTGTGTACTCAGTCCACAATCAATCTTGGGTGTGAGACTGGCGCAGGGAAAAAGAAGGGGGTAAAGGGAAAAAGTAACTCCGGCGCGGCGGGCTGTGTCTGCTTACGTTTATTTATGCCCACGCAGCAGGTGAGAGATTGCAGCTTTAAATGGGATGATGGGAAATCACGGGACGCTTTGACTGAGCATCCAAAGCTGGCGCCTGCGCACCTGCCGGGTGGGTAACAGGACTTCCGTAATCAATCTCGAGACTATTTCTGGCGCAGCAGACGAGCTGAGTTGGCGAGGATGCCCAAATCGGGGAGGGACTGGGCTGCGGCGGCGAAGATGGGCGGCAGGAAGCCGAGTGTGGCCAGAGTGATCCCAATCAAATTGTAGACGGCGGTGAACCCCAGGTTCATCTCCACCACCCGCAGGGTACGGCGGGCGATTCGCAGCACCTCGGGGACAAGACTCCAGTCATCGCGCATCAGGGCAATGTGGGCAGCCTCGACGGCGATGTCCGAGCCTGCCGCACCCATGGCGATGCCAACATCCGCCTGGGCCAGGGCGGGGGCGTCGTTGACGCCGTCGCCCACCATGACCACGGTGTGGCCCTGAGCCTGGTAGGCCTTAACAATGGAAATCTTGTCTTCAGGCAGCAGGCTGGCGCGAAAGTCCACCCCGAGTTTCTCCGCCAGTGCCCGGGCTGTACGTTCATTGTCACCGGTGAGCAGTTCGATGCGCCGGATGCCGAGGTCACGCAGCGCCGCCAGGGCTGCGGGGACTTCCGGGCGCAGCGTGTCGGCGGCTGCAATCACAGCGGTTAATTCCCCGTCCCGGGCCAGGTACAGCAGCGTCTTCCCCTGCTGCTCCAGTTCTGCAGCTGCGGCAAGTTCAGCCGCACCAGGGACCAACTGGCGGTTACCGATCACGACCCGGCGGCCGGCGATCCGGGCGCGGATCCCCAACCCGGGCAGCGCTTCAAACTCCTGCGGTTCTACAAGGGGGAGATTCCGCTCGCGAGCGGCGGCGCGCACGGCTTCGGCCAGGGGATGTTCTGAATAGCGTTCCGCAGAAGCGGCCAGGGCGAGGATCTCCGCTGGATCCAGCCCGTTGAGGGAGATGACATCGGTCACCTGCGGTTTGCCCAGCGTCAGGGTGCCGGTCTTGTCGAGCAGGAGGACGTCGGCGCGTGCCAGGCTTTCCAGGTATTTGCCTCCCTTGATCAGCAGCCCGCGCTTCGCGCTGGCGCCGATGGAGGCCAGGACGGCGACCGGCGTGGCCAGCGCGACGGAACACGAGCAGGCCACCACCAGCACTGCCGCCGCAGCAAGCGGGTCGCGGCGGATGATGAAGGTCAGCGCCGCGATCCCGGCGACGACAGGCAGGAAGAAAGCGGAAAATCGATCGGCAAAGCGCTGCACCTCCGCCCGGTTGGCTTCGGCTTCCTCCACCATTTTGACCACACGCCCAAAGGTCGTGTCCGGACCGACGCGGGCGGCGCGGATGCGGACACTGCCGAGTCTGGCAATGGTGGCGGCAAAGACCTGCGTACCGGCAGCGACCTCGACAGGCATTGACTCTCCGGTGAGGACAGACTGGTCCATTGTCGCCTGGCCGGAGATCACTTCGCCATCCACGGGCACTTTTTCGCCAGGACGCACGATCACGATGTCCCCGTTCCGCACTTCGGAAACCGGGATTTCCTGTTCGGATCCATCCCGCTCAACCCGGGCGATTTGCGGGATCATGGCGGTTAAATCTTTCACCGCCCGGCGCGCTCCTTTGGTGGTGAAATTCTCGACATATTCGCCCACGCGCATGAAGAAAACGACCACCAGCGCGGTGGCCCACTCTCCGACCGCCAGAGCGGCAATCACGCCCAGCGTCATGAGCGTGTGCGAGATGACCTGCCGGTTGAGCGCTGCCCGGATCACGTTGCGGAAAATCGACCAGCCGCTGATGACAACGAGCGCCAGTCCGACCGGGAAAGGAACACGCCCGGTGATCTGCTCGAAGAGGCCAAGCCATTCCCCGCCTACGATGATGAACAGGATCACCCCGAACACGACGGCCAGCAGGGTCATCATACGGCGTGTGAAATTTCCCAGCGGGGGATTTTGTGGGGGAGCAGCGCTCTCCGGAACGGAATAACCGGCGTTCTTTACCACCTCGCGTATGGCAGGCAGATCCACAAGGTCAGGGTCCAGGCGGATGACCGCTTTCTCCGAGGTTAGAAACACATCCACCGATTGGACCCCAGGCAGCCTGGCGATCGCGGTCCGGACATGCCGGGTGCAGTCAGCACAGTCCATCCCCGACACCGGTATTTCGATGGTCTGAATTTTATTCATCCGCGGATTCCTGTACTGTGTTGTAGCGAGTGCACATGTGAACCCCTCTGGCGACGTCGGCCAGCAGAGCCTCCGCAAGGTTGAGCAGCTCAGCAACGCGGTCGTCGCTCAGGCGGTAAATCACGTAGCGCCAGTTCTGTTCAGCGGTCACCAGGCCGCAGTCGCGCAGGCAGGCCAGGTGGTTCGAAGCGTTGGACTGGGACAGTCCGGTGGCCTGGACGATTTCGGTGACGCTGAGCGGACCGCTGCGCAGCGCCTGCAGGATGGCCAGGCGAGATGGGTCGCCAAAGCCGCGAAACAATTTCGCCTGCAGTTCGATCGATTGGGTGGTGCCGGTGAGCATGAAAAAAACTCCTGAAATCATCATATAAATCATCATATCATCATATCATTAATTAATGATATGATAGCACCTCTCTGCCAGCACCGTCAAGAATCAGAAAAGAGGCTGCAGAAAGGGGAGAGAGAATCGAGGGCGTGCTGCGCTGCTGATTCGCACATATTCATTGTAAAATCAGAGCAGTTATGAGCCCGTACATCCACAGCCGACCCACGATTGGGTTTCTGTCCACCTGGTCGGTATACGAAGGCACGACCATCGACAGCTATACCCACACGCTCCTGCAGGGGATCTATGCTGCCGTAAACGAGCACGACTGCAACCTGCTCGCCGGCTGCGGGATCGCGCTGCCGGGCAGCCCGCGCGGCAGCCGTACCGCCTGGCCGGTCCCGGGAGAACGGGCGGATTTTGTCCCCGTGGGACCGTGGAACTGCGACGGGCTGATCATCATCCCCGACGACCTCACCCCGGAGCAGTTCGATTACGTCCAGGACCTGATCCGCTCGGGGTTTCCCGTCATCCTGACCACCGCCGAAAAAGCAGGCCCGCTGATCGCGGTGGACAATGCCAGCGGAATCCGCCAGGCGTTCGACCACCTGCTGCAGCACGGGCACCGCCAGATCGCTTTCATCGCCGGAAAGTCGGGGCGCGGCGGTGACAGCGCCGAGCGTCTGGCTGCCTACCGCCAGGCGCTGCGTGACGCCGGACTGCCGGAAGACGAGCGGCTGATCGCCTTCGGTGAGCACCGCCGGGAGGACGGCCGCCTGGCCATGGAGCAGATCCTGCGCAGCGGAGCGCCGTTCAGTGCCCTGATTGCCAGCAACGATCTCTCTGCACTGGGGGCGATGGAAGTGCTGCGTGCGGCCGGCCGGCGCATCCCTGAAGATGTGGCCGTGATCGGGTTTGACGACATCCTGGAGGCACGCTCGCAGCTTCCGCCCCTGACGACCGTGCGCCACCCCACCTTCACCCTGGGGTACCAGGCCGTGATGGCGATCCTGCAGGCTCTGAGAGGTGAAAAGAGGGTGGAGGAAAACCGGCGCGTCCCCACCCGGCTGGTGATCCGCCAGTCCTGCGGCTGCCGGCCGGACCGCCGCTCCACGGCCGCCATCCCCGCCGTTTTTTCAGGCGACCTGGACGAGGCGCGAGCGGTGCTGGCGGACTGGATGGCCGAAACGGCGATCAGCGAAGCACGGCAGAGCCGGCAGGAGGAGATCCACACCCTGAGCAGGGCAGTGGCTGGCGCGCTGACCGACAGCCTGGTGCGTGAAGATACACGGCCTTTCGATGACCAGCTTCAGAACCTGTACCGCTGGCTGGAGACGCGGCCTGAAGATGTCTACGCCTGGCAGACGGTCTTTACAGCGCTGCGAAACGGGCTGCCGGAGGCCTTCCCGCCGCTGACACAGGCGACCCCGGGACTCATCCGTGAACTGCTGGATCATGCCCGCCTGAGCCTGGCCGAAATGGTCCGCCGCCAGACGACAGAGACCCTGGTCAACCACATGACGGCCTCCAACCGCCTGGGCCTGATGACCTCGCAGCTTCTGGCGTCCACCGGGCTTCAAGCCAGCGCGGATATCCTGGCGCAGCACCTGCCACACCTGGGCATACCGCAGGCCCTGGTGGGAACCTATTCACATACCGAGGAGGACCCGCTTTTGTACACGCAGGTCCTGCTGGCGGTGGGATATCCTGAGCGGGCAGCGGGGCTTACCTTTTTAACACGGCAGTTTCCGCCGCCGGAGTTGATCTCGCCGGACCAGACGTATCGTCTTGCAATTCTGCCGCTGGTGATCGATGAGAACAACAGCGGGTTCGCAGCCTTCAATGCTGCGAACCTGGAGAACTGCGCTGCCATCGTGCACAACCTGGCATCGGCGCTACGCACCAGCCAGCTTTACCAGGATGCCCTGCGGGGCAGACAGATGGCCGAAGAAGCCAACCAGTTAAAGAGCCGCTTTTTGTCCATTGTCGGTCACGAGCTGCGCACACCGTTGAGCCTGATCATCGGATTGAGCGAAATGGTGCTGCGCGATGCTCAGGAGCTTTCCGAAGCGGCCCGGCACGACCTGGAGCAGATTCACTCCAGCGCGCAGCACCTGTCTCGTCTGGTGGGGGACGTGCTCGACCTGGCCAGCAGTGAGGCCGGGCAGCTGCGGATCCTGCGCGAGCCTCTCGATCTGGTGGAAGTACTGCGTGTAGCCGCACGAGTCGGGGAGCAGCTTGCCCGGCAAAAAGGCATTGCCTGGCAGGACAATCTTCCGCAGCACAGCCTGTGGGTGCTTGGCGACCGCACCCGTCTCCGTCAGGTGACGCTGAACCTGATCAGCAACGCAGTCAAATTTACGCCCCAGGGAAAGGTGCTGCTGGAACTGAAAGTCTCCGGCCAGCAGGCGGTGGTTTCGGTCAGCGACACGGGCATCGGCATCTCACCGGCAGAGCAGGAGAGCATTTTTGATGAGTTCAGGCGCTCTGAACGTTCCATCCAGTCCGGATACAGCGGGCTGGGGCTGGGGCTGACGATCTCCAGGGAACTGGTTGCCCAGCACGGCGGCAGCATGGGGGTGAGATCGCCGGGCGATCTGGGCAACGGGGCAACGTTTTACTTCACGCTGCCCATCCTCACTACCAGCGACTGGCAGGAGGCGGATCCATTTACCGCAGTTCAGAAAAACGCGGTGATCGTGCTTGTCGAAGAGACCGGGCGGGCGCAGCCGCTGTGCGATTATCTCCGGCAGCAGGGATTTGATGTGCAGCTGTGGTCGATCCAAAATGACAGCGGCTGGCTGTCGAAAATCAGTGCACTGCGCCCGGCAGCCGTGGTGCTGGATAACGATCTGGCGGTCCGGCAGGGCTGGACGATTTTCAGCCTGCTTAAGCGCCAGCCGGCAACCGCCGACGTCCCCGTTTTCGCGTACGCGCTGGATCTGGAAGGCGACCGGGGCGAGCTGCTGGAGCTCAACTACCTGAATAAGCCGCTCAGCCCGGAGCAGCTCGCCGCTGAACTGCGCCGCTATTTTGGGACCGCACCACAGCCGGGGGATGGACAGCGGACGGTGCTGCTGGTGGATGACGATCCGGCGGTTCTCGATTTGCACCGCAGGCTCGTAGAAGAGGCCGGCTGCCGGACGGTGATGGCGCGCAACGGGAAAGAGGCGCTTGACATGCTGAAAACTGTGCGGCCGGATCTGATCCTGCTGGATCTGATGATGCCCGAACTGGACGGGTTTGCAGTGCTGGATGAACTGCGCAGCTGGGAAGCGACCCGGGATATCCCCGTCATCATCCTCACCGCCCGGACGCTCTCCGAGGCCGAACTGGAGCGCTGCAACCGGGGAGTCGCTTCGATTTTGACAAAAGGGCTGTTCAGTGCCGGTGAGACCCTGAGGCATATCGAAGCCGCCCTGACGCGCCAGCAGTCGTTGAGCTTGCCCACCCAGCGCCTGGTGCGCCAGGCCATGGGATTCATCCACTCCCACTACGCCGAGCCGCTGACCCGGGAGGACATCGCGCAGTGTGTGGGCATCAGCGCCGATTACCTCACCGACTGCTTTCGCCAGGAACTGGGTATCACGCCCATCACTTACCTGCGCCGCTACCGCATCCGCCAGGCCTGCGACCTGTTGAAGAACACAGACCTGACCATCACGCAGATCGCCATGGCGGTGGGGTTTTCGGAGAGCGCCCACTTCAGCCGGACCTTTCACCGCGAGACGGGGCTTACGCCGCGCGCCTACCGGAGATCTCACCCTGGCAGCAGTCCGGGCGACCTGCGCGGCTGATGATACACCCGGGGCAACATCCCGGAAACTGTCAAAAATATCCCGTTCCCCTGCAAGACACCCCCTGAAAGGTCACCTAAAATTATATAGCGGGGCATCAACGGTTTCTCCCGGTGTGCCCCTCTGTGAAAGCGATTCTCATGCCTGGCCCGGCCGGGCGGGATGAAGCACCACCCGGAGGGGCCGGCCATCAGGCAGCGCCAGTGGTTCCGGACGACAGGAGAACCGTTTATGAACGCGTCAAAAGCTGAGATTACCCTGATTGGACGAGACCCGTCGCTGACCTATTTGCTGCGCCGCTTCGCCGAGCAGAGCGGTTACCGGGTGGCAGCGGTCGATGTCATCCCGACAGCGGAGCAGATCCGGGCTCGTAAGCCGGCCCTGGTGCTTTTCGCATCCATGGAGAGCCTGGCCATGGCCCAGGATCTGGTTAACGAACTGGCTAACGGCGATATTCCGGTCGGCGTGTGTGCTGCCGTAGGAGACGAACCCCGGGCGCGTGAGCTGGGCGCAGACCAGTGCTTTTTTCACCCGCTGACCTACGACCAGTTCCTGGCGGCCCTCAATGATGCGGAGGCGGCGAACCGGAACCGTTTTTTGCGCGACAGCAGTGAGACCCATCCACGATAAAAAGGAAAAAACCTGACGACATGTTTACCCAGATAGCGTACGGCGGCGATTACTATCCGGAGCAGTGGAACCCGGAGGTCTGGCAGGAAGACGTACGGTTGATGCAGGAGGCCGGGGTCAACCGTGTTTCGGTTGGGATCTTTGCCTGGGCGCGGCTGGAACCCGAGCCCGGCCGGTTCGATTTCTCCTGGCTGAGGCAGGTTATCGACCTGCTCTGGGAACACGGCGTGAGTGTGAACCTGGCGACGCCAACCGCCTCACCGCCGCCGTGGTTTTCACACCGCTACCCGGAGAGCCTGCCTGTAATGGCGGACGGCACCCGGCTGTGGCACGGCTCGCGGCGGCATATGTGCCCAAACAGCCCGGACTACCGCAGGCATGCCAGGGAGATCGTTACCCGCCTGGTGCAGGAATTTGGCGATCACCCGGCGCTGGCGCTGTGGCACGTGGACAATGAATATGCCTGTCATTACGCAGAGTGTCACTGCGAGGTATCGCAGGCAGCCTTCCGCCGCTGGCTGCAGCAGCGCTACGGCAGCCTGGAAGCGCTTAACGAGGCCTGGGGGACCGATTTCTGGAGCCAGGTCTACCGCGACTGGGAGGAAATCCGTTCTCCGGGACCGATGCCCACCCTGCCAAACCCGGCCCAGAAGCTTGACTGGCAGCGTTTTACATCGGATGCGTGGCTGGAATGCTTTCAGGAACAAATTGACATCCTCCGGGAATACACACCGGAGATCCCCCTGACGACCAATTTCATGCGCTTTCACCGCCCGCTGGATTACTGGAAGTGGGCGGAGCGCGAAGACCTTGTTTCGCTGGACGACTATCCGGAGCCGGATGACCCGCTGTGGATGGCCAGGACAGCGATGCTTTACGATTTGATGCGCTCGTTGAAGCACGGCCAGCCCTGGCTGCTGATGGAGCAGGCCACAGCGCATGTGAACTGGCGCGAGCACAACACGATGAAGCGCCCGGGGGTCATGCGGCTGGGCAGTTACCAGGCCCTGGCGCGGGGGGCCAACGGGATCATGTTCTTCCAGTGGCGGGCTTCGAAATCGGGCTCGGAAAAGTTTCACAGCGCCATGGTCTCTCACGCGGGCACCGGCACACGTGTGTGGCGGGAGGTGAAGGAGCTGGGAAGCGAACTGAAGCGTCTGAACCCCCTGCTGCCGGGGCGCATCCAGGCTGAGGTGGCGATCCTGTTCGACTGGGAGAACTGGTGGGCGCTGGAAGGCGGCGGTAAACCGGCCAACGACCTGGTCCTGCTGCCGCGCCTGACCGACCTGTATCTTGAACTGTACCGGCGCAATATCAGCGTCGATTTCGCACATCCCGAAGCCGATCTTTCCGCTTATAAACTGGTGCTCGCCCCCCATCTGTACCTGGTGAGCGAGGAGACGGCCCGGAACATTGAGCGTTATGTGGCTCAGGGCGGCGCGTTCTGGACTAACTTTTTCAGCGGCATGGTGGACAGCAGCGAACAGGTCTGGCTGGGCGGATACCCGGCGCCGTTCCGCAAGGTGCTGGGCGTCTGGGTAGAGGAATACGCCCCGCTGGGAGAAGCGGAATCCAACCGGGTGAAAACTGTTGGTGGGAAGGAATTCGCCTGCGATTTCTGGATCGAACGCATCCACCTGGAGGGCGCCGAGAGCCTGGCCGACTTCTGCGAGGATTATGTGGCAGGCAGCCCGGCCGTGACCCGTCACCGCTACGGGAAGGGGACCGGATATTATCTGGGTACCTCGCTGGACCGTGACGGGCTGTCGTGGATGGTGGAGCACATCTGCCGCGAGAGCGGGGTGCAGATGCGCGCTGATCTGCCAGCCGGCGTGGAATGCACCCGCAGGGTGAATGGGGAGCAGGCGTGGGTGTTTGTGCTGAATTATTCAAAACAGCCGGTGGAGATGCAGGCTCCCGCTGCGGGTGTGGATCTGATCAGCGGGGAGGAGGTTGGAGGCATGCTGCGCCTGGAGCCGTACGGCGCGGCGGTGATCCAGGTTAAGGCAGACGCTGGCGGATTGATAGAAGGGGCTGCCAGCTTTATAGAGATTCACATACCAACCCCAGGTGATGCAGCGGCGGGCACCGCCTGCGTGCACCTGGGGTTTTTGTGTGCCAGTAGGGGGAATGGAAGGGGGACATGGAGAGACGAGGATTGAGCAGTGGACGCGGATGTTATCTGCCCCTCTGCTGCGTCATCCCTGATAAACGTCTGGTGCAGACCGGGTGTAAGAAGCCGGCAGTCTGAGCGGCATACTTCGTATGGCGCAGTCGAAGACCGCCGGCTTCACTCAGGGAGCCGCTTATGGGATGGGCAGCGGCTCAGGGATTCTTGAACTCCTGCAGGGCAGGCAGGGCACGGCCGTCAAAATCGAACAGAGCCTGGTTTTCCCAGGCGTTGCCCGATGATGGATCCGCAGGGTCCCAGCCGTTGCCAGGCACGCCGGTCCAGGTCGCGTCCCAGTAGAACACGCCCAGCCCGCGCCCGTTGGGCACGGCCCGCACGATCGCCATCACGTCGCGCAGCATGGCCCGCTGGCCTTCAGGAGTCGGCGGGTAGCCGGCGGTCAGCTCGCTTTCCAGGTCGATGATGTTCTCCCAGCCGTCATGATCCTCCAGCGTGAAGGGGTAGGCGGTCTCGACGACCACGACGTCTTTGTCGTAGCGGGCAGTGATGTCGTTGAGGTTGAACTGCAGGTCAGCCAGTGAGCCGTGCCAGAAGGAATAATAGGAAACGCCGATCACATCGAAGGGCACGCCGCGGGCGGTGATATTGTCAAACCACCAGCGGTACAGGCCGTTGTCGCCGCCGTCCGCCAGGTGGAGCATCACCCGGGTGCCGGGCGAGCAGTCTTTGACCGCCTGATACCCGGCCTTCAGGAAGCGAGCCAGGTTATCCCAGTTGGGCGGGTTCCAGGTGTGACCATCGGGCCAGAGCATCCCCGAGTTCAGCTCGTTGCCGATCTGAATCATCGCCGGCGGGGTGTTCTGTTTGACCAGGCTGTGGCAGACCTCGTAGGTGTGGTCGTACACGGCCTGTTCGAGCTCGTCCACGCTGAGGCCCACCCAGGCGGCGGGTTTGTTCTGCTGCCCCGGGTCCGCCCAGCGGTCGGAGAAGTGCAGGTCGACCAGGAGCTGCATCTGGCTGGTGCGGATGCGCCTGGCCATCACCAGCAGTTCATCCAGCTCGTGATAATCGTCGGCCGAGTCAACCCACACCCGCAGGCGGGCCCAGTTCATGCCCTCGTGACGCAGGATCTTGATGGCATCGCGCTGCTTACCATCTGCGGTGCGGTAGATGCCGCCCAGGTCCTCAGACTTCTTCAGGCTGGAGATATCGGCGCCCAGAATCGACAGGCTGGCCTGGCCTGGGACGAACTCGATATCGTCGAAGTTGGCCCCGTTGCCGGCATTGGCGTCGGAATACAGGCTGATGGTGCACTGGCCGTGTTTGACATAGACGGAGACGACGATCTGCACCCAGCGGTCGGGCGGCGCCACGGGTAAATGGGCGACGGCATTGATGCCTTTCTTGTCGCTGCAGTTCTTGAGAGCGATGTAAGCCGCATTCTGACCGCCGCTGGATTTCACCCAGGCCCGTGCAGTATACCAGCCGCGCGCCAGCCCGGTGAGGGTTTGAGATGTTTCGACCACGTAGGGATCGGGGCTCCAGTGAGACAGCCGCCAGCTGCCGCTGTGACCGCCCCATTCGGTGAAGTTGGCTCCCGGGGTTCCGGTGGTCGTCCAGCCCGCCGGAGAGGTGGTGACGTCGTTGTCGTCTTCGAAGCCGGGGTTGACTACCACCGGGGCGGCGGCCGCGGGCGTCAGCCCGGCTGTGCCGGCGGTTGTGAGGATGAAGATGAACAGGATCGCCAGTGTGAATAGACGCTGCTTGAACATTCTTTTTCCTCCTGTGTTCTCGCAACAACTGGTTTGAAAGGTGCCTGACATATGCAGGGAAGGCGGATGATCGCCGGTCATACGGATGGACGCGGATTTTTTTTATATTTGAGCGGCGTCCTCTGGCAGCTTCAACGGCCGCACTATGGGCCTGCAGGTGATGGGCTCCATCGTAAGGCTCCACCTGCCTGGCCCCGCTCCAGGTCCCTGGCAGCCAGGGTGAAGCGGGCTAGGGATTCATAAATTCCTGCAGGGCAGGCAGAGCACGGCCCTCGAAGTCGAACAGGGCCTGGTTTTCCCAGGCGTTGCCCGATGTTGGGTCGGTGGCGTCCCAGCCGTTGCCCTCCACGGCCGTCCAGACGGCATCCCAGTAGAAAATCCCCAGGCCGCGGCCCTGCGGCACGGCACGCACCACGGCCATCACATCGCGCAGCATAAGGCGCTGGCCTTCGGGCGTGAGCGGGTAGTGGGGGATGGCCATATCGCCGGACACAATGTTAGGGTAATTGTCGGCATCCTGATCGGTAAAGGCGTAAGCCGTTTCCACCACGATGACATCTTTGTCGTAACGTGCGGAGATATCGATCAGATTGGCCTGCAGCTCCGCCAGGCTGCCGTGCCAGTAGGGGTAGTAGGAGATGCCGATGACATCGAAGGGGACGTCACGGCGGGTGATGTTGTCGAACCACCAGCGGGCGACGTCGTTGCTGCCGCCTTCGGCGATGTGCAGCATGACAGGCGTGGTGGGGGAGCAGTCTTTCACGGCCCGGTAGCCCTCTTTCAGCAGGGCAGCCAGGTTGTCGAAGTTTGCATACGAGCCGTCGGGCCAGAGCATGCCGGCGTTGATCTCGTTGCCCACCTGCACCATGTCGGGAGGGGTTCCCTGCTCCACCAGAGCGCTGCACACGTCATATGTGTGATCGTAGACTGCCCCTTTGAGCTGCTCGAAATCATAATCGCGCCAGGCGGCCGGCTTGATCTGCTTGCCCGGGTCGGCCCAGTGATCGGAGTAGTGGAAGTCGACCAGGAGCTGAATGCCCTGTTCCTTCAACCGGGCTGCCATTGCGAGGATGCGGGCTTTGTTGTGATAGCCGTCCGGCGGATCTACCCAGACGCGCAGACGGGCATAGTTCATGCCGTGATCTTTGAGAATCTGCAGCGCGTCCGCTTCGGTCCCGTCTGCATAGCGGTACACCCCGCCGAAATCTTCGGACTTGGGCAGGCTGGAGATGTCGGCCCCCAGCACGGTGAGTACGGCCCGGCCGGGAACCAGTTCGATATCATCGAAGCTGGCCCAGGTGTCTGGGCTGCCATCAGAAACCAGGCGGCTGGTGCACTCGCCCCCGCTGCCCTGCAGCGAAGCGGTGAGGCTGATCCAGCGGTAGCCGGGTGGGGTGGGCGGGATATGCGTGCGCTGCTCCGCGTCCCCGCAGCGCAGGGCGATGTAGGCCTCATTTTGCCCGCCGCTGGAGCGCACCCAGGCGCGCAGTGTGTACC
>JAAYXE010000025.1 GCA_012516075.1 Chloroflexota bacterium | reverse complement strand
TGTAGGGGTTGAGGGCTTCGTCGGGGTTCTGGAAGACCATCTGCACCCGGCGCAGGGTTTCGAGGCCGCGGCGCTCCAGGCCGGGCGGCAGCGGTGCTCCGCCGAGCTGCATCTCGCCCCCGTGGGTCGCCTGCAGGCCGGCCACGGCGCGTGCCAGGGTGGTCTTGCCGCTGCCGCTCTCCCCCACCAGGCCGAGTGTCTCCCCCGGCCGCACACGCAGGTCCACCCCGTCCACAGCCCGCAGGGTCTGCGCCGGGCGGCGGGTGAACAGAGCCAGCAGCGAGCGCAGCAGGCTCCGGCGCACCTTAAAGCGCACCTGCAGGTCGCGCAGCGCCAGGGCGGGCTGCGAGCGGGGCTGCGGCACATCCGCAGCCGGCTGCCCGGGGGATCCGGCGGCCGGCTGGCGCGGGTCGGCCGTCCCGGCGGCGATCTCCTCCCAGCGGTGGCAGCGCGAACTGCGCCCCGGGCCGCTGGGGTACAGCGGCGGGCGCGTGCGGCAGATTTCGATGGCCAACGGGCAGCGGTCGATGAACACACAGCCGGAGGGGCGGGCGCCCGGCGGGGGGATCTGCCCCTGGATGCCGGCCGGGTGGAGCTTCCCCCGGCCGTTCCCGCCCGGTGCCCCCGCTTCCAGGCGCGGCACCCTGTCCAGCAGGCCGCGCGTATAAGGGTGCAGCGGCCTGCCAAAGAGCTCCACCACCGGGGCCGATTCCACCAGCTCGCCGGCGTAGAGCACGGCCACGTGGTCGCAGAACTGGGCCACCACCCCCAGATTGTGGGTCACGTAGAGCACGGCCGTCTGCCGGCCCTGGATCAGCTCGCGGATCAGGTCCAGGATGGAGGCCTGCGTGGTCACGTCCAGGCTGGTGGTGGGCTCGTCGAGCACCAGCAGGCGGGGGGAGGTGCTGAGGGCCATGGCAATCAGCACGCGCTGCTGCATGCCGCCGCTGATCTGGTGCGGGTAGCTCTCTGCCACCCGCCCGGGGTCGGGCAGGTGCACCGACTGCAGCAGTTCGAGGGTGCGCTGGCGGGCCTGGCGGCGGTCCAGGCCCAGGTGATGGCGCAGGGTCTCGTCCACCTGCTCGCCGACGCGCAGCGAGGGGTTGAGCGCCGAGAGCGGGTCCTGCGGCACCAGGGCGATCTGCGCGCCCCACACCTGCCGCATTCCGGCCGCCGGCATCTGCAGCAGGTCGGCGCCGTCGAAGAGCACCCGCCCGCGCTGCACCTGGCCTTCGGGCGGCAGGTGGTTCATCACCGTCATCGCCAGGGTGGTCTTGCCGCTGCCGCTCTCCCCCACCAGGCCCAGGATATGCCCCGGCTCCAGGTGCAGGCTCACCTCGCGCAGGGCCAGTACACGGGAACCGCTCTGGCGGTAGGTCACGGTCAGGTCTTCCCCCTGCAGCAGGGGAGTCAGGCGTCAGCCCTCCGTCCAGGCGCGGCGGATGCCGTCGGCCATCAGGTTGACGCCGACCACCAGCACGGCGATGGCCCCCGCCGGGAAGTACATGGCCCACGGCACCTGCGCCACGCTGCTGCGCGCTTCTTTGACCATCAGGCCCCAGTCGGGGTTGGGCGGCTGCACCCCCACGCCCAGGAAACCCAGCGAAGCCACCAGGAAGATTGCATACGAGAAGCGCAGCGCGGCCTCCACCGCCAGGGCGGGCAGCACCGAGGGCAGGATCTCGAGGAACAGGATGGCCCCCAGGCTCTCGCCCTGCATGCGGGCGGCCTCCACGAAGCCGCGGCTCTTGACGGAGAGCACCACGCTGCGCACCACGCGGGCGACGATGGGCGTGTAGACGATGACGATGACGATCAGGATGCTGCCCCGCGAGGGGCCGGCTGCACCCAGCAGCATCAGCGCGAGCAGCAGGGCCGGCATGGCCAGCAGGCTGTCGAAGAAGCGCATCAGCAGTTCGTCGAACCAGCCGCCCAGGTAGCCGCTGAGCAGGCCCAGCGAGGTGCCGCTGAGCACGGCCAGCAGGGTGCCGAAGCCGGCCAGCGAGAGGATATCGCGGGCGCCGAGCAGCACCCGGCTGAAGACGTCGCGCCCCAGGGTGTCGGTGCCGAAGGGGTGAGCCGCCGAGGGCGGCTGGCGGGCGTCGGCGGCAATCTGCTCGTTGGCGCCGTAGGGGGCCAGCAGGGGCCCCAGCAGGGCCAGGGTCAGGAAGAGCAGGAAGATGACCGTGCCCGCGGCGGAAGCCGGCCGCGAAAACAGCGCCCGCAGCAGCCCCAGCGGCGTGCGCTGCGCCGCAGCCGGCTGCGCAGCCGGGGCCTGGCCCTGTTCGAGAGTGCGGAAATCAGCAGCAGTCAACGGTGTTTACGGCGCCAGGGTCAGCTCGCGGAAGTCGGTGCGCCCGGCGAACGCTTTGAGCTCGAAGTTCTGATAGCGGCTGTCGATGGCGGCGAACTGGGCGAAGAAGTAGGGGATGATGACCGGTCCGCGCTCGATCAGGATGCGCTGGATTTCGGCGTAGGCGGCGGCACGCTCTTCCTCGTCCAGGGTGGTGCCGGCGGTCTGGATGAGCTGGTCCAGCTCTTCGTCGCAGAAATGGGCCTCGTTCCAGATGGCATCGCAGGCGAGCATCACGTCCAGGTAGAACTGCGGGTAGGGGCGGGAGCCCCAGCCGGTGATGCCGAGCTGCACCTCCAGCCAGCCGTCGTCGCCGTAGTACACGCTCTCGGGCTCGACGATGACGTTCACGTCGATGCCGGCCGCGGCCCACTGCTCCTGGATCACCACGGCCAGGTCGGGGCGGTTGCCGGTGTCGGGGGTGTGCAGGTCGAACTGCAGGCCGTCCTCATAGCCGGCCTCCGCCAGGAGCTGGCGGGCCGCTTCGACGTCGCGCTCGGGCAGGGGGGTCTCCTCGGTGTAGTAGGAGGCGTAGAGCGGGCCGATGGGGCTGTCACGGCCCACAGCGCCGTAGCCCTGCTGCACCAGCATGAAGATCGCCTGGCGGTCGGTGGACAGCTTGAGGGCCTGGATGACGCGCGGGTCGTTCCCCGGCTCGGTGTCGGCACGCAGGCGGATCAGGTCGAAGCCGTTGGTGGGCACCTCGACGGTGGTGATGCCGGGTTCGTTCATCAGGCTTTCGAACAGCGCCGTGGACATGCGCATGGCCAGGTCCACCTGCCCGCTGCGCAGGGCGTCCACCGCGGCGGTCTCGTCGGCAAAGAAGATGATCTCCAGCCCGTCGAGCGCCGGCTGACCCGCGATGAAGTAGTCCGGGTTGGCCTGCATGATGATGCGGTCCTCGGGGCGGTAGTCGCTGACCATGAAGGGGCCGGTGCCGTTGAAGCCCGAGGGGTCTGCGGTGCCCGCCTTGAGGATCAGGGCGTGGTTGTCGCTCAGGTCATAGAGGAAGAAAGGGTTGGGCTCGTTGAGGGGGAAGGTGACCTCGAGGTCGCTGGTGGCTTCGATGCTGGCGATGTTGGCGTACAGCGATTGGGTGGCGAACCCGTTCGCCGGGTCGCGCAGGCGCTCGAAGGTCCACACCACGTCTTCAGCGCTGAACGGGCTGCCGTCGTGGAACGTCACGCCCTCGGCGAGCTGGAAGGTGTAGGTCAGGCCGTCATCGCTGACCTGCCAATCGGTGGCCAGGCGGGGGATCAGGTTGGACTGGGGGTCGATGTCCACCAGGTAGTCGTAGACGTGGTTGGCCACCAGCACTTCGCTGTCGGAGGAGATCAGGGCCGGGGCGGTCTGCACGATGGGCTGCATGGCGACCCGGAAGACGTTGTCTTCCTGACCGGTGGTTGGCCCTGCGGCTTCGCCGGGCTGCTCGCTCTCATTCCCGGTTTCGGGGACGGCCGCGCCGGTCTCCACGGCCGGCGGGGTGGTGGGGGCGGGGCCGCCGGCGCAGGCCTGCAGCAGCAGGGCGGCCAGCAGCAGGATGACCAGCGGCAGGGCGGCCTGCTGCTGCTTCCTGCGGCCGGTATCCATTTTTCCCTTAAGTGTCTGGCGGTTTGCGCTCATCTTTCCCTCCTTCTCGGCGCATAGATTATGTCATTCGATCCGTATTGTAAACGAAATCCTGTCCATTCTCGCGGGGCACCGCCGTGCGCTTTGCCGGGCGAGCCGTCCGGTTTTCCCGCTGCGGCCCCCTCACGAGTCCCTTATAATATCCCGGGGTCTGGGCTGAGGTTCAGTTTTTCTCGGGCCGGGCCCGGCTGCGGGGTGAGCGCTAACCGCCCTGCCCTATTCCCCCTTATAGGCTGCGTGGAAGGTTAATAAAAGCAGCTAGTTCCTGGAAAAGGTGCCGGGGCTGCTGCCGCCCTGGCGCAGCTGCGCCTGCAGCAGCACCACTTCGCGGCGGTAGGCCGTGAGCACCCCGCTCAGCAGCGTGTGCGCCGACTCCTGGGCCAGCAGGGCCTGCTTTTCCACCAGCGGGATCTGCAGCAGGCTGGCGGCCAGGAAGATCTTTGCGGCGTTGCCGCCGCTCAGGTGGACTGGCCCGTACTGCTCGTTGCGCACCCGGGCCAGGTGCTCCAGGTAGCGGTCCACCCATCCCTGCAGCCCGGGGACGGCGGCGTCCACCGGCGGGGAGTCCGCATCCTGCAGCGGGAATTCTGCCACTTCGGCCGTCAGGTAGGGGCGCCGCCTGCTGTCCAGCGAGAGCAGGCGGAAGCGATTGCGCCCCAGGGTGGTCAGGTTCATGCGCCCGCCGCCCAGGCGCTGCACGTCGACGATCTCGGCCGTGCAGCCGACGGCATGCGGCTCCGCCAGGGGGCCCATGGCCTCGACCCCTTTGCGGATCAGTACGACGCCGAACGGTCGCTCCTGCTCCAGGCAGATGCGGATCATCTCCTGGTAGCGGGGCTCGAAGATGTGCAGCAGCAGCGGTGCGCCCGGGAAGAGCACGGTGTGGAGGGGAAAGAGCGGAATTTCCATGCCGGCGTCGCTTCGGTTGGACTGATGTTCCCTGGTGGATAATTCTATCACGGGGTGGGAGGGGCGGGCAGACACGGGTGATGCTGCGCATCTCAGGAGCAGATAACGCGGAGGTGTTTGGAAGGATTCTGGCGGCTGAAGCCGCACCTGTGGAGAGCACGAAGCCCCGCCTGCGCGGGGCTTTTTTTATTCTGGCTCCCGAGCATGGGAACCATGCCGGTCCCCGTGGGAGCCGGTAAAGGCCCAGCTCTGCGGGGCGCACAATGGATCCAGGCATACGGGGTGAACAGAGATGGCCGCAGAACGGCCGGGAGCGTGGGAACCAGAGGGTGAAAGGTATGGCGGCTGAAGCCGCTGTTGTGAAGATCACGAAGCCCCACCTGCGTGGGGCTGGTCATTTTTATTCTGGCTCCCGAGCATGGGAACCATGCCGGTCCCCGTGGAAGCCGGTAAATGCCCCGCTCTGCGGGGCGCACAGCGGATCCAGGCATACGGGGTGAACAGGGATGGCCGCGGAGCGGCCGGGATAAGGTTCCCACGCAGAGTGGGGGAACGAGAGGAATGTGTGACCGGCGTTCCTCTGTATCCCACCTCCCCCGCCCCTGCAGATGCGAATATAATCAAATCACACCGGCCCCTGCCGAAAGGAGGTCTTATGTCCAATCCCGAAACTCGAAACACACCATCCACCGGGCAGCTCGCCTCGCCCTACCCTGCCCGCCACGCGCGCCTGGCCGAAGAGCTGCAGCGCGCTGGCATGGACGCGCTCGTGCTCAACCCCGGCCCGACGCTCACCTACCTCACCGGCCTGCACTTCCACCTCATGGAGCGGCCGGTGGTCGCCATTTTCACCCCCGGGCAGCCCACGGTGATCGTGCTGCCCGAGCTCGAGACGGGCAAGCTCGAAGGTCTACCCTACGCAGTGGAGTCCTTCTCCTACGGCGAGGACCTGCAGAGCTGGGACGCAGCGTTCCACGCCGCCGCCCTGGCCGCACATCTGGACGGCAAGCGGGTGGGGGTAGAGCCCCTGCGCCTGCGCCTGATCGAGCTGCGCTTCCTGGAGGCCGCCGCCGGGCAGGCCAGCTTCGTCTCCGCCGAGCCCGAGATCGCCGCCCTGCGCATGCGCAAAGACGCAACCGAGATCGCCGCCATGCAGCAGGCGGTGGAGATCGCCCAGCAGGCCCTGCAGGCCACCCTGCCGGCCGTGCGGGTTGGGATGACGGAGCGCGAGCTGGCATCCGAGCTCTCATACCAGCTGCTGCGCGCCGGCGCCCAGCCCGAGTTCCCCTTCCCGCCCATCGTCTCGGCTGGCCCGAACGCGGCCAACCCCCACGCTGTCCCCGGTGAGCGCCCGCTGCAGCCCGGCGACCTGCTGGTGATCGACTGGGGGGCCATGTACGACGATTACTGCTCGGACCTGACGCGCACCTTTGCCATCGGCGAGGTCGACGCAGAGTGGCAGCGCATCGCCGCGGTGGTCAGAGAGGCCAACGAAGCCGGCCGGGCCGCCTGCCGCCCGGGCATCCCCGCTGGCGATGTGGATAAGGCCGCCCGGGCAGTGATCGAAGCGGCCGGCTACGGCGACTATTTCATCCACCGCACCGGCCACGGGCTGGGCATGGAGAGCCACGAGGCGCCCTATATGCGCTCCGGCAACCCCCAGATCCTGGAGCCTGGGATGACCTTCACCGTGGAACCGGGCATTTACATCGCTGGCCAGAACGGCGTGCGCATCGAGGACAACGTGGCCATCACCATCAGCGGCGCGCAGACGCTCAGCAACCTGCCGCGCGAGCTCATCACCCTGGGCTGACGCCATGGCGGACCGCAGCGCCTACACCCCGGTGATCTCCGGGGCAGAGCCCTTCTTCTTCCCCGGCGGGCCGTGCGGCTGCCTGCTGGTGCACGGCTTCACCGGCGCGCCGAAAGAGATGCGCGGTTTGGGCGAGTATCTGGCGGGGCGCGGTCACACGGTGCTGGGCGTGCGCCTGGCCGGGCACGCCACCCGCCCGCAGGACATGCTGCACCTGCGCTGGCAGGACTGGCTGCATTCCGTCGAGGACGGCTGGCACCTGCTGCACAGCGCCCTGTGCGGCTACGACCCCGCGGAGCGGAGCGTGTTCATCCTGGGCCTCTCGATGGGCGGTGTGCTCTCGCTGCTGTTCAGCGCCCGGTTCCCCGTGGAGGGGGTGGTGGCCATGTCCACGCCGTATGCCCTCCCGCACGACTGGCGCCTGCCGTATACCAGGCTCTTCGCTTACGTGCAGCCCAGAGTGGCCAAAGGCCCGCCCGACTGGCGCGACCCGCTGGCGGCGCAGGACCACATCGACTACCCCTACTACCCCACGCGCGCCATCGCCGAACTGCTCGACCTGCTGGCGGAGATGCGCCTCGCCCTGCCGCGCGTGCAGGTCCCCACGCTGCTGGTGCACTCCCGCGACGACGGCGGCGTGGCCCCGCACAATGCCGAACAGATTTATGCGGCGCTGGGCACTGCAGACAAAGAGCTGCTCTGGGTGCAGGACTGCGGGCACGTGATCACGCGCGAACCACAGCGCGAGCGCGTCTTCGAGGCTGCGGCGGGGTTTATCGAGCGGGTGCGGGGGAGGCGCCTCAGCACAGAAGCGCAGGCAGAAGCGGATTGATCCCGGGGTATGGACCGCCGCATTTTTCAGGTGAGGACTGCCCTTTGGGACCCGGATCCGGCGCAGCGCATTGACTGCATATCCGCGACCGGGGGTACTCACCCGCAGCATACCCGATCCTTTCGTAATCCATTGCTACGAGGAGCAGCATGACCGATCCATTCTTTGACCTGGGTGTACAGATCACCCTGCTGGTGCAGAGCCTGGGCGGCTGGCTCGCCGCGCCGATGCAGTTTTTCTCCTTTTTGGGCAACGAGGAATTCTTCCTGCTCATCATGCCGGCCCTGTTCTGGTGCGTGGACGCCAGCCTGGGGCTGCGCGTGGGCACCATGCTGATGCTCAGCAACAGCGTCAACCACATCTTCAAACTGGCCTTCCAGAGCCCGCGCCCCTATTTCTACACCTCCGAGGTCCAGGCGCTGATCAGCGAGAGCTCGTTCGGAATCCCCTCCGGCCACGCGCAGAACGCGGCCGCCGTGTGGGGCCTGCTGGGCGTGCTCTCCCGCCGGGGCTGGGTGCTGGTCACCATGATCGTGGTCACCTTCCTCATCGGACTGTCGCGCATCTATCTGGGCGTGCACTTCATCTGGGACGTTCTCATCGGCTGGGCGCTCGGAGCGATCCTGGTGTGGCTGTTCCTGCGCCTGGAGCCGGTGGTGCGGTCGCGCCTGGCGGGCATGCGCGTGGGGATGCAGCTCGCCAGCATCTTCGCCTTTACCCTGGTGTTGATCCTGATCTCTTTCCTGGTGCGCCTGAGCCTGGGCGCATGGACGCTGCCCGCTGCCTGGGCCGAGAACATCCGCTTTTTCTTCCCGGACCGCGAGCTGCCCGACCCGGTGGCCCTGGCCGGGGCGTTCACCGCTGGCGGCACGCTGTTCGGGATCGGCGCCGGAGCGATCCTGCTGCGCCGCTGGGGCGGCTTCCAGGCCGGCGGCGATTTCTGGAAGCGGCTGGGGCGCCTGCCCCTGGGTTTGATCGGCGTGAGCCTGATCTGGTACGGGCTGGGCGAGGTCTTCCCGCGCGGCGAGTTCCTGACCGCCTACGTCCTGCGCTATGTGCGCTATATGCTGGTCGGCATCTGGGTGATCGCCGTGGCCCCGCGGCTGTTTGTGCGCCTGGGCCTGGCGCAGGGAGATGAGGGGGCAGAGCGCGAGGTGCTCGAACTGGACGCACCGGGGGTGTGAGCGGTTTCCCGGTTGACCGGTCCACACAGCCTGCAGGCGCGCGGAGCGGCATGGACATGGACATGCTGCGCATGTTATGCATGACCGGCATGCCCGGTCACAATGTCCTGTGGGCGCACGGACATATTCGACAGGGGTATTGTTTTCGTCTTACCCTGTTCGTTTCCGTCATTACTTGCTGCCGCAGCGGGCACGGCAGCGCTCGGGGAAAACCATCACAATAAGGTGGCGGCTTCTGCTCCGAGAAATATTTCTCAGCGCAAACAGCCGTGCCCTTACCTTTCTCGTTTACAAGATAATTTGCTGTAAGGGTACGGCTCTGCGGCGAGATATGGTATTTTTCTCCGGTTACCGGTCCAGACTGCTCGCCAGTTGTTCAATGCGCGCCGTGCCCAGATGTAAAGGGGCACGGTATCCCCTGATCAGACCAGGCGTGCATCGCTGCCCCCTCCCTGGCCTCTCCCGTTTCGCCGTGCGTTTACGCCGCTCACAGGGGAGGGTATTTTCAAACCGCGTCCATCCGCGAGATCAGCGTCACCTCGTGTCAGCCCCAGAGATCAACAAATATCCAGCACGATGTTCTCCGCTGCCGGGGCGGAGGCGCTGCCGGCGCTGTCCACGGCGATCACCGTAAACACGTTCTCGCCGTCCACCGTCCCGTAGGTAATCGAGCGGGTGAAGCCGGCCAGGCTGTGGTCGAACACGCCGTTCACGTAGATATCGTAGCGGATGGTCGCCTGGGGCTCGACGTTATCGGTCGAGGCCTGCCAGCTGATCTCTACTTCGCCGCAGAACATGTCCTGAAGGGTCAGGTTCCCCGGTGTGGTGGGCGGCGTGGTGTCGCTGCTGTCGGCCGGCAGGGTTGTGACCGTCACCGTGCTGCTGTGCGGAGAGAAGTTGGACCAGTTGTCACGAGCTGCAACCGAGAAGGTGTAGGTTGTGCTGGGCTTCAGCAGACCGACGGTGAAAGAGGTCGCCGGGCCGGCCCAGGTCAGCAGGCTGCCGTCCCGGTAGACGGCGTAGACAACATAGGGCCCATCCTCTTCCGAGGGCGTCCAGGACAGGTGCACCTGCGTGGGCGACACGCTGGCCGCAGAGAGCACCGGCGCGGTGGACGGGTTGCGGTCGGCAGGCAGGATGCAGTCATCTTTGACATAAAGTAATACGCCTGTCCTGGGATTTTAGGTTTTCATCTGCCCGAAATTAACAAAAACAGGACCCATCCTTTCCAGCGGATGGGTCCTGTCCACCGGTATGCAACCGGGATTATTCTTCTTTGGCCGCAGCCAGCTCTTTCTGGCGGGCGTTGACCACTTCCTGGGCGATGTGCGCCGGGACGGTCTCGTAGTGCGAGAACTCCATGGTGAACACGCCGCGCCCACCGGTGATGGAGCGCAGGTCGGTGGTGTAGCGCTGCATCTCGGCCAGGGGCACCTGAGCGGTGACGACGGAGCGCCCCTTCTCGGTGTCCATACCCTGGACACGCGCCCGGCGGGTGTTCAGGTCGCCGAGGATATCGCCCATGTTGGCCTCGGGCACGGTGATGCGCACGTTCATGATCGGCTCGAGCAGCACCGGGCCGGCGTCTTTGACGGCCAGCTTGAAGGCCTCGCGGCCGGCGATTTCGAAGGCCACCGGCTTGGAGTCCACCGGGTGCTCCTTACCATCCGTGATGGCCACTTTGATGTTCTTCATCGGGTAGCCGGCGAACACGCCGTCGCGCATCACGCCGCGCACGCCCTTTTCAATGGCAGGCATATAGCCGGAAGAAATCGCGCCGCCGAAGACTTCGTTGACGAAGGCGAACTCGTCCTCCTCGTAGGGCTCAATGCGCATGACCACTTCGCCGAACTGGCCGGCGCCGCCGGTCTGCTTCTTGTGGCGGTAAGTCGCGGTAGCAGTCTTGGTAATGGTCTCCAGGTAGGGGACGCGCGGCTCGGCGATATTAATGCCGGTCTGGAATTTGGTCTCAGCCTTGCGCACGGCCACGTCGATGTGCTGGTCGCCCATACCCTGCAGGATGGTCTGCAGCGTGCTGGGCTCGTTGTACCACGACAGGGTCGGGTCTTCTTCGGCCAGGCGGGTGAGCGTGGTGCTGATCTTGGCGGAGTCGGCCTGGGTCTTGGGCGTGACGGCCACGCGATACAGGGCGGACGGATATTCGGGCACCGGCAGGGTGAGCGGGTGTCCCTTTTCACACAGCGTGTCGCCCGTGGTGGTGGCGTTGAGCTTGGAAACGGTGGCGATATCGCCGGCGTGCACGGTCTTGACGGCGAACTGCTCTTTGCCGCGCAGCACGTGCAGGGTGCCCAGGCGCTCTTCGGCGCCCTTGGTCTGGTTCCACACGCGTGTGTCCGAGCTGACCGTGCCGGAATAGACCCGGAAGTAGGTGATCCGGCCGACGAAGGGGTCGGCGGTGGTCTTCCAGACGTAGGCCGCCAGCGGGCCATCGCTGGCCGCTCGCAGGGTCTCCTCGCCGTCTTTGCCCTGGGCAACGGCGGGTTTGGCCTCAATTGGAGAGGGCATCAGCGAGATGATGGCATCCAGCAGGGGTTTGAGGCCGATCTCGGCTGAACCGGCAGTGACGAACACGGGGACGAAGGCCCCGCTGCGCACCACCTCGCACAGGCCGCGCAGGATCTCTTCGGAGGTCAGTTCCTCGCCTTCCAGGTATTTTTCCAGCAGCGCATCCTCGCCCTCGGCGGCGGCTTCGATCAGCTCCATGCGAGCGGTCTCCACGTCGTCGCTGAACTCGGCGGGGATCTCGGCTTCCTTTTTACCGTCGCCCTCATAGGCTTTCATGGTCAGCAGATCGATGACGCCTTTGAAATCAGCTTTTTCACCCCAGGGGAGCTGCAGGGGGATCAGGCGCTTGTCGGTGATCTCCTGGACCGATTCCAGGGCGCGGCGGAAATTTGCGTTGTCGCGATTCATTTTATTGACGACCAGGAAGCGGGGCAGCTCGAACTGGTCGGCGTAATTCCAGGCGATCTCCGTACCGACTTCAGCACCGGAGACGGCATCCACCAGAATCAGGACCCCGTCGGCCACGCGCAGGGCGGAGATTTCCTCGCCCACGAAGTCGGTATACCCGGGAGTGTCGAGCAGGTTGATTTTGAAATCTTTGTATTCAACCGGGATGAGCGAGGTGGAGAGTGAAATACCCCGGCGGATTTCTTCTTCTTCGAAATCCGAAATGGTGGTACCCTCCTCGACTTTCCCCAGGCGTGTGGACCCTCCTGTGAAATGGACCAGTGCTTCCGCCAGCATCGTCTTCCCGGCGCCGCTGTGCGAGGCAATGGCAATATTGCGAATAAATTCCGTCGTGTATTCTTTCATCAGGTAACCTTCCTCAGGTGGATAAAGTCTGGCAACTTATTCTAAGTTATACAGTGCTACTTGTCAAAGTGAGATTTCTCATTTTAATGGGAAATGGGCGCGGTGGAGGGCAGTCACCCACAGATCGTTTCGTCAGGAACAGGGTCGTGCACTGCACAGGCCCCGTTGAGCAGCGAAGCACGCCGCTCCACGCGACAGCGGCCCTCGCTTTCAGCGTAGATCCGCGTGCTCCACCCGTAACCATACAACATCCCTCCAAATTCAAGTACAATGGAGGCCATGGTATCGCTGCGGCACTTCCTGCTCCGGCAGATGTTTAATCTGTGGTACACCTTCAACCCACCGTGGGATACGGGCGTCTCGCCGCCGGAGCTGCTGGCGCACCTGGAGCACAACCCGCCCGGCCGGGCCCTGGACCTGGGATGCGGCACCGGCACCAACGTGATCACCATGGCCCGGCACGGCTGGCAGGCGGTGGGCGTGGACTTTGCGCCGCGCGCCATCCGTCAGGCGCAGCGCAAGGCCCGCCAGGCCGGGGTACAGGCCGCCTTTTACGTCCAGGATGTCACCCGGCTGGACGGGATCGAGGGTCCGTTCGACCTGATCCTGGACATGGGCTGCTACCACAACCTGTCAGACGATGAGAGCCAGGCCTACCGGGAGCAGGTCCGCCGCCTGCTGGCGCCCGGCGGGACCTACCTGCTCTACGTGATGCTGCGCAGCCCCGGCAGCCGGCTGGGGGTGAGCGATGCCAGCCTGCAGGCTTTTAAATCCTTCCTGAGCCTGGTCGAGCGCCAGGACGGGACCAACCGCGGCCGGCAGCCTTCGGCCTGGCTCAAGTTCACCTGTATATCGTCGTGAGTATGCGCTTCCTTTTCCTCTTCCTCGACGGCGTCGGCCTGGGCGGCAGCGATCCAGCCGCCAACCCCTTCGCCGGCCTGCATCTCCCCACCCTGCAGAGCCTGCTGGGCGGCCGGCGCATGGTGCTGGATGCCTTCAGCGCCAACGGCGCCGCCCCCGGAAATGTGCTGCACGAGGGCGAGCGCGCCACCCTGCTCGCCCTGGACGCCAGCCTGGGGGTGGACGGCCTGCCCCAGTCGGCCAGCGGCCAGGCGACCCTGCTGAGCGGCGAAAATATCCCCGCCGCTCTGGGCTATCACTACGGGCCAAAACCCAACCCGGCCATTGTGCGGCTGCTCTCCCGGGGCACCCTGTTCAGCCGCCTCCGCGCCGCGGGCCGTCAGGCCGCCCTGCTCAACGCCTACCCGCCGGGCTATTTCGAGGCCATTCACTCGGGCCGGCGCATGTACTCCGCCATTCCCCTGGCGGTGAACCAGGCCGGCATCCCCCTGAAGACGCACACCGACCTGCAGCGCGGGGAGGCGCTGGCCGCCGATTTCACCGCCCGCGGCTGGCACGATCACCTGGGCCTGCGGGATACCCCCCTGCTCGAGCCAGTGGAGGCCGGCCGGCGGCTGGCACAGCTGGCCTGCCGGCTGGACTTTGCCTTCTTCGAATACTGGCTCAGCGATTACGCCGGTCACCACCAGGATCTACAGGCTGCCCGCGAGATCCTCACAACCCTGGACCAGGTTCTGGAAGGTCTGCTGGAGGCCTGGGATGATGACCAGGGGCTGGTCCTGCTGACATCCGACCACGGCAACCTGGAGGATCTCTCCACCCGCAGGCATACGGCGAACCCGGTGCCGGCGCTGCTGATCGGCTCACCTGCTCTGCGCCGGGCGTTCGCCGCCGGCCTGCACGACCTGACCGGCGTCGCCCCGGCCATCCTGCGCCTGCTGGGCGTGCCCGCCGGGCCGGCTGCGGGTCAGGGCGGGCCAGGCGAGTTTTTCCCACACAAACGTAATTAATTACATCTGATTCCGGTACCCGGCAGTGGGGCGAACAGGCTGCAAGCGAGCACGGCTGCTCGCAGGGCAGGTTCCCCGAGCGTGTTTGATTTATTAACGCACTGCATCATCTGAAATACTGAAGCAGCCTTCCTTCCAGCGGTTCAAATGAAAGGGAAGGGATATCCCTTACACCAGTAGGGAATCCCCTTATTGATTATTCAGTTGGCAAAGTGCTATAGTTTTAATGTCACCAAGAAGTGAGAGGGGATTCGCGCGTGGTATACGGGGAGGTAATTGAATGGTGCCGCGCGAACACGGTAAAGAAAACACTTCATAATCTGAGACGACATCCGCAAGGAGGTAAAGCAACATGAATAAGAAATTACTGAAGTTGACTGCCTCGCTGCTTTTTGTGCTGGTATTCGCTGCTGGTTCCTGGGCCTCTGCTTTTGCTCAAGATGACACCGGTACGGAATCGCCTGCACAGCAGACAGCAGCAACCACGGGACAGCAAACTTTTGCACGCGGCAACCAGGGGATCTTCATTCCTGGCGGCGCCGATCCTGACTTCGTAAATGTCGAGCTGGTGGATAAAGACACCACCGGCGGCGGCGTGGTGTTCTTCGCACGCGATCCCATTCGCATCGAGTTCACCGGCGGTGGCTTCCAGCCGCTTACCTACGTCTTCTTTGAGCTCTGGCCGTGGCAGGTACGGGCTTATGAAGACGGCCGCCTGGGAATCTACGGCCAGAACGCCGACGGCACCTGGAGTGCATGCAATGCCTTCCTGGTCGGCGCGCCCTCCGAGCGAGACCGCGGCACCGTCCAGCGGATTGGCTGCGTGATCACCAACTCCGGCGTCTGGGGCATCGGCTCCATGGATAAAGGCGACCGGCCAGTGCTCGCTCCGTAAGGTTATCGAGCGGCGTTCTTTTCTCCTGAGCGCATTAGAGGCGGCCCGCCCCTCACTTCTTGCGAAGGTTGAAGACACTCCCCGTCTTTAACGGGCAGCCGCACTGCGCTCGATCTGGCGAAAGTGATCGATAAATCAATAACCCGGTTCGGTGCACCGAACCGGGTTATTGATTCTGCAACCTCAGCCCTGTGCAGACGGTGCACAGGGAGCCGGGATCGATTAAGCGGCCACACTCTCTTTGTGCTGGCGGACCAGCTCGCGGCGCAGGATCTTACCCACCGTGGTCTTGGGCAGTTCGGGGCGGAACTCCACGTGCGTGGGCACTTTGTAGCGCGCCAGGTGCTCCCTGCACCACTCGCGCACCTCTTCTTCCGTCATCGTCTCGCCCGGTTTGACCACCACCCAGGCCTTGACCGTCTCACCACGGTAAGCATCGGGTACGCCGGCCACGCCCACTTCCAGGACCTTCGGGTGGGCAGCGATCACTTCTTCGACCTCGCGCGGCCACACCTGGTAACCGCCGGGCTTAATCAGCTCCTTCTTGCGGTCGACAATGTAGAAGTAGCCGTTCTCGTCCATGTAGGCGATATCGCCCGTGTACAGCCAGCCGTCGCGCAGGGTGTTGGCCGTTTCGGTGGGCATATTGTGGTAGCCCTTCATCACCTGGGGGCCTTTCAGCACCAGCTCACCCACTTCGCCGGGGGGCAGTACGGTGACTTCGTCGTCCAGGCTGACGATGCGGCAGTCCATATCCGGGAAGGGCAGCCCGATCGACCCGGGCGGGTTATACCCGTTGAGCGGGTTGCAGTGGGTCGCGGTGGGCGCCTCAGACAGCCCGTAGCCTTCCACCAGCTTGCCGCCCGTCAGGGCCTCGAAGCGCTCTTTCGTCTCGCGCAGCAGCGGAGCCGAGCCCGAAATACAGGCCTTGATCGAGCTGAGGTTGTACTTCCCGGCGATCACATCGGGATGGTGGTTGATGGCGTTGTACAGGGTGGGCACGCCCGGGAAGATGGTGGCGTGGTACTTCTGGATGTTGCCGAGCACGTCCTTCAAATCGCGCGGGTTGGGCACCATCACCATGGCGGCAGCTGTGCGGATGGCGAAGCACATGCCGGCCACCATCCCGTAGACATGGAAGAGCGGGATGGCCATCAATACGATCTCTTTGCCATCTTCGGCCTGAGGCATCCAGTGCCGGATCTGCAGCGAGTTGGCCACCAGATTGCGGTGGGTGGCCACCGCCCCCTTGGAGATGCCCGTAGTGCCGCCGCTGTACTGGAAGAGGGCGACGTCGTCGGGAGTCACCTCCACTTTCGGCCGGTCGGCCGGCGTGTGACGGGCGATCAGGTCCTGCATCCACAGGTCGCCTTCATCAAGCTGCACGCGGAAGCCCCCTTTCTTCTCCTTGGTCAGCGTGAACAAAAAGCTGAGCACAGGAGGCAGGGTCTCCTTCAGGTTGGTCACGATCACCTTCTTGATCATCGTCCTGGGCTGAACTTCCTTGACGGTCTTGTAGAAGTTGCTCATGACCAGCATGACTTCGATTGCTGCGTCATTGACCTGGTGTTCGATCTCCCGGTGGCTGTACAGCGGGTTGATCGCCACCACCACGGCTCCCAGCTTGAGTATGGCAAAGTATGCGATAACAAATTGGGGAGTGTTGGGCATAAAGATTCCCACGCGATCGCCTTTCTTTACCCCCTCAGCAGCCAGGCCTGCCGCCAGGCGATCGGTCAGGGCGTCCATCTCACGGTACGTGATGCGGGCCCCCTTGAAAATTGTACAGGTGCTCTGTGGATACTTCTGTGCTGCTTCGGTCAGGATCTGAAAAAGTGGAATTTCTGGATACTCTATGGTGTGCGGACCCCCCGGATCGTAACACTTCAGCCATGGCCGGTCTTCCATTTCTCCTCTCCTTTTTAAAACCCCGCTTAATTGGCCAATGTTTACTACTATAGTATAGATATATTTATCGCCGATGTCAATTATTCAACAACTAAAACCCCTAATTTTGGATAATCCAGGTCTCAATTACTTGCGCCATCTCTTCTTCGATCCCGGGGCGTGCGGTAAACCAGTGGATATTTTCATCTTCCTGGCGGAACCAGTTCGCCTGCCGGCGCACGTACACACGCGTACTGCGCCGGATCAGGCGCACGGCCTCCTCCAGGGTGCTGCGCCCGCGCAGATAATCGACGATCTCGCGGTAGCCGATGGCCGAGAGGCTGGGCAGGTCGTGCGGGTAGCGGCGCAGCAGGCCCCGCACCTCCTCCACCAGCCCGGCTTCCAGCATGGCGTCGATGCGGCGGTCGATGCGATCATACAGTTCGGCGCGCGGCCGGGTCAGCCCCAGGGTCAGAGTGCGGTAGGGCGAGGCCGCACGAGTGCGCTGTTCGGAGAAGCGCCGGCCGGTGGTGAAGATCACCTCCAGGGCGCGCACGGTGCGGCGCAGGTTGCGGTAGTCAATCCGGGCGGCGGCCTGCGGGTCGATCACGGCCAGGCGGGCGTGCAGCCCTGCCGCGCCGGTCTGGGCCGCCCAGTTTTCCAGAGCAGCCCGCAAGCGGGGGTCGGGCTGCGCCGCCGGGGGCTGCCAGCCCTCCACCACGGCGCGCACATACTGTCCCGTTCCGCCCACCAGGAAAGGCAGCCGTCCGCGGTCGTTGATCTCGGCGATCAGGCGCCCGGCTTCCTGCTGGAAGCGCGCCAGGCTCCAGGTCTCGTCGGGGTCGGCCACGTCCACCAGGTGGTGCGGCACACGGGCCTGCTCTTCGCGGGTGGGCTTGGCGGTGCCAATGTCCATACCGCGGTAGAACAGGCGCGAATCGGCCGAGATGATCTCTCCCTGGAAGCGTTCGGCCAGCTTCAGGGCAGCCTCTGTTTTTCCCACCGCAGTGGGGCCGACGATGACAACGAGGCGCGCAGGCTGCATATCAGGTCACCGCGTTCTCAAAATGCGTCACCTGGGGCGGCTGCCCGTCGCCCTGCTGCTGGATGGCAATCACATCGATGCGCCAGTCGCCCTCATGCTCGGGGTGCTCCTGCAGGTAAGCCTGGGCGGCCTCCAGCAGATGGCGGCGCTTTTCGGGGGTGATGGCCTCTTCCGGGAGGCCAAAAGCGCCGGAGGAGCGAGTCTTGACCTCCACAAAGACCAGCACCTGCCCTTCAGCAGCGATCAGGTCAATTTCTCCATAGGGGGTGCGCACGTTCTGGTCGATCAGGTGATATCCCCGGCGGGCCAGGTAATCGCGGGCCAGATTCTCCCCCCAGCCCCCGATTCCTCTGCGTGTACCGTGTGCCATGCTTTCCTCTCCGCCAGCCGTGGTGTCCAGTGCGCTGTTTTCTATCCTAAGCGCAAGGCCAGAAAACGTCAAGTCGCGGCTCTGTCTGCTTGCCGGTTTTCAGACAGACAGTTAAAATCCTGGTGTGAGCAGACCCCGGTATCTACCCGACGCAGACCGGCTCAGTGTGCTGGCTGCTGCTATCCTGCTGGCCTATGCGCTCTCGCGCTTCGTACAGCTTCCCGGTTGGGAGGCGGGCTTCCAGCTTCCTGGCCTGTACGTCTCCATCCCCATCAACGTACAAACCATCGTCACACTGCTGGTCGCCGGCATGACCGCCACCGGCGCCAACTGGCTGCTGAGCGATCACCCGCGCCTGGGGCAGAAAAACCGGGTGGAGCACTGGCTGCTGCCAGCGCTGACCGCCTGGGTGATCGGGCTGCCGCTGTACCAGATGCCGCTGGGCCCGCCGTGGTGGGTGGGCTTCGCCCTGGGCGCCGGCCTGTTGATGCTGGTGCTGGTGGCCGAGTACATCGCCGTGGACCCGCAGGACGTCCGCCAGCCGGTGGCTGCAGCCGGGCTGACGGCGGTCTCGTTTTCGCTGCTCATGGCGCTGGCCATCTCGCTGCGCTTCACCGGCCAGCGGCTGAGCCTGATCCTGCCCGCCCTCACCCTGGCCGTGGGGCTGGTGAGCCTGCGCACGCTGAACCTGCGCCTGCACGGCCGCTGGCTTTTCTTCCAGGCGGCGGTGGTAGCGCTGGTGGTGGGCCAGATGGGGGCGGCGCTGTACTACTGGCCGCTCTCACCCGTCTCGTACGGTCTGATCCTGCTGGGGCCGGCCTACAGCCTGACCAGCCTGATCGCCGGGCTGGAGGAGGGCGAACCTCTGCGCCAGGCGATCGTCGAACCGGCCGTTGTGCTGGGGCTGCTGGCTGCCGCTGCCCTGGTGCTGCGCTGAGGGATATCAGCGTCTGTGCACGAACGTCTTCTCAATCAATAAATCAAAGTGGATATCCATGAGGAATACGGACTGATGCCGATTGTGTCGTTTTCAGGTTTGCTGCTGGTCTCTTATCTGATCGGATCGATACCCACAGGCCTGCTGATCGTGCGCCTGGCTGCCGGCAAGGACATCCGCCAGGTGGAAAGCGGGCGCACCGGGGGAACCAACGCCATGCGCGCGGCCGGCTTCTGGGCCGGGCTGGCCACCGCCCTGCTGGATATGCTCAAGGCGGCCGTCACCGTGTGGCTGGCGCGCTGGCTGGTGCCCGGGCAGGTGTGGCTGCAGGTGCTGGCCCCGGTGGCCGCGGTGATCGGGCACAACTACTCGATCTTCCTGGCCGAACGCACGCCGGAGGGGAAGCTGCGCCTGCGCGGCGGGGCCGGCGGCGCCCCCACCGCCGGCGGTGCGCTGGGGCTGTGGCCGCCCAGCATCCTGTTCATTATTCCTGTGGGCGCGCTGATGCTCTTCGGCGTCGGTTATGCCTCTGTGGCCACCATGAGCGCCCCGGTGGTTGCTGCTCTGGTCTTCGCCTACCGGGCCTGGACCGGCGCCGCGCCCTGGGAGTACGTGTTCTACGGGGTGATCACCGAGATCCTGCTGCTCATTGCCCTGCGGCCCAACATCCAGCGCCTGATGAACGGCACCGAGCGCCTGGTCGGCTGGCGGGCGAAGCGCGCCCGCAAGCTGGAAACCCGCCAGCACGACGGCTGAGCGGTTTGCAGAGGCTGCAGGTGGGCGGGATGCAGGGGCTGCAGTTAAGCGCTGCGCATTGGCGGCAGATGCAGGATTACGTCGAGCAGCAGGCGCCGCTCGAGGCCTGCGGTCTGCTCGCCGGGCGCGGCCGCCAGGTGCTGGAGGTGATCCCGGTGAGCAATGCCCTGCGCAGCCCGACCCGCTTTCGCATGGATCCCCAGGAGCAGATCGATGCGTTCAATTACATCGACGACCAGGGCTGGGAGCTGCTGGGGATTTACCACTCGCATCCCCGGGGCCCGGATCACCCCTCCGCGGAGGACCTGCGCCAGGCGGCCTATCCGGGTGTGGTGCACTTAATCTGGAGTAAGGCAGAGGGGGATTGGCGCTGCCAGGCGTTTGTGCTGAACCGCGATTCTTATGAGGAAGTTCCCCTGGTTGTAGACCAGGGATAAACAGCGTGCCTGTTCGTACAGCGAGACACAGGCTGGCCCTTGCCCCACGTGCAACTTTGCTGCTCAAACCGCCTGGGGGCCTTCGCTCGCTCACAGGGGCAGGTTTTATTGCAGGATCAGGGAATTTGCTCCTGGGATGCCGTTCCTCACGCGTCAGGGGGCACGGCAGGGGCCGGCTCCTGACCATCCCTTTCATGGAACTCTCCGGGGCCCGAAAACCCTGTCTCAAAAGCAGCCGTGCCCGCTGCAGCAGCTGGTAATGACGGGTAGTAATGGGGTCAAATGAAAAACCTACCCGTTTCGCCATGCGGTTTTCACCGCTCACAGACGATGGACGCAGAATCCGTGAAATCCGCGTTAGATATCCGCTGTCTGCGCGACCTTTACAAACTTATCAGCAACCTTTTGCCCCCGGGCGTGTTCTTACAGGGTGGACGGGCCTGCCCGTCACAAACCTAACTTCAGGAGCAACACAATGGTTTTCGAACTGCTGCTGGCGGCTGCCGCCGGTTATTTGCTGGGTTCTCTTCCGATGGGGTATTTCTTCGTCAAAATCTTCAAACACCGCGATATCACCCGCATCGGCAGCGGGCGCACGGGGGGCACCAACGCCATGCGGGCCGGCGGGTTGTGGGTCGGGCTGCTGACCGCGCTGGCCGATCTGTGCAAAGGCTATCTGGCCGTATGGCTGGCGCAGCAGACTGCGCCAGAGGCGATCTGGATCCACACCGCGGCCGGCGCGGCCGCGGTGACCGGGCACAACTGGTCGATCTGGGTCTATCACCTCACCGGCCGCTTTGCCGGCGGGGCCGGCACCGGCCCGAACGTGGGCGCGGCCATCGCCTTCTTCCCTCCGGCTGCGCTGATCGCCGTGCCGATCGTCATTGTGTTCGTCTTTCTGGTGGGGTATGCTTCCCTGGCTTCGCTCACGGCAGCCCTGGCCCTGATGGCCACCTTCGCCGTGCGCGCCGTGTTCCTGAACGCCCCCTGGGAACACTTCGTCTACGCAGCACTGACCACCCTGCTGGTGGCAGCCGCCCTGCGGCCGAACATCGAGCGCCTGCGCCAGGGCACAGAACGAAGGGTCGGGCTGTTCGCCCGACCCAAAGGAGACCACCTGAGCAGCTAAGAGCTACTCTTCGTCCTCCTCGTCCTCATAATCGTCTTCATATTCATCGTCATCGGAAATTTCCGGGAACTCGCCGTACAGGCTGCGGTACAGCGCGCGCAGGTTGCGGCGGTGCAGCTCGCCGGCCAGCCCGCCGATCAGCACCCGGCTCTTGCCGCACGATTCCACGGTGCTTTCCTCCAGCACGTCCAGCGGGTACTTGCGCCGTGAGGCCTTACGCACCACCTTGCGGATGTTGGACAGATAGGCCAGGTTTTCCTTTATAAAGGTGTCAATCTCACCGCGCAGCACGATGTCCCCGTGCCCCTGCACCACATTCTCCAGCCCCATTTTGGCGATGCGCTTCAGCGAGGTGACCATATCGTCGATGTCCCCGTCGACGATGTAGGGCAGCGGCATGGCGGCATCGCCAGCGAAGAGCACGCGGTCCTCCTCCACCAGCACGGCGGTATTGTCGGCGCTGTGGCCCGGCAGGGGGAAGAGCGTGAGGTTCTTTTTGCCCACCCGCAGAGTGAGGGTGCCTTCCTTATAAGTGATCTGCGGCAGGACGATTTTGACATTGCGGAACGAGAGGTTCTGGCGGCGCACCTCTTCCAGCGAAGGCTTGCCGCGGGTCTCGAGGTTGATCCGGCAGAGTTCATGAGCGATGACGGTGGCGCCGGGGAAGAAGATATTGCCCCAGGCGTGATCGGCGTGCGAGTGGGTGTTGATCACATAGCGCACGGGCACGTTCAGCTCCTGCTCGATGAAATCGCGGATCGCCAGAGATTCTTCCGGCAGGGCCAGGGTATCGATCACGACAGCCCAGTTGGGGCCGATCACCGCTCCGGCGGTCACCTGCGCGTACACATCGCTCTGAAATGAGTATACGTTGTCTGCAATTCGCTCGCGTTGGATCATAGACTATCGTCCGGGTCGTATAGGATGATGCGCGGGCGGCACATCCCAACCTACCCGAGGTGGGCTGTTTCTGGAATATTCGTTTACATTCGGGGGTTGGATCATGAAAGACACCAGGACCGGTGGGATATCTGCCGCAGCCGGGTGAAGCATAGCACAAAGCAGAAGTAAAATCAAGATTTCTTTACATAATATATTAATCCTGCTGATTTTCCTGTGCTGTCACCCGGCTGACCACCCCGCGGCTCCCGTCGACACGGACGAACTCGCCGTCCTGCAGCGTTCGGGTGCCGTGAACGGTGCCTGTCACGGCCGGGATCCCGTATTCACGGGCGACGATGGCAGCGTGCGAGGCCGGGCTGCCGGTGTCGACCACGACTGCAGCGGCTCTCTGGAAGAGCGGCGTCCAGGTGGGGTTGGTGTAGGGCGCCACCAGCACCTCCCCGGCGCCCAGGCGGTCGAACTCATCCATGGAACGCACGATGCGCGCCGGCCCTTCGGCCACGCCCGGGCTGCCCGGCGTGCCCTGCAGCAGCACATCGCCAGGGAGCAGGTCCGGGGAATGACCGGTGGCGAGCAGATGCGCCTCGACCAGCGGGGTACCCTCCAGCTCCTGCCGGCGCTGTTTGCGCCGCCGGGCGGCAGCGCGCAGCGCTTGTGTGCGCCGCGCATCCAGGCCTGCGCGCAGTGATTCCAGCTCGGCCAGGCGCAGGTGGAACACGTCTTCGGAGGTCTCCAGCACATCCGCATCCACCAGGCGCCGGCCCATTTCTAAGATCGTGCGCCGGAAGACCGGCAGGGCCAGCGCGGCGTAGAAATGCGTGTCTTCGCGCATGGGGACCAGCGTGCGCGCGGCTTCCAGCGTGTTCAGGAAGCGTTCACGCAGCGGCCGGAAACCCAGCAGCGGGTGGGCGAGCACGGCATCCCGGGCCGCCTGCCAGGCCGGGACACCGCCGTCCTGTGGGGGCAGCGGAGCGGCCGCTGCTGTTTTGATTACCGCCAGCGCCACTTCCGGGGCGTCCGCCCAGGTGGGCGCCAGGGCGGAGTGGAGCATGGTCTCACGGTGGCCGTACTGGTCGAGAAATGCCTGCAGGGCGGTCAGGAACTCCCTTCCGGCCTCGCTCTCCGGCAGGGCATCCCACAGTTGGCGTGGAGAATGGGATGCAAAGAGCGCTGCCAGCTCCGGCCTGCGGCGCACGTCCGCTGCCAGATCCTCGAGGGCTGCGTTCATCTCCAGGGTCCGGGTCTTTGCCCCGGAGAGCAGCACCGCGAGGCTGCCGTCGCCTCCCAGGAACGCCAGGAACAGTTTCAGCCGCAGGACGGCGAGAGCCGCGGCGGGGAAAAAGCGCCGCCGCAGTTCTCCGCCCAGCAGCGCGGGGATTTCGGCGGCTTCGTGCAGGGTCTCCAGCAGCCCGTCCCAGGACAGGTCTGCCAGGCTGCGGCTGCGCAGCTCCCGGGCGCGCTGCAGCGTCTCGGCCAGCAGCGGGCCGGCTTCCCATTTCAGGGGGTTGTAGCGCCGGGCCTGACGCATGAGGCGCAGCGGGGCGCCGGGCAGGCGCCAGGTGGGGCGCGGCAGGTCGATCCGGTAGTGCAGGACGACGCCGTCATCCACCGCGAACAGGCGCAGGAGGCGCCAGTCGAGGCCCAGCAGGTCGATCACCGGCTCCACGGCACTGCCCACCGCCGGCAGCCAGGTATCCAGGTCCAGCGGATACGGCCGCTGCGGCAGCATTTCGACGAAATTATTGGCATACAGGGTCTGCAGGCGCCGCTTCAGGCCTGCCAATCTCTGATCACGATCCCGCTGGGGAACTGCTGCAGGCAGCCCGGTGAGCGGCCGCGCCTGTAAGATGTACAGGCGCCCACCTGCCCAGGCCCATTCGATATCCTGCGGGGCGCCAAAATAACGCTGGAGGGCCTCAGCGCGGCGTGCCAGCGAACGCAGGGCGTAGTCGGGCAGCGAGGGAACCGCATTATCTGCGCTGCCCCGCACCAGGCGGGTTCCCCCGCCTGGCAGGGCCTGCACCACCACTTCGCGCTTGCCGGTCTGCCGCTCGACGATGCGCCAGCCAAACGGGCTGCGGCGCAGCAGAAAGTGGTCGGGGGTGACCAGCCCGGAGACCACCGCCTCCCCCAGGCCGGGGCTGGCTTCGATCAGCACTTCGTCCCGCCGCCCGCTGACCGGGTTGGCGCTGAACATCACGCCGGCAGATTCGGCCGGCACCATGCGCTGCACCAGCACCGCCAGGCGCACGCCGGCCTGGTCGATGCCCTGCTTCTGGCGGTAGGCGATGGCGCGGTCGGTCCACAGCGAGGCCCAGCACGCCCGCACCGCCTCCAGCAGCTGCTGTGAGCCGGTGACGTTCAGGTAGGTATCCTGCTGCCCGGCGAAGGACGCACCGGGGAGGTCTTCGGCCGTGGCGCTCGAGCGCACTGCCACCGGCCCGCCGCCCAGCTCTCCCCAGGCGCGCAGCAGTTCCCGCTCGATCTCCTCCGGGACCGAGGCGGCCAGGAAGGCCTCCCGGATCTCCGCCCCGCCGCTCCCCGCTTCCAGCGCCCGGGTGATCACGGCCTGTAAGCCGTTCCGCAGGACGAAATACTCATAGGCAGTCGTGGTGACCACAAAGCCGGGCGGCACCGGCCAGCCCAGGCGGCTGAGCTCGCCCAGGTTGGCGGCTTTGCCGCCGGCGAACTCCAGATCGCTGCGCCTGGCCTGGTGAAGAGGAAGGGTAATCCGGATGCTGGTGATCGTCGCGCTGAGGTTCACATGTCCCTCCTGGCGGATTCTTACAGATGGTAAAGAGAAAGACTCGCTGCGCACCGGAACAATGAGCGGATCTCTGCTGCGGCTCAAAAAGTAGATTTATTTTACCGCCGGAATGCAGGCGAAATGGCAGCCGCCTGGATTGCGGGTTGGATTTAGGGGTGACGTTCCGCACGGGTAAATGGGCACGGCAGCCGGTGCAGGGGGACAAAAGTCCAACGACACAGCACGCCCTGCCCGGGTTTCCTGCAAACCAGCAGCCGTGCCCGCAGCCACCGCACCGCCCTGCTTGACCAGCACAGCCAATTCCGCTATAATACGGGGCACAACTGCACACAGGGATGCCCGGGAGGAGTAGGTTCTCCACCCTCTGCACAGAGAAGACAGGGCCAATGGCTGAAAGCCTGCTCAGAGAAGGAAACCGAAGGTCGCCCGGGGCGAATGCTGAAGAACGGTGCTCCCAATGAGCGCTCAGTAGAACAGCACGGCAGCGCCCGTTACAGCGCAGCCCCGATCGGCGGATCGATCCGCCCGCCGGGGTGCTGAGAGCGCCGGATCCAACGTCCGGCGAAGCGAGGTGGTACCGCGGAAGGAGTTCCCTTTCGTCCTCACGGACGGAAGGGTTTTTTGTTTTCTACAGCGAGCGGCAGCGGTGGAGCGATTGCGAGTAGAATTGGCGGCATACGGCCCGCCTCAGGCGGGCAGACAAGGGCAGCAGTGATCTCACAAGGAGGAAAGCGTATGGAGATCCGGACCTTTGCCGACCTGCGGAACGCATTTTTCCGCCATTACCAGGAGGGCGAGTATGACCGCGTCGCCGCGCTGGTGGAGGAGCATTTCAACCGCTTCCCCGAACGGGCCAGCATGCTGTACAACTGGCACATGTGCGCCGCCAGCCTGCAGGGGCAGTACGAGAAGGCCGAGCAGATCTTCGCCGAGGCCGTTCGGGAGGGGCACTGGTGGGCCGAAGATATCCTGCGCGGCGACCCCGATCTGGCCCCCATGCAGGGCCGGCCGGAGTTCGAACGGCTGGTAGAGATCTCCAGCCGCCGTCACCGGCAGGCGCTGGCCGCGGCCAGACCCGAGCTGCGCACCCTGCTCCCCGACCCGGAGCTGCCCGGCCCCTACCCGCTGCTGCTGGCCATCCACGGGCGCGGGCAGAGTGCACAGGTCGCTGCGCCGCGCTGGCGCAGCCTCACCCGACGCGGCTGGATCGTCGCCCTGCCGCAGTCCTCCTACCTGACCTGGGACGGCGGGTATGCCTGGGAGGACCGGGTTCAGGCGGAGAGCGAGATCACCGCCCATTACCGGGCCCTGGCGGAGAAGTTCACGCTGGAACCCGGGCGGGTGCTGCTTGCCGGGTTCTCGCAGGGCGGCGGCCTGGCGATCTCCCTGGCGCTCAAGCAGAGCATCCCGGCCGCCGGCTTCCTGAGCGTTGCTCCCTTCCTGGCCGGCATCGAAGACCTGGAGCCCTTCCCCCGCCTGGCGGAGGAGGCCCGCCCGCGCGGCTACCTGATCACCGGCGGGCAGGACCTGGGGCAGGAGCACTTCGGCCAGATCGAAGACCTGCTGCACGAGTACGGCATCTCCTATCAGAGAGAAGAACATCCCGATCTGGGGCACGATTTCCCGGAAGACTGGGATGAAGCACGCCAGCGGGCTGTCCGCTTTCTGCTGGACCGCTGAGCTTAATGGAGTCGATATCTTTATGGAAGAGATTACCTTACCCAAAACCTACGATTTCAAATCCACCGAGAAGCGCGTGTACGAATGGTGGGAGAAGAGCGGGTACTTCAAACCCTGGAACGACCCGCAGAAACCAGGGTTCGACCCGTCCATCAAGCCGTTCGTGATCGCCATCCCGCCGCCCAACGTGACCGGCGAGCTGCACCTGGGGCACGCCATGTTCGTCGCTATGGAAGACCTGATGATCCGCTACCACCGCATGAAAGGCGTGCCCACGCTGTGGATCCCCGGGACGGACCACGCCGGCATCGCCACGCAGCTTCAGGTGGAAAAGGCGCTGCGCCGTGAGGGCACCAGCCGTGAGGAGATCGGCCGCGAGGCTTTTCTCGAGCGCACCTGGGCCTGGAAAGCCAAATACGGCGGCATCATCACCCAGCAGATCCGCCGCCTGGGCGCCTCCTGCGACTGGGACCGCGAGCGGTTTACCCTGGACGAGGGCCTCTCGAAGGCGGTGCGCGAGGCCTTCGTGCGCCTGTACGAAAAAGGGCTGATCTACCGCGGGCCGCGCCTGATCAACTGGTCGCCGGGGTTGAAGACGGCGGTCTCAGACCTGGAGGTGGAATACAGTCAGGAGCCGGGGACGCTGTACTTCTTTAAATATATGCTTGCCGGCTCGCAGGACGAGTACATCCCCGTGGCCACCACCCGCCCGGAGACCATCCTGGCCGATACCGCCGTGGCCGTCCATCCCGAGGACGAGCGCTACCAGCAGTACGTCGGCCGCAGGGTGGTGGTGCCCATCCTGGGGCGCGAGATCCCGGTGATTGCCGACGATTATGTGGACCGCGAGTTCGGCACCGGCGCGCTGAAGGTCACCCCCGGCCACGACCCCAACGACTTCGCCATCGGCGAGCGCCACGGGCTGCCGGTGATCTCTATCCTGGATGAATCGGCGCACATCAACGAGAACGGCGGGCCGTATGCCGGCCAGGACCGCTTCGAAGCGCGCAAAAACCTGTGGGAAGACATGCGCCGCCAGGGGCTGGTGATTAAAGAAGAGCCCTATATGCTCAATGTGCCTCGCTCGCAGCGCGGCGGCGAGATCATCGAACCCATGATCTCCACGCAGTGGTTCGTACGCATCAAACCGCTGGCCGAGCCCGCCCTGCAGGCCGTGAAGGACGGGCGCATCACCATCATCCCCGAGCGCTTCACGCGCGTGTACTACAACTGGATGGAGAACATCCAGGACTGGTGCATCTCGCGCCAGCTGTGGTGGGGTCACCGCATCCCGGTGTGGTACTGCCAGGACTGCGGCGAGATGATCTCCGCCCGCGAAGATCCCACCGCATGCCCAAAATGCGGCGGGCACACCCTGGAGCAGGACCCCGACGTGCTCGACACCTGGTTCTCCTCCGGCCTGTGGCCCTTCTCCACGCTGGGCTGGCCCGACGAGACGCCCGATCTGCGCTACTTCTACCCCACCTCGGTGCTGGAGACCGGCTACGACATCCTCTTCTTCTGGGTGGCGCGCATGATCATGGACGGCCTGGAGTTTACCGGGCAGGTCCCCTTCCATACTGTGTATCTGCACGGGCTGATCCGCGACGAGCACGGCCGCAAGATGAGCAAGACCTACGGCAACGTGATCGACCCGCTGGAGGTCATGGACGAGCTGGGCACCGACGCTCTACGCTTCACCCTGCTGGTGGGCTCCACCCCCGGCAACGACATGAACCTGAGCCTGAAGAAGGTGGAGGCCAACCGCAACTTCGCCAACAAGGTCTGGAATGCCGGCCGCTTTGTGCTCGGCGCGCTGGATGACGCCCCGGCGCAGGCCCAGGGCGAGCCGCAGTGGACGCTGGCAGACGAGTGGATCGAAGCCCGCCTGCGCGCCCTGGTGCGCGCCGTGGAGCGGCTGTTCGCCAACCACCAGTACGGCGAGGCCGGACGCCAGATTTACGAGTTCTTCTGGAACGAGTTCGCCGACTGGTATGTGGAGATCGCCAAGCTGCAGCTCGACGACGGCGGCGACCGGGCCTTCTACACCGCCCAGAAGCTGGTGAGGGTGCTCGACGCCAGCCTGCGCCTGCTGCACCCCTTCACGCCCTTCGTGACCGAGGAGCTGTGGGGGCACCTCAAGCGCGCCTGCCAGCAGCATTCGCCGGCGTTCGACCCGCAGGGGGGCTGGGAAGAAGCCCTGATTGTCGCCCGCTGGCCAGAAGAACTCCCCGTGGAGGAGTGGGAATCCCGCCGCACGGACGAGTTCAGCCTGGTGCAGGAGGTGGTGCGCGCCATTCGCAACCTGCGGGCGGAGAAGAACGTGCCGCCCTCCCGGCGCATCCCGGCAGTGCTGGCCGGCGGCGGCGCCGCGCCGGTGCTGAACGACCAGCGCCAGGCCATCGCCGCCCTGGCCAAACTCGACCCGCAGGCGCTGGAGATCGCCGAAAGCCTGGACCGCAAGCCCGAAGGGCACATCGCCCTGGTGGTCGGGCCGGTGGAGATCTTCCTGCCCCTGGCGGGCATGGTCGATCCGCAGGAGGAGCAGCGCCGCCTGGAGAAAGACCTGACAGAGGCCGAGGCGCAGATTGCGCGCCTGGAGAAGCTGCTGAGCGGCCCCTTCGCCGAGAAGGCCCCGCCGCAGGTGGTGGAAAAGGAGCGCCAGAAGCTGGCCGCCTTCCAGGAGAGCGCAGCCAAACTGCGCAGCCAGCTCGAAGCCATCGTCCGCTGAGACGGACGAAATGCAGCAAAACCGGAGGCGGCCGCACGGCCGCCTCTTCTTTCGCTAACCGATCAGGAGGTAATCTGTGAGAATTGGCGTGATCTATCCGCAGACCGAATACGGCAGCGATCCGCTGGTCATTAAAGATTATGCCCAGACCGCCGAAGCGCTGGGCTATACGCACATCCTGGCCTACGACCACGTGCTGGGAGCCAACCCCGACCGCCCGGGCGGGTGGAGCGGCCCGTACACCTACCAGTCGAGCTTCCTCGAGCCGCTGGTGCTGTTCTCGTTCATGGCCGCAGTCACCACGCGCATCGAGTTCACCACCGGCATCATCATCCTGCCCCAGCGCCAGACGGCGCTGTTCGCCAAGCAGGCTGCCACGCTGGACGTGCTCAGCGGCGGGCGCACCCGCCTGGGCCTGGGACTGGGCTGGAACCAGGTGGAATACGCCGCTTTAAATGAGGATTTCCACACCCGGGGTAAGCGCATCGAGGAACAGGTGGAGCTGCTGCGCCTGCTGTGGACCCAGCCCCTGGTGGACTTCACCGGCCGCTGGCACAACATCCCCGACGCGGGGATCAACCCGCTGCCGGTGCAGCAGCCCATCCCGATCTGGTTCGGCGGCCATGCCGACGCCGTGCTGCGCCGGGTCGCCGCCCTGGGCGACGGCTGGATGCCCAACTACCGCCGCGTGGAGGACGTCAAGCCCCCGCTGGAGACCCTGGAGCGCTACCTGGAGGCCGCAGGACGCAGCCGCCGCGAGGTCGGGCTGGAGGGGCGCATCCCTTACGGCAACGGCGATCCCGACGCCTGGCGCGCACTGCTGGAGGGATGGAAGGCGGTGGGCGCCACGCACATCACCATCAACACCATGCGGGCAGGCCTGTCCACGCCGCAGGAGCACCTCGACGCCATCCGCCGGTTTGCGGAGGTGGCGAAAGAGTTTATTGATTGAAGATCCCGTCTCCCCATCCCCCGGTCATTATCGGTTACAATTACCCCAGTAACGCACACTGGGGGATTTACAGGGAGGCGCTATGGACAACCATGTCTACAAAATAATCGAACTGACCGGCTCTTCGGACACCAGCCTGGAAGACGCCATCCAGAACGCCGTCAGCCGGGCGGGGCAGACTCTCCGCAACCTGCGCTGGTTCGAGGTGGTCGATATCCGCGGCTACATCGAAAACAGCCGGGTCGCCTACTGGCAGGTGACGGTGAAGATCGGCTTCACCCTGGAAGAAGGGGATGAACCCTGATCCTGATATCCAGCACGTCTATGTGATCCTCAACCCCGCAGCCGGCACGTCCAGCGTCGATGACACCCGTGCTCTGGTCGCAGAGCATTTCTCGACGCGCGGCTGGACCTACGAGATCTACGAGACCAGCGGTGCGGAGGATGAGGACGTCGCCGCCATTGCCCGGGAGGCCTGCGAAAAAGGCGCGGGGCTGGTCGTGGCGGCTGGCGGCGACGGCACGGTGGCCGGCGTGGTCAACGGACTGGTGCACACGGGGATCCCCCTGGGGATCATCCCGGCCGGCACAGGCAACGGCCTGGCCCGCTCGCTCAACATCCCGCTCGAGGCGGAAGCGGCCGTGCGCCTGATCGCGTCCGAACACATCTACCAGCCGCTGGATGCGATGAAGGTCGGGGACCAGTATTTCGTGCTCAACGTCAGCGCGGGCATCTCGTCGCGCTCGATGGACGAGACACCGGCCGAGCAGAAGCAGCGCTTCGGCATGCTCGCCTACGCACGCACCATCCTCAACCAGCTCTCCGGCAGCCAGCGCGCGCAGTACCGCCTGCTGATCGACGACCACGAGGTGAATGTGCGCGCCATGGAGGTGCTGGTCTCCAACGGTGCGCCCCTCAAAGAGGGGCCGTTCCTGCTCGGCCCGGTGGAAGCCCTCAACGACGACATGTTCGAAGTGCACATCCTCACGGCCCGCTCGCTGGGCGAATACCTGGGCCTGATCTGGGAGATGCTCACCCGGCGCCAGGGGCGCAAGAAGGAGCTCAAAACCCTGCCCGTTAAACAGAGGATCCGCATCGAGGCCCTGGACCGGCCGCAGGCCGTGCAGGCCGACGGCGAGCTGATCGGCGAGACACCGGTCGAGGTGGAGGTCGTCTCCAGCGCGCTGCAGGTGATCCCACCGGTCCCCGAGCCGGCCGTAGAATGACACAGCGGAGGCAGAATGCTTGTAAACGTCAACGGGATCAACATCGCATACGAGGAGCGCGGCAGCGGTGTGCCGCTGCTGCTCATTCACGGGTTCCCTTTCAACCGCAAGATGTGGGCCCCGCAGCTGGAAGGGTTGAGCCGGGTGGCGCGGGTGATCGCCCCCGACCTGCGCGGTCACGGGGAGAGCCAGGCGCTCCCCGGGCCGTACTGGATGGACGACCTGGCTGGCGACCTGCATGCCTTCCTGCAGGTAATCGGCGTGGACCGGCCCTTCGTGGTCTGCGGGCTTTCGATGGGCGGCTACATCGCCATGGCCATGTACCGCAAATACGGCGTCCACATGGCCGGCCTGGTGCTGGCCGCCACGCGCGCCGGGCCGGATTCCGAGGAAGCCCGCCAGGGACGCGTTAAAAACATCGCCCTGGCACGCGAGCAGGGCGTGGCGGCTGTGGTGGACGGCATGCTGCACAAGATGTTCTCGGCCAAAACTGTGCAGCAGCGTCCCGAGCTGGTGCGCCAGGTGCGCGCGATGATGGAAGAGACGTCGCTGGAAGGCATCACTGGCGCGCTGCAGGGCATGAAAGACCGGCCCGATTCGACCACCACCCTGGGGTTGATCGAGTTCCCTACGTTGATCCTCTACGGCGAGGACGACCAGCTTGTGCCGCGGTCCGAGATCCGCGCCATGGAGCAGGCGCTGCGCTACCCGCGCGTGGAGGGGCTGCCCGACAGCGGTCACCTGCTCAACATGGAGCAGCCCGAGCACTTCAACAGCGCCATCGAGCGCTATCTGCAGGAGCTCGGGCTGGTGTAGAGTGGGGACGCGGAGGGTTAATTATCCCTGGCGGCTGAAGCCGCAGCTGTGAAGGGCACAAAGCTCCACCGTCGTGGGGCTGCCCAATGCTGGCAGCAGACAGGAGAGAGCCGGTGAAACCGGTCCCACAATCAAACCGTAATTCGATGCGCAGCAGCGTGCTGCGCACCGCGGCGGGCACGCTGCTCTTCGGCGTGGTGCACAGCCTGCTGGCCTCACGCCAGGCCAAGGAAGGCGCAACGCGTCTGGCCGGCCGCCGGCAGCGCAGCGGACTGTACCGCGGGTTCTTCATCCTGCAGTCCTTCCTCACCCTGGGCCTGCTGTAGAACTTCACCCGCCCGCTGCCCGACCGGGTGATCTACCACGTGCGCGGCTTCCCGGCTGCGCTGATGCGCCTGGTGCAGGCGCTGGGGCTGGCGCACGCCGTTTACGCCGCCGGTCAGGTGGGGCTGCTGGAAATCAGCGGCATGCGCAGCGGCCTGGAATGGCTGCAGGGCCGCCCGGACGTGCAGCCCGAGCCGGAGGCACAGGGCCCTCGCCTGGACAGCTCTGGGAATCTAAAGGCTACAGGCCCGTTCCGCTGGAGCCGCCACCCGCTCAACTTCTCCCCCCTGCTCGTGTTCTGGTTCAACCCTCTGATGACGGTCAAATTCCTTGTTTTTAACCTGGTTTCGACTGTATACTTGATACTCGGTTCCCTGCACGAAGAATCCCGCCTGCGCGCTGCTTACGGACAGCCCTATACCCGCTACCAGCACAGCCGGGTCCCCTTTTACCTGCCGGCACCCGCTGAGACCCGACAGGGAGAGATGCATGAATAAAGCCGAGATCTTAAAAGCCCTGGAAGACGAACACGAACGCTTCCTGGATTTAATCGAAGACCTGCCCCCCGAAGACCTGACCGCGCCCGGGGTCAACGGCGACTGGTCGATCAAAGACATCATGGCGCACATCAACTCCTGGGAGGCCGAGCTGATCAAGCTGCTATTCCAGGCGCGCCAGGGGGCAAAGCCCACTTCGATCCATTTTCGCGGTGTGAACGTGGATGAGATCAACGAGGCCTGGCACCAGGAGCGCAAATCGCGCCACCTGGAGCAGGTGCTGGACGACTTTCACGCCATCCGCCTGCAGACTATCCGCCGGGTGAACGCCTTTTCAGACCAGGAGCTGACCGACCCGAAGCGCTTTTCCTGGCAGAAAAATATCCCCCTGTGGAGATGGATTGCCGAAGACAGCTTCGCCCACGAGGCGGAGCACCGCCAGCAGGTGGAGGCCTGGCTCAAGAACCGCCAGGGGTAGCCGCTTCGCCGCGCCAGATGCGCGTGCCGGAAGGCTTGCCCAGCAGCGCGTTCTCCACCGCCCCCGCTTCGCCCCCCGAAAAGATCTGAATCTCCAGACGGGGCAGTTTGCCCACCAGCGCCAGGCAGAGCTGCACCTTGCTCTCCATCCCGCCGGTCACGTCGGTGGCTGTCGAGCCCGACACCACGCGGCTGATCTTGCCCGCGTCGGCCGGGGTTATCTGCTCCACGAGCTGCGTGCAGTGCGGGTAATCGGCCCATACGCCCTCCTCGCGCCCGGCCAGCAGCAGGCGCCGGGGGTGCAGAGCGCTGGCCAGGTAGGTGAACAGGTCCTCTGTGGAGAGGATCGTCCCCCCCAGCACCACGTCGAAAATGACATCGCCGTAGATCACCGGCACCAGACCCGCGTGCAGCGCGGCGCGCACCACGCCCAGCTCCCAGGAGAGCACCCTGCCCTGGCGCGAGGTGACCATGGCGGACGGCGGCAGCGAGATGGCCGGGACCCCGGCCGCGTGCAGGGCGTCCCTCACCAGGCGGTTGAGCGCCGCGGCTTCCTTCCACACCTCGACAAACCCGCGCCATTCCTCCGGGGTGGAGACTCCCTCGCGTGTGCCGTATTTCTTCGCCGGCACATGGCCGAAGGAGCCCGAACCGTGCCCGATCACCAGGCACATCTCCGGCCGCTGCTGCCGGGCGCGGGCGATCTCGCCGGCCAGGCGCTCCAGCACGTCCAGGCGCGGGGTGTGGGGGGTATCCTTGTCGGTGATCAGGGACCCGCCCAGCTTGAGGAAGCACAGGTTTTCGAGCGGCAGCGGTTGGCTCATCGGCTTTCTCCTTTTCGAACGCACAGTCACAGGTATTTATTTTACCCGTGAAGCCAGACCACTGAAACACTGAAAAAAAAAAGAATGAAGCGCTGAAACGTCCAGCCTTCAGCGCTTCAGGATAATCAGCACCTCAGCGGTTCAAATCACTCGCTGCTGCATCCATCCCCTCGCCGCTCTCGATCAGTGTGACCAGACGGTGGACGAAGCGCGCTGCGGGGCCGCCGTCGACCACGTCGTGGTCGAACATCACCGTCAGGTTGAGGATCTCGCGCGGCGCGATGCGCCCCTCGCACACCGCCGGCTTCCAGGCGATTCCCCCCGCCACCAGGCCGAGCGAAGTGCCCGTGGGGGATATTCCCCAGCCGCTGTACCCCCGCCCGAACATGCCCACCGAGGTGATCCCAACCGTGCCCGTCATGGCCGCGCGCCGTGCCGGGTCGTAGAGCGAGATCATCGCCAGCACGGCCCGCACCAGCCGGGGCAGCGGCGGCGGAAGCACCATGAGCTTCCGGAACCAGCCGGGCATGCCTCTCCCCGGCGGCGGGGGGCTGGTCTGCACCCGGCGGATTTCGTCGTGGATCTCCCGGTACGTTTTGCGGTTGGCGGCCCGGATAATGTGCCCCATCAGGGCTTTCTTCCCCCCGTAGTTGTTCTCGATCATGATGCTGACGTCGACATCATCGAAAATGACGAGCTGTTTGCGGCCCTTCAGAAAGGCCTGCACGCTTTTATCGGCGTCCACGGCGCGGGCCAGGCAGAAGGTCAGGTAGCCGGTGAAGGAAAGCGCCTCACCGGTAAGCGCTCTGTGGGCCGCAATGACCTGCCGGGGCCGCGTTACATCCACCTCCAGCAGGCCGTAAATAGCGTGATCCAGCCAGGACAGGTCGAGCGTGTTCAGCCAAACAATGCGCCCGGCAGAAAGGTCGACAACCTGATAGGGTGTACGATTACTGTTCATTCGATTGGCTCTGAATATTTCCCGGCGGCCCGCAGGATCAGGCCGGTGCGCACGACGGCCCAGATTCCCCCGAACCCGCCGCTGATCCGGGCGGTCCAGGCGATGTCGGGCATGAAGAGGTGGAAAAAGCGGATCATGCCGCTGGACTGCAGCGCTGCCAGGATCCCCGCCATGGCCAGGTTAGGGAGCAGCGGGAGCAGGATGTGCCGCCCCCACAGGCGCCCGCCGCGGGGGCGGCGCTGCGGATCGTCACGCCAGCGCTGCAGGGCCCGCAGGCTTGCGAGAGCTTCCACCCCCTGCAGCAGCGGGATCAGCGGCAGCAGGCGCATGACCCATTGTATGAAGTCCAGGCGTACCGGGGCCGGCGGCCGGCCGGCAAGCAGAGCCGCCGCACCCATCCCCACTTCCTCGGTGACCACAGGCAGCCCGTAGGGATCGGCGTTGAACAGCAGCACCACGCCGCGCCGGCATTCGGGCACCAGCGCCATAAAGGCCGAGAAGTCGGGCACGTTCCCTCTGTGGGAGTAAACCCTGACCCCGTCCAGGTCCGTATCGAACCATCCCATGCCGTAGCGGCCCGTCTTGACCCCCATGAACTCCAGATCCGCCGCCCCGCGGTGTAGCTCAGCAATACCCGCCGGCGAGAGGATCTGCGCCTGGCCGCAGCGCCCCCCGTTGAGGTGGGCGATCAGGTAGCGCGCCATATCCTGCGCACAGGAGCTCAACTGGCCGGAAGGGAGCGAGCCGGCCGGGACGCGCAGGTCCGGCGCCGGGATGGGCATGCTGAACCAGTGGCGGTGACCCACCGCCAGGCCGCATCGCTTCGCTTCTGCCTTCGAAGTAAAGGTGTGCTGCATGCCCAGCGGCTCGAAGATATGCTTCTGCAGGTAATCCGCGTACGCTTCGCCGCTGGCCGCTTCGATGACCAGGCCCAGGATGTTGTAGTTGAAGTTGCTGTACTCGCACTTCGCACCCGGCGGGGAGCCGGTTTTGAGCGTGGCTAAGGCCCGCACCTGGCGCTCCACCGCTCCGGTCCGGTCGTCGAAATCGGCGCTGGCGACCTCGCTGGGCCACAGGGGCAGGCCGCTGGTCTGGTTGAGCAGGTGGCGCACGGTCACCTGCGCCGCCGCCCCGGGATCGGCCAGCCGGAACCAGGGCAGGCAGCGCTGCACCGGAGCGTCCAGATCCACCCTGCCGGCCTCGACAAGCTGCATCACCGCCAGGGCCGTGATCGACTTGGTGAGCGAGCCGATGAAGAAGGGCGTCTCTGGGCCCGGCGTCTCGCCGCCCGGGCGGGCGCGGCCAAAACCGCGCAGGTGCACGATCCGGTCTCCCTCGACGACGGCCAGCGAGGCGCCGGGGATGTGCAGACGGCGCATTTGCTCTTCGACGTATGAGTCGAGCGCCTCATAAGTACGGGCGCCCGGCTCCGGTACGACCCGGGCCGTAAGCAGCCTGCCGGCCAGCCTGAAGAGCAGCGCCAGCAGGCCGCCGGCCAGCAGGGATGAAGAAAGGATTTTACGCATGTTCATGGCGGGAATTCCTGCGCGGGTATGGAAAAGCAGGCGGCTCGACCTGAGTGCGCTCGCTGTTACGGTTTTGTCTGGGTGGCCAGATGCTTCTGATAGGCTTTCCAGCCGGGGCACCAGCCGGTGTGCCAGCGCCACAGGCGCGCCAGAAACGATTTCGGGCTGGCTTCCGCCCGCAGCCGCACTGCGCAGGTCTCGCAGGCAAAGGTCTTTTGATTGGATGCAGGAGGCTGGGTGTTCATCGTTCTCTCCTTACCGCACCGCAGCGGTATCTGAAACTTCACGGGGGATTTCCACACGCTCCGGAGCCCGTAAGAACAGCCCGGAGAGCAGCGTGAGCAAATACACCAGGCCGGCCGCGCCCAGGAAGATAATACGCGGGCCCACGCGGGGTGTAAACAGCACCACCAGCGCTGGACCCAGCAGGTTCCCGAGCGAACCGGCCATGCCTTTCAGGCCCATCATGCCGGCGGTGTGTTCGGGCGGGGTCATGTCAAGGATCAGGGCGCTCAGCGCCGGGTCGTACAGGGCGTTGCCCAGCCCGGCTAGCAAAAAGCTCAACACGATCCAGGCGGGGTCGCGGAACAGCACCAGGCCGGCGAACTGCGCCGAGAACAGCGCCAGCCCCACCACCAGCACCGGTTTGCGCCCCAGGCGGTCGCTCAGCCGGCCGAGGGCAAATTCACCAGCTGTGAACGCCGCGCCGTACGTGCTCATCACCAGCCCCAGCTGCGAGGAAGTCCAGCGCAGGTCATCGTAGGCGTAGAACATGAACGCCGGCTCGATAAAGGCCCAGGCAAACAGCACGCTGAAGGTGATGAGCAGGGGCAGAAAGAACTTCGCCAGCAGGGGCAGCGCCGGGAGTCCGGGCCGCAGGCGCTGCGCCACCTTCGCCGGCGGGTGTGCGCGTCTCGGGGATGCGCTGGGCGGCCAGGAGCAGCGCCCCCAGCGCCATGACGATCGAGACGGCAAACGGGAGCGCGTACCCGAAGCGGTCGTACAGCAGCCCGCCCAGCAGCGGCCCGAAGATCCACCCCGCCGAGGCGCCGCCGTTGACGATGCCGATCCACTGCGCCCGCCGGTCCTCCGCCGCCAGGTCGCCGACCACGCTCATCACGGCCGGGATCAGGCCAGCGGTGAAAAACCCCAGCAGGGTGCGCAGGGCGACCAGCATCCACGCCGAACTGGCCAGCAGGTAGCCGCCGAAGGCCAGCCCGTAAGCCGCCAGCGAGAACAGGATGATGGGGCGGCGTCCGCTGCGGTCGGCCAGCATGCCGGTGAACGGCGCGGCGATGATCCCGGTGAGGGCGTAACCCACCGCGCTCAGCCCCAGGGCTTCCACGCCGGCGCCCAGGCTTTCAAGCCGGCGCGGGAGCAGGGGCAGGATCATGACGAAGGCGGTCATCTGCAGCCCCATGCACACTGCCGCGGCCGCCAGGATGCCGGGGGACCGCCCGGAGGCGGCTGCGTTCACTTCGGGTCCGGGCGATGGGCCCCGAACGGGGACGTGCGCCATGTACTATCTCCTTCCGGATCGCAGCGGGACGCCGGGATGCTGTGGAGATCCCGGTTACGTTCGAACAGGCCTGCAGCCCGGCCTTTCAGGCTGCGCATCTGGAGCCGTGGCCGGAGGATCAGCTCCGGCCGGAAGACAGGCAGGCGCAGTTTTGGGGATATCAGCAGGGAGGGTTTATGCATGCACAGAACTGCTGCCCGGCCTGGATTGGGTCGCAGTACCGGCGGCCCCGCTCAGAGCCGCCTTCGCCAGGCGACAGCAGTCCATTCTGAGTGTAGATGAAATATTATCCCGAATGCAAGTAACGAATATCACATTCCCCTGGTTGGATTCACTCCCCTGTGAGCGGCGTGAGACGCAGGCGAAGCGGTGGAGATTCAGGGAAGGGGTCCGGTTCCTGCTTTTTGAACCGCTGGAACGCTGAATGGGCTGAAGCGCTGAAAACTTCCCTAATATGGAAAAAACTTAGCCGGTACCCTTGCAATTTGCCCTCCTCTTTGAACGGTAAAAAAAACACACAGCAAAACTGGGGAGGTGGTGGTTTTAGAAGGAAATTAAATTAACAGGATCTTTGCGCTTTCTTTGGTGATGCTGTGTATCCCGCGTTAAGGGGCACGGCGCGCCGGGAGCATCAAACGGGCTATCTTGACCGGTAATCAGAAGAAGAAAACCGGATCTCGCCGCAGCGCCGTGCCCTTACAGCAAATATTCTTGCTAAGGAACCTGCAAACGCACGACCACTTGCGTAATTGAACGTGTCGATGTTCCCGGGTGACCTGTAGCGGCACGGCAATGGAGAGGAAAATTGCCCTGTTAAAAAGGGTCACCTTTCATGCGGTACGCGATGGGAGAAAGCAGCCGTGCCCGCTGCGAAAGCACGTATTGACGGGTACTGATAGGGGTCAAATGAAGAACCTGCCTTTGAGAGGGATCAGGGAGGTGGTCGTGCAGCCAGGCCGTCTTCAACCGGGAAGTCGAAGCAGCCGCTCAGACGCCTGGCTGTGCACCCGCAGGCCGCTTCGACTGCGGAGAAGCTCACTCCTCCGCTCAGCGCGCCTGCGGGTGCGCCACCGCCAGGCAACCGGA
>JAAYXE010000198.1 GCA_012516075.1 Chloroflexota bacterium | reverse complement strand
GGGCAGGCCCGGCCTGACAGGCGGCCAGGCACAAACACAGGACCAGCAGGATGAGGGGCAGTTTACTCATGCGTTATTCATTTATCGCGGCAAGCAGATCATCGACCTGGCGCACCTGGCGCTCCTCACCGCGATAAACGAAAATGCGGTTATCCTGCAGGCTGAGCCCGATGACGCTGATGTTGAGACGCTCCTGCAGTATACACTTCAATGCACCGGTCAGCTCAGGTTCCGGATGATCGCAGTTGACGATCACGATGTCCGGCCGCTGCTGTTTGAGGAATTCGACCGGTTCATGAAGGAGTTCAGGGTCGCTTCTCAGGATCTCCACACCGGCTTCCTGCGCCAGCAGCGTTTCGATCCCCCTGCCGAACATGGAGTTGCGGGAGAGCACACAGATGCGTTTCAACGTACTGCTCCTGTTGAGAAATCCGCCCCAGCAAATACAGCGGGGATGATACAGTTGTGCAGGCCGGGCGAGTTTCTCTTCGAGAGGGCGCAGGCCGCCCCGGACCCTACCGCGAGGGCAGGCGCCAGAGCGGCCTGCAGACATTACTCAATCGACGACCGGGTGGGTCACATAACGCTCTTCGGGAACACGGTCCACCGGGTAGACCACAATTGCGAGTTCCTCCTGCTCGGGGCACACGGCCACACACTGGCCGCAGCCCACACACTTTTCTGCCAGCACGCGCGGGAACACACCGCGGATGCCTTCCACTTCGACCTCTTCAAAGGCCTCGTTGGGGCAGTGCTCCATGCAGTCCATGCAGCGCGCGCAGGTCTCGAAGTTCACCTGGGCAATGCCGATGACCGCCTTGCGCTTCTCCTCCAGGCTGAGCGGCGGGATGGCGTGGCTGGGGCAGATCTGGCCGCACAGGTTGCAGTCGGGGTCGCAGTAGCCGGAGAAGGGATCCAGCACCGGTGTCCATACGGCGTCCCAACCGGCTTCGAAGCCGGCCGGCTGCAGCGCTTTGTTCGGGCAGCCCATGATGCACTGGTCGCAGCGGATGCACTTGGAGATGAAGTCCTCGCCGGCTCCGGGCGGGCGCAGAACCGAGGATCTGGCTGCTTTGACGTTCCCCACGTCGAGGGCCAGCAGGCCCACAGCCGCCGCGCCCACACCCAGGGTCGCCAGGGCTTCGCGGCGGGTGGGGTCGAACTCATTGTGCCAGCTCACCAGCGGGCCGCGCTCGAAGGTGATTGCCGTCTTCGGGCAGGGCTCGGCGCAGTCCATGCACATGATGCACTCGGCCGGGTCGGAGATAAAGTCGTTCTGCGGGCTGATGGCGCCCATGGTGCACAGGGCGGCGCAGTCGCCGCACTGCACGCAGCTCTTCTGGTTGACCACGCGCTTAATCCAGGCGAACTTGGAGCCCAGGCCGATCAGCGCGCCCAGCGGGCACAGGTAGCGGCACCAGAAGCGGCGCTCCACCAGGTTGAGCAGCAGCACGAGCACGAAGGGGATGGCGATCGTCCACCACGAGATCGCCGGCCAGACGAAGTCCTTCTTGTCCTCCAGGCCGATGTAGGCCAGCAGCGGCTTCGCGGGTGCGGTCAGGCCGCGCACAAAGATGGTGATCGGCTCGAAGTACATGAACGCCAGGCTGCCGAAGGCGGCCATGACGATGACGACGAACAGGATCACATACTTCAAACGCCGTAAATTCTGCCAGCGGAAGAAGCGCCCGGTGCGGCCGAACAGCTCGAGCACGGCCCCCAGGGGGCAGAACCAGCCGCACCATACACGGCCCACCAGCAGGGTGGCGGCCACGGTGATCAGCGCCGGCCAGTAGTTGAGGATCGGCTCGCGCCCGCCGACCATGGCCACCAGGGCCTGCAGCGGGTTCATGCGCGAGAACAGGTTGATCGGGGCGCCGGTGTTTGTCCCCGTCAGGGTGAGGCCCACAAAAATCAGGAAGAACGCCAGGGCGGTGTACTGCACTGCCTGGCGAGCGCGCTGCCACTTCTTGGCGTTGGCCTTGTGCAGGCGGCCGATCTTCGGTGCGGGCAGGCGGGTGATCGCCCCAGTGGGGCAGTACTGCACACACACGTTGCAGGTGTCGCAGACTTCGGGCTGCTCGCCAAAAGCACTGGTCACCCGGCGGTCGCCGCCGCGCCCCACGAGGCCGAGCACATGCTGCCCGGCGATTTCGTCGCAGGCGCGCACGCACAGGCCGCACAGAATGCAGTCTTCATCCTGGTTTTCGGCCGGGTAGCTGGGCTCGTACACGCCCAGTTCCGCAGCGATGCGCTGGATGGAAGGCACTTCGGGGCAGCGCGACAGCAGCAGGTCGGCCATCACGCGGCGGTTCGCCTCCACCTCGGGCGTGTCGGTCTCAATCACCATGCCCTCTTCGACGGTGGTGTTGCAGGAGGTGGTGATCGTCTTCCGTCCACTGCCGTTACGGGTGATCTCCACCTGGCACAGCCGGCAGGCGCCGTAGGGGGTCAGGTCGGGATCATTACACAGGGTGGGGATGTAGATCCCCGCGTGCCAGGCGGCCTCGAGCACCGAAGTGCCCTCGGGGACCTGGATCTCTTCACCGTTGATTTTTACATTTACCATTGCATGCACTCCCTATTCCACCATAACGGCGTCAAAATTGCACACATCTCTGCAGATGCCGCAGCGGATGCACAGTTCCGTATCGATCTCGTGGGGCTGCTTCTTCTCTCCGCTGATGGCGTTGCTCGAACACATGCGCAGACACAGACCACAGCCGTTGCATTTCTCAGGGATGATGTAGTAGGTGATCAGCTCCTTGCACACGCCGGCCGGGCAGCGGCTGTCCATGATGTGTGCTTCGTATTCATCGCGGAAATAGCGGATGGTGGTCAGCACCGGGTTCGGGGCGGTCTGTCCCAGGCCGCACAGCGCGCTCTCTTTAATCGACTTGCCGATTTCCTCGAGCAGCTCGATATCACCCTCCTGGCCATAGCCGCGGGTGATGTAGTCCAGGATCTCGTACATGCGGGTCACGCCTTCGCGGCAGGCGGTGCACTTCCCGCAGGATTCGAAGCGGGAGAACTCCAGGAAGTAGCGCGCCATGTCCACCATGCAGGTGGTTTCATCCATGACGATCATGCCGCCCGAGCCCATGATGGAGCCGGCTTCTTTCAGGCTGTCGTAGTCCACCGGCAGGTGCCACAGGCTCTCGGGGATGCAGCCGCCTGAGGGGCCGCCGGTCTGTACGGCTTTGAGCTTCTTACCGGTCGCCGACCCGCCGCCGATTTCCTCGATCAGCGTGCGCAGGGTGATGCCCATGGGGACCTCGATCAGGCCGGTGTTTTTGATCTTGCCCACCAGGGAGAAGATCGTGGTGCCCTTGCTGTTCTCCGTCCCGATCTGGCTGTACCAGTCTGCGCCTTTGTTGATGATGTGGGTGACGGTGGCCCAGGTTTTGACGTTGTTGATGTTGGTCGGCTGCCCGAACAGCCCTTTCTGGGCCGGATAGGGCGGGCGTGCGGTGGGTTCACCGGCCCTGCCTTCGATGGAAGCGATGAGCGCAGTCTCTTCACCGCACACAAACGCGCCGGCGCCAAGCTGCACGTCCACGTCAAATCTGAAGCCGCTCCCCAGGATATTCTCGCCCAGCAGGCCGTATTCACGCGCGGCCTGGATGGCAAGGCGGATGCGCTCCACCGCCAGGGGATATTCGTGGCGGATGTAAATGAAGCCGTGGCTGGCGCCGATGGCATAAGCACCGATAATCATGCCTTCGAGCACGCTGTGCGGGTTGGCCTCGATCAGGCTGCGGTCCTGGAATGCGCCAGGGTCGCCCTCGTCTGCATTGCAGATCACATACTTGGGATCGCCTGGCGCCCTGCGGCACAGCTCCCACTTGGTGGCGGTGGGGAAGCCGGCGCCGCCGCGCCCGCGCAGACCTGCGTTCTTCACCTCGGCGATGATCTCCTCGGGCTGCATATCGAAGAGCGCCTTCTGCAGCGCCTGGTAACCGCCTACGGCCAGATAATCGTCGATGGATGTAGGGTCGATCGAGCCGCTGTCGTGCAGCAGCACGCGCATCTGCTCTCTGTAAAAGGGCACGTCATCTTCGTGCACGCAGCGCTCGCCGCTGACCGGGTCTTTATAGAGCAGGCGCTCCACCACCTGGCCTTCCAGGATGGTCTTCTGCACGATCTCGGCGGCGTCCTTGGGCTGCACACGGGTATAAAAGACCTTATCGGGCAGCACGGTGACCAGCGGGCCCTGCTCGCAGAAACCGCGGCAGCCGGTGATCTTGACGTCGACTTTATCCTGTGCACCCTGATCGCTGACAGCCTGCTTCAGGGCAGTGCACAGATCCAAACCGCCGCCGGCGGTGCAGCCAGTCCCGGCGCAAACGGTGATGCACGGCCTGGATGGATCGCGGCCGGCCAGGATTTCTCCGCGCCGTTTCTCCAGAGCCAGAGCAGCTGGGGTTCGCTCTTTAACCATTCTCTGCTACCTCCTCGGCCGCCATGTACTTCTTAAGGATGCGCTCCACTTTGGTGGCGGTCATATTGCCGTAATATTTGCCGTCGATCACCATCACTGGCCCCAGGGCACAGGTCCCCAAACAGTTCACGCCCTCCAGGGTAAACTGGTAATCTTCGGTTGTCTGGCCAGGCTCGATGCCCAGGATGCGTCCCACCTGATCGATCAGGCGGTCAGAGCCGCGCACATGGCAGGCCGTGCCCAGGCAAACGGTGACAATATGCTTGCCGCGCGGCTCCAGGCTGAACGCCTTGTAGAAAGAGGCCACCTCGTACACCTGGATCATCGGCACCCGGATGTGCTCGGCCACACGCTCGAGCGCTTCCGGGGGCAGGTAGTGATACTCATCCTGGATCTCCAGCAGCGCAGGGATCAGGCTGCGCTTTTCGGTGCCGTGGCGTTCCAGGATAGCATCGACCTTTTGGATATCTACTTCCATGTGTTTGCACCCTTTCTGAATGTATAAAGTTCGGATAACGATTACTGCTTGGGGTACTCCAGCCAGTCTCGCGGGTTTTGGAAAGCCCAGGGGCAGGCTGCCATGCAGTTTCCACAGCTTTTCCCGTTCTCTTTCCAGTACAGATAACAGCGCGCCGTGTCCACCGTCCAGCGCAGCAGCCCTTTGCGGTTGCAGATGGAGGGGACCTCGGTGCTGCGGTCGCCCCACTGGATGGCGTCGACCGGACAGGACTGCGCGCAGGAGTGGCAGGTCTCACAGAAAGTCTGGATGCCGAAGTCGATGGGACGGTCTGGAATAAGGGGTAAGTCCGTGAAGACCTTACACAGGCGCACACGCGGGCCGAATTCGGGGGTGAGCAGCAGGCCGTTGCGGCCCAGCTCTCCCAGGCCGGCATCGATCGCCAGGGGGATGCTCTGGGCGGTGTCGTTGCCGCTGGGCACCGCGGGGTATCCCAGCATGCGGATGTAGCGCGCCAGCGATCCGGCCACCTCGACCATATGCGAGTAGCCCAGGGCGGCCGCGGCGCTGGCCTCCCAATCCGGCGAGGTGTTGACGAAATCCCAGTCCATCTCGGTGGCGATCACAACGGCGTACCTGTAACGGATCTCCAGCTTCCCGGTCTTGCCGGTGGTGCGTTCAAAATAGTGCGAATACACCCAGCGCGGATCGACCTTCGTGATGCCTACCAGGCTGGCGCCGAAAAAGCGCGCCACCTGTTTAACGCGGGCGGTCATCCATTCCGGGTCGTCCACCGGGAAGCGCTCGGGGCTGGGTTCCTCATCCCAGCTGTATAACCCGCCCCCCTCCCGCTGGCGTCCGTCGTAGCCGCGGTACTCGGGGTTGAACGAACCGGCGTAATCGTCGACAAAGATTGCCCCCGCTCCCAGCGCCCGGCCCTCGATGCCCTTCGCGTTCAACGGGGGCGCCAGTGCGGCGGCTGCCTGCAGCTGGGCCTGCTATTCTTTATCCCAGACCTCGCGACAGAAAGCGGTGTTGCGTTCGTCGAAGCGCTCCAGTTCGCCGACGATGAAGCGGGCGTAAGTGGGCTCGTCTACCTGGCGGATTTCAGGAATGCGGCGCCAGTGAACCTTCAACGTGTGGCGCTCCAGGGCGTCTAAATTAGGGAAGCGCTCCCTACAGGACGTACAGCTCCAGAAAAACACTTTGGCCGCCGGAGGCTGCTGGGGGGCTTCCGGGGCAATGGGCGAGGCCTGTTCTTCCGCTGGCGTGGGCCCAGCGGCTGCCGGTTCCGCGGCCGCGGAGCTGCCGGCTACCGGCTGCCCGGCCCAGGGGCTGGTTGGAGCCGGCCCGGGGGTGACCTCGCCAAAACCAGGGTCGTTGATCCATTCACGATGCAGGGCGGTGGGGGTCGCGGAGGCGGCGGACGGCCGGACCGCATCCGCAGCCGGGCTGCAGGCAGCGGTCACTTCACCCAGGCCCAGACCGATACCCAGCAGAGCCAGCGCACGCAGGAAATCCCGGCGGCTGATCTGGCCGCGAGAATACTGCTCCTCGAGTTCTGAAACCTGCTGCTGGACATCCTCTTTCATGGTTAACTAACCTCCGCGAAACAAACGCGTTTCGGAAAGACAGGCGAGCAGCGCCAGGAGGCCCGCTGCTACAGCCAGAAACAAACCCGGCTGGAGGGACGCCCAGGTTTCGATGATCATCATTTCGTAAAAGGTCGTACCGCTGCCGTGCAGGGGGATGTGAAAACGGGCAGCCACACCACCCAGACGTCTGATCAACAGGAAGCTGCCGGTCAGGGTGAGAAGGCCGGAAATCCCCAGCAGGATGGGAGCCGCTTTTCCCCTGAGGAACCCGCCGGCCAGCATCATGAGAATGCAGGCGGCCAGTACTCCGGTGAGAATGCTCATCGAAGGGCTGCGCGAATACCCGACCAGTTCGCTCCCCGGCCCATCGATCACATAGGGGTAAATATCCGTCCGTGGGGTCCATTCCAGCGCGAAGCTCCACCAGGGGAAGAACATCGAGGCAATTAACAGGCCTGTCCCCAGTAGAGCCAGGAAATTGATTTCAATACCGCGTATTTTCACTTCTGTCCTCTTCTGGTCCTGGTGCCGTCTACCGCACAAACGCGTTCAGCGGTCAGCTGATCAGGCGGGTGAACAGGCGCACCAGTCCGGGGCGTTTTGCCAGGAAGGGCAGCATTCGGTTCCCTCTCCCATGGCGCATATAGCGTGAAAGCAGCCGCCGCCCCAGTCCAAACCTGCGGATGCTGGCCCCTTCGGGGGTGATATGCCAGTAGCGCGGCGCCGCCACCGGCTTCCACTTGCCCGAAACCAGTTTGATAATCTCCAGCGCCGCCAGCGAACCGGTAATCCACACCGGAATGCAGAACTGGGCATGCGGCCTGCGGCCCTCGCACCACTCGGCGAACCAATCCGGAAGCCAGGCGCCTTCGTGCATGTAGTAATGCAGAATGCGGCGGTTGGCGGGGTTGTTCATAAAGTCGATGAGTTCTTCATAAGGGGCCTGGTAGGGCATCACCAGGCACTCCGCTGCGTAGGGGCTCTCAGGCAGGAAGGTGCACACACGGGTCAGCGCGCCTACCGGATAAGCCATAATGGCCGGCTTACCCAGTTCTTTAGCCCGGTTCAGCGCAGCGATACTCAGCGGCCATTCATCCGCGGCCGGCATAAACACATCACCCATCTGGATGGCCTGGTCGATTTCATCCGGGCGCAGACCGCGCGGGAAGACTTCCACCTCCGCAGCCGGGTTGATCTTGCCGATCTCTTCGCACACAGCAATGGCCTTATTCATGCCGAGCGTGTCGGTGCGGCAGACGATCTGGCGGTTCATGTTCGAAGGCTGGTAGGTATCGTGCTCGAAGAGCACAAAGTGCTGCATCCCACTGCGAGCCAGCGCCACGGCTACCACACCCCCAATGCCGCCGGTGCCAACAATGACTACGCGGGAATCGCGTATGCGGGCCTGCTCCTGAGGCGTAAAGATCCCCAGATTGCGTTCAAACAACTGCTCATATTCCATGCTGCCGGCCGTGTCCTTTGCTATCGATAAAATTCTGGCAGGTCCGTAAATGTATTAAGTTATTCAGGAGGCCCCAGCCCGGTGGGGGACATCCAGGTGGGGCCTCCAGTCAATGCACCTGCAGCCGTCAGGATCAGAGGTGCTGTTCGGCGATCTTGACGACCTCATCGGGGAGGCCAAGCGCCTTCAGGGTCTCGATCTTCGGAATACCCTTGTCCTCGGTCCAGCCGCGCTCCCTCCAGTAGGCCGGCAGCGCTTCGTCGAACAACTTCTTGCGGTCGCCGTCGTAGGCAGTTTCGCCCTTGTGGATACCGAAGGGGATCGGGTCGTCGAACCAGCGGTCCGGGACGAGCTTATCCCATTCTTCCTTGGGATCCTTGAGCTGCTGGGTGTGGATGTCGAACAGGCGGGCCATGGCGTACTGGCGGGCACCTACGTTGAAAAGGTCTTCTTCGGTGAAGTCCGTCCAGCCGGTAGCCGCCTTGACCAGGTCCACAACCTTACCGGCCATGTGACCCGAGCCAAAGCTGCAGGCCACGAGCGAGTCGGTGGCGCACTTGTTGTTCTGGCCGGCGATCGCGGCAGCATAGTCGCCCTGCATGAAGCCAGCGCCGCCGCCGCCCGTGTGCTCGCAGGGGCGCGAGACGGTGACGTATTCGAGGGCGTCCTTGTCCTCACCGCGGGTGCCGTGGGCCGGCTGGCCGTAGCGGCGGCCAGTCTGCGGGTACTTCATGATCTCGGGCTTGCCCTTCTTCTCGGCAAAGTATTTGGCCGTCTCCCAGGCGCCCTTGGCGAGCACATCGCCGATGCCTTCGCGGTAAACAAGCTTCTTGACGATGGCTTCCACAGCGTGGACATCGCCCCACTGCAGGTCGATTCCGTCCAGGTCTTCAGGGGTGATCAGCTCGCGCTGGCGCAGCTCCATGAGCATGGCCAGCAGAGCGCCGCCCTCGATGAAGTCCATTCCATAGTTATCGAAGAGGAAGGTGGTGAACTGCAGTTTGGCCAGGTTCTCGGCCTCGTCGACGTGTGTGCCGGTGAAGGGATCGGCAGGAGTCGCGCCGGGCATTTCGAAGTAACCCAGGTTGCCGCCCACCTGACCCATAGCCTCCCAGTCGGGCATGTCGGTGAGGGTGCCGTCCATCATCGGGTCTTCAGAGGTGACCTCTACCGTCATCAGGCAGTGGATGAAGCAGTTCGGGCAGGCCTGCTTTCTCACGTAGGAGGTCATGTCCATGAAGACGCCGTCGATGGCCTTGATGTGCGGGTCGGCCCAGCCGGTGTACTGCCAGTTGCGCACCGGGTAGCCGTTCTCGATCAGGTTGGCGCGTGAGCCGATGTTCGTGGTACCCAGCGTGCGCATGGCGTAGTTGCCCAGCTCGGACTGCTGGATTTCTTTGACCAGGCGCATGAAGTTCGCCTTGTCGGCCAGGCGGTGGCCCTTGGTGCCGCGCACCACAATGGCTTTCAGGTTCTTGGAGCCCATGATTGCGCCGGGGCCGTAGCGGCCGTGTGCGCGAGCGCCTTCGGTCATCACATTGGCGAACCAGACCTGGTTTTCGCCTGCCGGGCCGATCATCCAGACATGCGCCAGGCGCTTCTTGCCCAGGCCTTCACGCTTGGGCGGGCGCAGGGCAGCCCATTCGGGGGTCAGGTCGGCGTCGCGAATCATCGCCTCGCGGGTCTCAAGCTCGGCGGTGACCTCAGACTTGAGGATCATTTCGCCTTCTTCAATGCTCTTGCCCCACACGTGGCTGGCGTCGCGGATCTCGATCACATCGTCCATCACGGCGATGTAAACCGGTTTTTCGGCCTTTCCGACCACCTGGATGCCGTCCCAGCCAGCAAACTTCAGCTCAGAAGCCGCGTGACCGCCGCTGGTAGCGATGGAGATAAAGTTGTAGGCGCTCTTGGTGACGGTGACCGAGCGGGCGTTCGGACCGGCGCCGGTGATGGGGCCGATCATGACCTGAAACAGATTTTCCGGAGACAGGGGGTGGATATCGGGGCTGGCAATGCCTTCCTTCATCAGGAAGTACAGTCCGAGGGCCGAACCACCCAGATATTTCCGATAAACTTCTTCTTCGGGTTCGATGACGGTAACGGTTCCACTTGTCAGATCGACGCGTGCGATCTTACCGGTCATCCCTTTTAGCTCGGCCATTATAGAGTCCTCCTCACGTTGTACATCTTGCGGTAAAGAAGTTCAGCCGCAGCGGTCGGAGACTGAGCAAAATAGCGGCCGTTCTTCAACTGTGGGACCCACTGCAGCGCGCCGTTCGGGCAGGCCTTGACGCATTCCGGATCACCGCCGCAGCGAGTGCAGCCCTGGGCCTTCTTGCTGATCGGGTCGTAAGAGATGCCGCTGCCGAATTGATCCTCGCAGATCTCTGCGCAGCGCCAGCACTTATCGACGCCCAGGCATTTGTCCTGGTCGACCCACTTGTAGCCCATACCGTAGAAGCCGGGTTTGCCTTCGCCTTCCGGAACGGTGATGATGGCGTCTTCCGGGCAGACGAACTGGCAGGGGAACTCATCCGTACCTTCCGCCCAGGCTTCGAGCTGGCAGTAGTGGCACATGTTCACCACGTCCACATACTGGAAGCGCATGGGGCGGATGCGGGAGAACTCCAGATTGACTACGTCTTTGGTCTCTTCGGGGTGCAGTTCGGCTGCCCACTTCTCCGCGCATGCAGTGGCGCAGGACAGACAGCCGGTGCAGAGGTAAGGGTCATAGACCAGGTTGTAACCGGCCTTATAAGGCGATTCTTCACCGGCAGGTGCCTCCGCTGCTGGAGCCGCCGGGGTAGGCCCAGGGGCGGGAGGCGCTTCTTTGGGGAACAGCTCTCGTCCCACCACGCCGCCGATGACCAGACCCGCAATTCCGGTGCCGGTCAGGGTGAGGAACTCACGGCGGTTCAGGCTGCCGCCGCTCTCCACCTGCTGCTCCTGCTGAGGCGTCCGGGGATCTGGCTTTTTATCTCTCCGTGTTACGGGTTCCGGCTTGTCTCGCCGTTCAACTGGTGCCATCATATCCTCCACAATAGTTTTGCTGAATCGACAATTGCTTACTTGCTGGATAGGGCCCTGGGGTTGATTTTTCTTCTGAGACACTCCTTTCCTGAAAGCAGTCCAGCCTGTGAGAGCCGTTTACGTATTTCGTTGTCATTAACTGGGGAGAAAAATGTATACTTTTTCCAATTACATCATAATGAAATTGACCCCTATCCGGTACACTACTCCGGGCGATCTTTAAAAGCAAAAAGAGCTATCCGTAGATAGCTCATCTGGGTGTATGTGCCGGACGGCATATAGCCCAACTGGGCTATATGGAGGCGGCGCTCTGTGCCGTCAGGAGCCGGTTTCGTCCACCAGCCCCTGGCGCACGGCGTATACCGCCGCCTGGATGCGGTTCTGCAGGTGCAGTTTTTCCAGGATGTTGCGCAGGTGGATCTTGACGGTGTTCTCAGAGATGCACAGCCGCTGGGCGATTTCCTTGTTGGTCAGCCCCTCGGCGACAAGCTGCAGGATCTCGATTTCGCGGCCGGTCAGTTCTTCGCCTACCCCCGCTTCGACTACGGCCTCGCGCTGCGGGCGGGTAAATTCCTCCAGGATCTTGATAGCAATGGCACCGGAAAGCGGCGCTTCACCGCGCGCCAGGCTGTCCAGCATGTCGTAGAGCTGGCGCGGTTCCAGGTTCTTCAACAGGTAGCCCTGGGCGCCGCTCTTGATGGCGTCGAACAGGTGCTGGTCATCGTCTGATACGGTCAGGATGGCGATCTTGACATGCGGCATCTCGTGCTTGATGCAGCGGGTGGCTTCCAGTCCGTTGCACTTCGGCATGCCAATATCCATGAGGATAATGTCGGGCAGCAGATCGCGCGCTTTCTCAATCGCTTCCAGGCCGTCGCCGGCCTCCCCCACCACCTCAACGTCCTGGCGTGAAGACAGCAGAGCCGCCACGCCCTTGCGGAAGAGAATATGGTCGTCAACTAATAAGATACGCAGCATTTGTGATCCTTTTTTATTCTTCCAGCAGGATGGGGGCGCTGACAATCACGCGCGTGCCCTGCCCCGGCGCAGAATCGAGAATCAGGCTCCCACCGATGCTCTCCGCACGCTCGCGCATGATGTTCAGGCCCACATGCTGGTGTCCATCTCTGGGAACCTCCTCAGGGACAAACCCCTGACCGTTGTCTTCGATTGTGACGCGTATCTGGGGACCAGACTGGTCGTAGCGCACCAGCACGCGGGTGGCCTGTGAGTGCTTGCGCACGTTGGTCAGCGCTTCCTGAACAATGTGCAGGAGCTGGCTGGCCACCTCGGGTGTAAATTCGTCGGCGTCGTCGTTCTCGATCACCAGATGCGCATCCAGGCCGTAATGCACACTGTACTGGGCCAGGTACTCCCGCAGCGAGGCCAGCAGGCTGGTGCTGGCTGAGATGGTGGTGCGCAGGTTGAAAATGGCCTCGCGCACGTCGGTGTACGCCATTTTGGCCACACGCTTCAGTTCATCCAGGCTCTCCAGGGCCAGGAGGTATTTGCGATCGGTAACCAGATCGGCGGTCATCGAAGCTTTAACATTCAGGTAGCCCAGCGTCTGGGCCAGGTGATCGTGCAGCTCGCGCGCCAGCCGGTCGCGCTCCTCCAGTGTAGCCAGGAAGCGGAGCTGCTTGTAGAGCTGTGCGTTTTCGATGCAAACCACAACCTGTTGGGCCAGGCGCTGCAGCACCTCGGCGTCGGACTGCTGGAAACGGCGCGACTGCAGTGCCAGGACTTCAATGAGGCCCAGCAGCCGGTCCCCGCGCAGCAGCGGGACGGCCAGGAAGGAGGTCACCTGCCCAGCCGGCAGGTGATCCAGGTCATGCAGCAGGCGCTGGCCAGGTGTGTACACTTCCACCAGCAGGGGCTTTCCACGGATAAACTCCTTCTCCGAGTCGCTGTCGCGCAGCAGGATGCGCTCACCCCTCAACCTGCTGGCCGGCTCGCCGGAAACGGAGCGGATGACGATCATCTGCTGTACATCATCCAGCAGCCCCACCAGCCCGATATCGGCCTGCAGCAGTTGGCGGGCGGCGTCGGCCACCGCGTCGAGGACCTCACTCAGCGCCAGCGAAGCGGAGATGCGCGTGCCCAGTTCGTGCAGGGCAATCGCCTGCCGCTCGCGCTGCTGTGCGCTGTCCAGCAGCAGCGCGTTATCGATGGCGATGCCAACCTCCCAGCCGACGGCCTTGAGAAAATTCACATCGGCTTCCGTCAAAAAACGGTCGGGACGGGTGGTCAGCGACATGACGCCCACCACCGTCCCGCGTGAGACGAGCGGCAGGCACAGGTAGGAACGCGGTTCGCCCGGATTCCAGATGCCGGCGAAGCGGGCATCCCGGGTGACGTCGACCACCAGCTCTTCTTTCCCGCTGGAGGCCACCTGCGTGGGGATGTCGTAGCCGGACATACGGCGTTTGACGATTTCATCAATCTGCGCCTGGGTATACCCGCGCGCGGCCTGCAGCTCACAGCGGCCGATGTCCTCATCCCACAGGTAGATTACCCCGGCTGCCATCCTGAACGAGTGCAGCACGGTATCCAGGGTGAAATCCAGGATATCCTGCAGACTGCGCAGCTGGCCCACAGCCCGGCCGACATCATTGAGGACCGCCAGTTCCTGTTCGCGCCGGGCCATCTTTTCGTAGGTGCTCTTCAACTGCCGGCTCATGGAGTTGAACGAGCGTGCCAGATCACCCAGTTCGTCAGACTGCCCCTCCTGGACCTCGGTATCCAGATTGCCCGAGGCGATCTCGGCAACCCCGTGCGACAGAACCTCGATGGGCTGAATTACATAGCGATTGAGCACCGGGATGAGGATGCCCACCAGCAGTGTGAAAGCAATCAGCCCCAGGAACACGCTCTGCCCCAGGGCCTGCTTGAGCTGGTCGTTGAGGGCGGTTATGGGCGTCTCGAGCATCATCACGCCCAGGAGCTGCTGCTCCGGATCGTGACAGGTATAACACTGCGGCTGGTTCTCAATTGCTTTCACGCTGAGCAGCGCCTGGCTGCCCCTGGAGGAGTTCGTAATGATGGTGCGGTTCTCCAGCGCCTGCCCCTGCGCGTGGCAGCTCTGACAGATGGCGCTGTTCATGCCAAACTGCACACCCTTTTCGCTGTGGATCGTACTGGCGCGCACTTTCCCGTTTGGGCCCATGATGCGCACCGAGGTCACGGCTTCTTCCTGGGCCACAGCATGGAGGACCTGGTCGACCATCTCCCAATCCCGGGTCAGCATGGCGTGCTCCAGGCTGACCTGAATGGCGCCAGTGAGCGTTTCGGCGGTGTTGTAGGTGCTTTCGATTAACTGCTGGCGCTGGAAATTGAACAGGAGAGCAACGGAAAGCCAGATGACAACCAGCGCGATGCTGGTGGTGAGGGCGACGAGCTTGAAACGCAGGCCGAACCGGGACGCCAGAAAACTCCCCCTCCGTCCCTGGGCGTGCTGGAGTTCAACGGCATTCGTCGTTTCAGGCGTTACCCTCGATAGGTTCACTTGCGATAAACCCACTCTTTCCCTGCACGCTGCGCTGGCTGCATGAGAGCGTGCAGTGATGGAACATTCGACTGGTAAGGTTAACGGTGTCCGGCGGCTGCAAGCGGTCCGCATCCTGTTCACAGACCGCCTGCAGCCATCTCATTTCCAGGCCGTCAGCAGTCTGGCATAGTTTTAGCGCAGCCAGGGCGCCGCCGGCGCCGGTTCGACCGGCGAAGCCGCTTCGATAAATGCCGATGCCAGTTCGGCGTAGGCCTCGCTTTCGTACTCCTCGATGTGACCTGAATCGGCCAGGGATGTGAGCTGTGGGTCGATGGGCAGGCGGGCCAGGATAGGCGCGCCGGAGCATTCCGCCACCAGGCCGGTATGGCTGGGGCCAAAGATTTCAAACTTCGTGCCGGTCTCCGGCGAGACGAAGTAGCTCATGTTTTCCACGATGCCCAGGATGGGGACCTTCAGCTCCTGACACATGTGCACCGTCTTGCGCACGACCATAGACGACAGGCCCTGCGGCATGGTGACCATCACCACCCCGTCCAGGGGGTAATTCTGCATGGCGGTCAGCGTGACATCGGATGTGCCGGGCGGCAGGTCGACGAGCAGGTAATCCAGCTTACCCCAGCACACATCCTTCCAGAACTGGCGGGCGGTACCGCTCATCACAGGGCCGCGCCAGATCAGCGCCGCGTCCTCTTCGGGGAGCATCAGGTTGGTGGACATCACTTTGATGCCCGTGCGGGTTTCAACGGGCAGGATACCCAGCGGGCCGCCGCGCACGGGGCCTTTGATCCCGAACAGCCTGGGGATGCTGGGCCCGCCGATGTCGGCATCCAGCACGCCGACGCGGTGCCCCATGCGCTGCAGGGCGACCGCCAGCATGGCGGTGACCGAGGACTTGCCCACGCCGCCCTTACCGCTCATCACCGCCACCACGCGGCCGATGCGGTTCATGCGCAGCGCCGGAGAGAGGCTGTCCTGCAGTTTCTGGCGCTCCTCAGGCGACATGGCGTCCAGTTTAACGGTGACGCTTTCTACACCCGGGACGGAGCGTACAGCGGCTTCGGTGTCCTGCTTGAGCTGATTCTTCAGCGGGCAGGCCATCACCGTGAGGACCAGGGTCAGATCGACATGACCGTCCTGGATCTGGATGTCTCGAACCATACCCAGTTCGACGATATTGCGGCCCAGCTCAGGGTCAATCACCTGGGTGAGCGCCTTTTGAATCTGTTCTTGGGTGATCACGATACCTTACCTTTATGATGGATCTGGTGCTGTGCGCGCAGCAGGAGAAGACTCCATTTGCGCAACAGCATTGAAATTGGTTCATGATAGAGGCTAATGTCATTTTAACCGCGCCCCCAAAAGGCGGCATGTGTCATGTGTCATCCCTGGCTGCATACAATTGTCCTGATTACAGACTAATTTTCCTGATTACATCGCATTCATGACAGCGGGTAAAGCTTACCTTTTACAAAGGCAGGTTTTTAACTTCTTCATAGTAACCAGGCAGCCTGGAAACCGCAGCCAGGAATCCAGAGCGGCATATTTCGTATGCTCAGTCGAAAACTGCTTGACTGCTGAATAGACAACCCGCGGATCTCAGCGACCAGGGATACGGGGAATGCAATGTACAGGCAGTAAACTGAAAGCGAGAAGGCACATTCCCCAATATGGGCTGTTTCTGAGATCAGGGCAGCTGCCCGCAGGGGTGCCGGCCGCGCACGCATCAGGGGCACGAGGAGCAGCGAGCAGCAGACGGGCATTCTGGACCGGTTTTAACTCGCTCACCGGCGCAGCCGGTTGATCCATGACTGCGAATTGCCCGGCAGCGGGCGCGGAGCGCCCCGGTTGGCGCTCCCACGCTCTGCGTGGAAGCGAGATAATATGCACCCCATTTTTAGCCCTGCCCTCCCCGCCTGGTTTATACTTATCCCGGTCTGCCGCAGGCGGACCAGAATGACATCATCACGGAGAAATACATGAGCACCGAGTTATACCTTCCGCAGCCGGGGGAGATCGATTTCCGCAGTGTCGAAGAGCGTCCACTGCAGGCCGGCGAGGTGCGCCTGCGCACCCTGTATTCGGGCATCAGCGCCGGCACCGAGCTCAGCCTGTACCGCGGCACCAACCCCTACACCCGTAAACAGTGGGATTCCCGCAGCCGCCTGTTCCTGCCTGCAGCAAACCCCAGCCAGACTTACCCACTGGGCGGCTTTGGCTACGAAGAGGTGGGCGAGGTGGTCGAAGTGGGGCCCGGCGTCGATGCCCCGCGCGAGGGCGATATCGTGTACGGCATCTGGGGGCACCGCAGCACGGCGGTGCTCCCTGCAGAACGCGCTGCCTCACGCATCCTGCCGGACGGGCTGGACCCGGTCCTGGGGATCTTCTCCCACATTGGCCCGGTAGCCCTCAACGGGATCCACGACGCCGGGATCCTGATCGGCGAAACGGCCGCCGTCTTCGGCCTGGGCGTGCCGGGGCAGATCGCCGCCCAGCTTGCCCGCCGCTCGGGGGCGCGCGTGATCGGGGTCGATCTCTTCGACGAGCGCCTGGAACTTGCCCACCGGCTGGGGGCGATCGACACAGCGCTCAACCCGCAGCAGGGATCCCCCGCCGAAGCGATCAAAGCGCTGACCGGCGGCCTGGGGGCGGACGTAGTGATCGAGGTGACCGGGAACGCCGCGGCGCTCAACGAAGCCATCCGCGCCGCGGCGTTCAACTCGCGCGTGGTCAGCCTGGGCTTCTTCCAGGGAGAAGCGCGCGGCCTGTATCTGGGCGAGGAGTTCCACCACAACCGGGTGCAGTTGATCTGCTCGCAGATCTCCGCCTCGCCGGCGCACATCAGCCACCGCTGGAACCGCGAGCGCCTGGTGCAGACGGTCATGCGCCTGCAGGCGGAAGGCGAGCTGAACCTGCGCCCGCTGATCACCCACGTCATCCCGTTCAGGCAGGCTGCGGAAGCGTACCGGCTTCTGGCAGAAGGCCGCGGCGACGTGCTGCAGGTGGTGCTGGACTTCTCGGAAGCTGAAAAGTGATCCAACAAAAGGAGCGTACCAGATGAGCAGGCTGCAGGTGGGCATTTTAGGCTGCGGCAGCTTCGCCCGCGAGCATGCCCGGGTGCTGCTGGAGCTGCAGGATCAGGTGGCACTGGCCGCCGTCTGCGACCGTCACCCGGAGCGCGCCGCGGCGCTGGCGCAGCAGTTTACCGGCGGGCAGGCGGCGGTCTACACGGACCATCACGACCTGATCGAAAAAGCCGGGCTGGATGTGCTGATCGTCGCCCTGCCCCCCTACGGGCACAGCGATGAGGTCGAGCTGGCCGCGCAGCGGGGGATCCACCTGCTGGTGGAGAAGCCGCTGGCGCTCGATTCCGCCCTGGCATGGCGCATGGTGCACGCTGCGGAGGCCGCGGGGGTCGTCACGCAGGTGGGCTTCAAATTCCGCTTTGGGGCGGCGGTGGAAGCGCTCAAACGGCGCATCGAATCCGGCGAAAGCGGCCCGGTGGGGCTGTTCAGCGCGCGCTACTTCGCCAACGCCCTGCACTCGCCCTGGTGGCGCGTGCGTGAGAAGTCCGGCGGGCAGCTTGTCGAGCAGGGCATCCACCTGCTGGATCTGGCCCGCTACCTGATGGGCGAGGCGAAAACGGTATTCTGCCGCCAGGAAAACCTCTTTCACCGCCACATCCCCGACTACACCAGCGAGGATGTGAGCGCCGTAGTGATCGGTTTCGAGGGCGGTGCGCTGGGGGTGATCTATGTGACCAACGGCGCCATCCCCAACCGCTGGATCCACGATTACCGCCTGGTGGCCCGGAACCTCACAGCCGAGTTCAGCGGCCCCCACCCGGCCGTCATCTACCAGACGGCCCCCTCCCCCGGCAGCAACCCCGAACCGCAGCGCGTTGAAAGCGAGCGCGATGTGCTCAAAGCGCAGATGCTGGACCTGATCGAGGCGATCCGCAGCGGCCGGCCGGCGCGCACGCCGCTGCGCGAGGGCGCCCTGTCGCTGGACCTGGCTCTGGCTGCGGTCCGGTCGGCGCAGACACGCCAGGAGGTGCAGCTGGGATGAGAGCCGTGGTTGATGCGGAACAGCGCCTGGAGCTGCGCGATGGGCCGGTCACTCTGCGGGGCGGTGCGCCGCTGGTCAACGGCCGGCTGCTCGAGGTCTCCGGGGCACAGGTCAGCCGCCTGGAAGAGGGCTTCATCGTACGCTGGCAGGGGAAGGACGGTCTGGTCTTTGAGGTGGAGGCGCACAACCCGGCCGGGGATGAGAGCGCAGGCTGGCTGCGCTGCCGGCTGCAGGGCTGGCCCGGCGGCGAACCGCTGGACTCCTTTGGTCTGCACTTTGCCGCCGTGGAGAACGCAGGCGCCTACCTGCGCCAGGGTTATCACAGCTGGGACGGCAGCAGCTACGTCGACCCGGAGAGCCAGGATGAAGTGGTGCGCGGCTACGCTATGACGCAGTTCCTGCCGCGCTACGGAGCCGGGACCGCCCTGCTCGGCTTCGAGCGCCACGACCGCTTCCAGCAGACCTTCACTTTCTACCCTCAACAGCCGCTGGCGCTGGGGGTTGAGACGCTGTGGGACCGCCGCCGCATTGAATGCGGCGAGGTCTGCGCTTCCGAGCGCCTGTTCTTCTATGCGCATCCGTCCGGGGCGGAGGACGGGCTGCGCTCCTGGGCCCGGCGGATCGCCGCGGCTGCATCCCCCGCCCCGCGCCTTCCCGGGCGGCGCATCACCGGCTGGTGCTCGTGGTACAACCTGTACGCGGCCATTCATGAGCAGAACATCCGCGAGCATTTACGCAGCGCCGCCGCAGCGCGCGAACGCCTGGGACTCGACCTGCAGGTGTTCCAGATCGACGACGGATTCACTCCCGAAATGGGCGACTGGCTGGAAGTCAAACCGCAGTTCCCCGGAGGTATGCGCCCCCTGCTGGAGGAGATCCGCAAGGCCGGCTTCATCCCCGGGCTGTGGATCGCGCCCTTCCTGGTTGGCAACCGCAGCCGTCTGTACCAGCAGCACCCCGACTGGGTGCTTAAGGACCGGGAGACGGGCGGTCCGCTGGTGCACTACCGCTTCTACGAAGAGTTCCGCTGGCACAAGCGCAGCGAGGAATATTACGTGCTCGACGCCACCCATCCCGACGCCTTCGAGTATCTGCGCAGGGTGTTCCGAACATGGCGCCAGGAATGGGGCTGTGAATATTTCAAAACCGACTTCATGTATGCCGGCAGCGAGTACGGACCACAGCGCGCTGTGTACCACACGCCCGGCCTGACCCGCATCGAGGTCTGGCGGCGGGTGGCCGAAATGATCCGCCAGGAGATCGGCGATGCGATATGGACCGGCTGCGGCTGTCCGCTGTGGGCTTCCACCGGGCTGGTGGACGGGCTGCGCACCGGCCACGATGTGGGCGCAGCCTGGGGCGGCGAACGCCCCGCGCCGGAACGCCTGCGCGACACGGCGACGCGCAATTTCGCCAGTGGCATCCTGTGGCAGAGCGACCCCGATGTGGTGATACTGCGCGGGCGCTTCCATTATTTCAGCCCGGGCGAGCTGCGTTCGCTGGCGATCTACGCCGGCATGACCGGCGGTCTGCTGCTGACCAGCGATGACCTGTCCGAGGTGCCTGAGGAGAACCTGCAGCTGTTCAAGATGCTGTCCGGGCTGGGCGAGGGGCCGTGCCGTTTTCCGCTGCTGGAGCACAGCGCGGTCGCATTTGACTCGCTGGCGCTCGCCGGGCGGGATCCGGTGGTGGTGCAGGTGCGCCCGGCCGGCGCTCGCGGCGCAGAGGCGGTGTTCTGCTTCAACCTGGCCGACCGGCCCGTCCAGCGCACTTACCCCCTGGAGATGCTGGGGATTGAGGGAGCACGGTATGTGAGGGAATGGGACGCCGGGCAGGAGGCCGCCGGACCAGTGGAGAGGCTGGAGATGCTCCTCCCGCCGCATGAGGGGAGGTTGTTTTTCCTGACGAGCGGAAAGTCGCTGCATGCCCACCTCCATACCGCTCAACCCCTCTGAGATTTGCGAGCACGGCTGCACGTGAGACTAAGTTACTGGGGTCCACATAGGTCCATAAAAGCGGCAGGTAAGGGGGCACCAGGAATTAAAAAGGGCAGGCCTGAGACCTGCCCCAACAACCCTTCCCTGATTTACCATTCATTTCACGCCGCTCACTGGAAGGTTATGAATAATTCGCGTATCTCTGCGATTTCTGCGCCTTCCGCGTCCTTCCTCATATCGCCTGCACAATATAATCATAAATCCTGCGCCGGATGCGCAGATCATTCAGAGCCTTGCCCAGCACGGCCACCTGCTCGTCGGGTTCGTACAGGTAAGCCTGCCCCGGTTCGCCTCCCTGCTCCAGCTTCAACTCGTTCAACCGCACGGTGAGGCGGTACTCGAGCTGCTCCCGCTGCAGGATGTACAGCCGGTGCTGCAGGCGGTAGCGCTCCGCGCCCTGTGTGCGCTCCAGCTCGCCCCGCAGCGCTGCGATCTCCGCATCCAGGGCGGCGATGCGCTCCTGCAGCATGCGCAAGACCTGAGCGTCGGGCCGGCCGTGATCGGGGCCGACCCGCCAGGGAGGCGGGTTCAACCAGCGGGCCGGGCTGGACCGGACCTCGACCTGCTCTACCTCGAGCGGCAGTTCCAGCGTGAGCACGGCCTTCGGCGGCGCCTGCTCGATTATCTCCCCGGGCTCGCCCTCCACGTCCGTCTGCACGTACGTGCGCGAGAGGGGCAGCGGGCGCGAGGTGGGGTTGTAGAGGCGCGCCAGGGTGCGCTCCCCCATGCAGAACAGCCCGCTGAGCGGCAGGTCTTCCTTAAACACGGGCCATTCCCGGCGCGTCCCGGGGCCAGGGGCCTCCACGACCAGCGGCGGGTTCTGGTAAGCGGCGACCACCGCCAGGAAGCGGGGATCTTCGGGGCCGTAATCCACCCGCAGGAAGGCCGCTTCATGTACCACCCGGCGCTCCTCGCGGGCACCGGGCACGTAGAAGAAAGGCCCTGCGTCACCCACACGCCCCTGCAGGCCGCTCTTCGCCAGCCACTCGACCGAGCGCCGCAGCGTCAGGGCGATGCGGCCCTCCCCATCCGCCTGGTAGGCGTGCAGCCCGCGCGCCAGTACGGCCGCCGTGACCGCGCCCGTGGAATAGGCCACAAAATCGTGGAAGGGGAAGAGCTCCACCGAGCCGAGCTCCCGCTGCCCGATGAGCACGGAATTCAGCGGCTCGTCGAGCTCTGCAGGCAGCAGATTGCGGTCCGCCGGCGGGCGGGTGACAATATCGAACGGCATGCCGGCCTGGATTTCACCCTGCAGCCCGGTCTCGAAGACCAGGTCCACGCGGAAGTCGCAGCCGTGCGAGTCCAGCTCCACCTGGAAGCGGATAAGCGCCGAGTCATCGAACAGCACGCGCACGAGGGCTGTTACCTGCACGCCGTCCCAGCTCCCCGAACAGGGAAAGGTCAGCACACAGCAGCGCTCGCCGGCACGCTGCACCTGGAACGCCCCGTCCGGGTGCAGCCGGCCCAGCAGCTCGCCCGCCTCCTGTGAGTAGGTGTCGCCGTGCTCGCGAAAGACCAGCAGCGCGCCCAGGGAAGCATCCCCCACCTGCAGGGTGCCATCCGAAAGCAGCCGGGCTTCGTAATGGGAGTTCGCCCAGCGGAACTCGCCAGTCACCTCGCGGGCCGGTTCAACAGCCAGGGTCTCATCAACCGGCCAGACGCCCACCCCGTCCGTGCGCACCCGCACCAGGCGGTCGCTGGCCGGCTGCCAGCCCTGATAGGTGAAGGGACTGGTGCTGACGGCGTACAGGCCGGGGGCGAAGCCGGCCAGGATGCAGTCCAGCGCATCCTGGATCTCGCGCTGCAGCTCGCCAAAGACCCGGCGGTAGATATCCTCCATCTTTTCGTGCACCAGGTCGATGCTCACCCCGCAGATGCAGTCGTGCACCGCGTTCTGCAGCAGCAGGCGGCTCCAGTTTTCATACTGGTGAACCGGGTAGGGCCGCCCCCGCAGGCGTGCCAGCGCCTCGAGCGGCTCGCCCACCTGGTAGAGCAGGCGTTCACAGTCGGCCGCCGCCACCTTCAGCGCCGTGCGGGCGGAAAGCGTCCCCGGGAAGACCGCCCCGTATTTGCCGGAGAGCAGCTCGCCGGAGATCTGCGGCCGCTGATGCGTCCGGGCCTGCATGCGGGCGGCAAACCCAGCCGGGGTATCTTCCTGTACATTGACGCCCGCGGGCAGTTCATCCCGGCGGACGAGGAAAAAGCGGGCCGGGTTCTCGGGGTTGTCTTCCAGGTCGTAACCGTCGAACAGGGGGATCTCAGCGGTCGGGTAATAGGGCTCCAGGCGCTGCAGTTCGGCCAGCAGGCGCTTCACCCCGATCTCGGGGGCGTGCGTCACGCCGTACAGGTTGCGGTAGCCGCCGAACAGGTTTACGGTGAACAGGCGGCTGCCGTCGGGGCCGGTCCAGTCGAAGCACGGCTCGAGCTGCGGCGCACCGCGCCAGATGTAAACCGAATCGATGCCGAACAGGCGGTGGATCTGCGGGGCCTGCGAGATATGGCCGAAGGTATCCACCAGCCAGCCGGTGTGCGTGCGCATCTGAAAACGCTTCATATCGCGGCGCCCCCACAGCAGGTTGCGCAGCAGGGCCTCCCCGCCGGTCAGGCGCCAGTCGGGCTGGCAGTAATAGGGGCCGATAAGCAGGTTTCCGCCGCGCGCCAGCCGCTCCACCACCCCGGCATACGCCGGGTCGAGCTGCAAAAGGTCTTCGACCACCAGGGTCTGGCCGTCGAGCAGATAGTGGAAATCGGGATCTTCCGCCGCCAGTTCTTTAAGACGGTCTACCAGCCCGGGAATCCAGCGGCTGGTGTAGACAGAGGTCAGGAACCACTCGCGGTCCCAGTGGGTGTGGTTGATGATGTGTGCGTTGGGCATCAGGCTGGATAGAGTACGTTTTCGCTTTCGGGTTCGATCCAGCGTATTTTATCAGCCGGGAAGCGCAGCCAGACTATGTCGCCCGGAGAAACTTCGAAGTTGGGATGCGTGGCCACTTTGATAACGTCGCTTCCGATACTCACGGTCAGCAGGTTCTGGGAGCCCAGCGGCTCGACCACCAGCACCTCGACCTTCACTGCGTCGGGAGAGGGCTGGTCGAGCGTGTCCATGTTCTCGGCGCGGATGCCCAGGTTGATGGACTGGCCGTCGAACTGCTGCAGTAAGGGCTGCATCTCGGGTTCGGGCACCAGGGTCAGATCGCCCACCTGCACCTGAACTCTGCCGTCGTGGCGCTGGACCTGGCCCGAAAGGAAGTTCATCGGCGGGTTGCCGATAAAGCTGCCCACAAAGCGATTGGCCGGGCGGTCGTAGACCACACTGGGATGGTCGACCTGCTGCAGCCGGCCGGCCCGGATGACGGCGATGCGGTCGCCCATGCTCAGGGCCTCAATCTGATCGTGGGTGACGTAAATCGTGGTGGCCTTGATCTCCTGCAGCAGGCGCTTCAGCTCGGCGCGCATCTTCAGGCGCAGCAGGGCGTCCAGGTTGCTGAGGGGCTCGTCCATGAGCAGCACTTCGGACTGCATGGCAATGGCCCGCGCCACAGCCACGCGCTGGCGCTGACCGCCGCTCATCGCGCTGGGATGCCGGTCGAGCATGTTTTCGATGTGCAGCATCTCCGCCGCCTGGCGCACGCGCCGGTCGATTTCGCGCTTTTCAAAGCGGTTCATCTTCAGACCGAACGCGATGTTGTCGTAGACAGTCATATGCGGGAAGATAGCGTAGCTCTGAAAGACCATCGAGATCTTGCGCTCGCGCGGCGGCAGGTAGGTGACGTCACGGTTTCCGATGCAGATGCGTCCTTCATCGGCCATCCCCAGCCCGGCGATGGCGCGCAGCAGGGTGGTCTTGCCACAGCCGCTGGGGCCCAGGAGCACCATAAACTCCTGATCTTCCACCGTCAGGCTGATATTATCCACGGCGACAAAGCTGCCGAAGCGTTTGGTCACATTTTCTATGCGTATTTCAGCCATTCTTTTGCACCTCGAAAATCATTTGGTGATCTGGCCCCACATGTTGAAGAGATAGCGGCGGATGAAGAAGATGAAGATCAGGGCCGGGATCATCAGGAAAAAGCCGCCTGCGAACTGGTAGGGCTCGGAGGAGATGTTCAGGTTGACCAGCACCTGGGCGGGCAGCGTGCGGTTGCGCAGGGTGAGGATTGTGGCGGCGAAGCCCTCGTTCCACGAGAGCACGAAAGTAAAGATTGCCGAGGCGGCGATGCCCGGCAGCGCCAGCGGCAGCACCACATGGCGGAAGGCCCTCACCGGCGAACAGCCAAAGACCTGGGCGGCTTCCTCCAGCTCGTAGGGGATGCTGGCGAACACACTGCTGAGCACCAGCACCGTCGTCGGCAGGGCCAGTGCCGTGTGCATCAGCGCCAGGCTGTAGATGCTGTCGTAGATGCGCAGGCGCAGGAAGACCACGGCCAGCGGGATGGAGAGCACGACGATCGGAAAGGCGCGCACCGCCAGGATCGCCAGGCGGAACGCGTCTCGCCCGCGGAAGACATAGCGCGAGAGGGCGTATCCGGCCGGGGCAGCAATCAGCGTGGACAATACCAGGGTGATCAGCGCCACGACGACGCTGTTAATAATGCCCGGGATAATCCCCGCCGAGCGCAGGAAAAACGCCATCGTGTCTGTTGAGAAGGGAATAAAGGGAAGCACGCCCTTGGGATACGAGCGCACCACCTGCGGGGTGGTGAACGCCATCGAGGCGATGAACCAGATGGGGACGAGCACCCACAGCGAGATCAGGATCGCCACCACGTACACGAGGGCACGCCCCAGCCGCTGGCGGCGCAGCATACGGCGGTGGATGGCCAGCACTTCTGGCGAGGCCTGTGCGGTCGTTTTCGATTCCAGAGCAGTGGTCATGCTGTAGTCTCCTCCTGGTAGCGCACCGCACGCAGATAAAACACCGAGGTAATCATCGATAACAGCAGGATAAAGCTGGCATATGCGGCGGCCACGTTAAAGTTGCGCAGGTCGTAATACTGGCGGTAGGTTTCATTGGCCAGCACGGTCACCACGTCTCCACCGCTCAGGGCAATCACCACTGCGAAGACCTGCAGCGCCAGGATGGTGCGCAGGATGAGCGCCACCTGCAGGCTGGGCCGCAGCAGCGGCAGGATGATATGGCGGATGCGCTGCCACAGGTTGGCCCCAAAGACCTCCGCGGCTTCGAGTACCTCACGCGATATGGCCTGCATCCCGGCCACGACGATCACCATCACCAGCGAGGTCGCGCGCCACACCTCGGCCAGCCAGATGGCCAGGATGATCCAGTGACGCGAGCCCGCTGAAAGGTACGTGATGGGCCGCTCGATCAGGCCAAGCCCCTGCAGGATGGAGTTGAGATAACCGGACTGCGTAAAAATTGAATACCACAGGATGCCGGCGGCCAGGTCTGAGATTCCCAGTGCGATCGAGAAAATATAGAGAAAAATGCTGTTGAATTTCGGGTTGGCCTGGATCACCAGCGCCATGATGATCGCCAGCACAAACTGGGCCGGGATAATCAGCACGGTGAGCAGCGCCGTGGTGGTCAGGGCGGGCCAGAAAAAACGGTCGTTGATCATACGGCGGATGTAGATCGTGGTGAACTGCGCCAGGTTGCCGCGGGCAATGCGCCCGGTGCTGCCGTCTCCAAGGGTCTGAATGTAGCGTGACGGCGCCCAGCCTTCCACAACCTGGCCGTTTTCTTCGCCCCGAATCTGGTACCAGATTTCCAGCGTGGACTGGTCGGAGATCTGCACTTCACTGCGCGCCTCCAGCCTCGCTATGATCTCGCTGCCCCCATCGGGCTCGGCATATACGCTCGTCAGCGGATCCGCCGTGCTGGAGATCACCGAGCGCACTGTGCCAGCCACCGGCCGGCCTTCTTCATCCTGCTCGCGCACACGGATGCGCGTTTCCGGTGTCCAGCCTTCGACCGCCTGCCCTGAGGCATCCTGCGCCTGGATGAAGTACCAGGTCTCGGTGACCATATTGGTCTGCCCCAGATCGGCCGGGTCAATGGCGTTGGCCTGACGGTTCAGGATCTCCACAGAAGTGCCGCGCGGCAGGGTCCCGGAGGTTGGGCTGCTGCGTTCGGCATCGCTGAGCACCGCCAGACGGGCGCCTTCGTCCTGCACCGCCAGCAGCAGGCCGCGCACCATGGGATAACCGAAAAAGAGCAGCAGGTAGATCAGTGTTGGCAGGATGAGCAAATAAGGCGCCCAATTGATGCCCTTACGTCGTTTGGGAGGGGATGCATCGCTCATGCAGATACCTTCTCCTGTTCCGTGACCAACAGGGGGTGAAAGTGGGGCGGCGCCCGTGATTCAGACGCCGCCCCCTTCCATATCAGGTGAATTATTCGACCGGGCAGGGCCCGTCACTGGCCGGGTCAGGAGCCCAGCAGGGTGCACCGGTCTCCTGCATCAGGGTTTCCAGATTGGCGCCCTCTTCCTGCAGAACGGTTTCAGGATCCTCACCGTTGAGCACCACGCGGTCGAAAGCGTTGAGGAAGATCTGGTTGATCTCGCCGCCGCGCTCGCCCAGGCCGATCGGCAGCAGGGCGGGCAGAGCGTCGGGCGAATTGGCCTGAGCCTCCACCGCTGCCGCCTCGATCGCCACCCCTTCAGGCAGCTCCGAAGTATCCACGCCGCTGACCACCGGGAAGAAGGCCAGCTCCCGCAGGATGCGGCCCTGGGTCTCCGGCTGGGTCAGATAGTCGATCAGGGCGATAGCGCCGTCCACATTGGGCGCCCCTTGAGGAATTCCCAGGCCGGCAAGCACAGGCATGAAGCCGCGCCCGGCGGGACCGGCCGGCGCCGGGAAGGCGACAAAGCTGTCCGGCTCGGTGTTGAAGGCTTCGATCAGCCGGGCAGTGTGGTCAAACGCCACCCAGACCTCGCCAGCCAGCAGCGGTTCCTGCATGAAATCGTAGGTGGTCGACTGGGGATGAATGGTGGGCCAAAGACCATCGCGCGCCCAGATGAGCATGTCCACGGCGTCCTGGCTGCGGAAGCGGGAAACCATTCCACCTGTGAAGGAGGGCCACAGATAGCCCTGCAGGAAGCGGTGGAACAGGCCCATACCGCCGTGCGGCAGACCGCACTTGGGGCCGCCGGTCTCATCCAGCAGGATCTGGCACCATTCGGTGAGTTCCTCCCAGGTCATGGAATTGAGGTCCACACCTTCGGGCAGGTACTCCAGGGCATCCACGTGGGCGGCCATGATGTAGGTGGCCTGCATCCAGGGGATATAGTAGAGCACATCGTCCGTGCCCAGCAGGCCGGTCTCCAGGAACGCCTGTGAGATCTCGCGGTCGGCAGAGAGGTCGTCGGCCACGTCGATCATGTTCATCATCACGTCCTGCAGAGGCGGGAACGTGCCGTGCAGTGCACCAACGACATCGATCTCCACCTGACCGGTTTCGGCGCCCGCCAGGAGCATGTCCACCAGCGGTCCTTCCTCGGTGCCGGTAAAGTCGTAGCCCATTTCACCCAGGATGGCGCGGAAGCGTTCGGCTTCTTCTACCGTGTTGAACTGGGTGGAGAAGAAGGTCACCGCACCGGTGTCTCCAGGAGCGGGCTCTGCTTCTTCAGTCTCTGCTGCCGGCGGTTCCGTCTCTTCCACAGGAGGCTCGGTCTCCTCCACGGGCGGTTCCGTGGGTTCGGCAGGTGGTTCGGTGACTTCCGCTGCGGGTTCAGTTGGAGCAGCCGGAGCTTCAGTAGGGGCGGCGGTCTGGCAGGCTGCCAGAAGCATGGCCGCTACCAGAAGAGCGGTCAAAAGTGTATACAGCCTTTTCATCTGTCTTCTCCCTCGTAATCAAATGAATCAGGTTGGTATGGTTTTTCGATTGTCAGTTTTTCGATTTCACGGATGGAAATTGAAGCGGCTTCACCTCCTTTCGTCGCGCACATCCCCCTGGTTGAATCATACCAGTGATGTCTGGCGGTCTATGCAGAACCAGCAGGCATGAGGTGAGATGGACGCCGGGCTCTCTACACCCCCTGGGAGAGAAAACCGGTCAGCAGAACTGCGGCGTGAGGCCGGTTTCTGCTCAAAAGTAAGGGCGATTTGCGCGATGACGGTGTGGTGCTGGGCATCAACCATACGCCCGGAAGGCCGCGGGTTGAACGATTCAGGTTAACCCGTGACGGGGCACGTATGCTGGTATGACAGATATTAAGAATTCTAGTCGATTAATAAGGGAGGGTCAAGAAAAAGAGAGCCCTATCCCGAGCGCACGAAATCGAGCACTTCGTCGATGTACGCGAAGGCCAGCGCGGTGACCGTGTCGGCTCCGCCGTAGTAGATGGCCAGACGCCCACTCGGCTCGTCGTACAGGGCGGCGCAGGGGAAGACCACGTTGGGCACATCGCCGACGCATTCGTAGTATGTCTGCGGGGAGAGCAGGTACGGCTCGCCGCGGGCAATCACTTTCCAGGGCTGGTCCAGATCCAGCAGGGCGGCGCCGAAGCTGTACACGAACCCGTTGCAGGAGGTAATCACACCGTGGTAGAAGAGCAGCCAGCCTTCGGGGGTCTCGATGGGCACGGGCCCGGCCCCGATCTTGGTGGACTGCCAGCCGCCTTTCGTGCCCATCACAAAGCGGTGCCGCCCCCAGTGGATCAGATCGGGGCTGCGGCTCAGGTAGATGTCGCCAAAAGGCGTGTGACCGTTGTCGCTCGGACGGTTGAGCATGACGTACTGCCCGTTGATCTTGCGCGGGAAAAGCACGCCGTTGCGGTTGAAGGGCAGCAGGGCGTTCTCCACAAAGGTGAAGGTTTCGAAATCGAAGGTATAGCCCAGGCCGATCGTCGGTCCGTGGTAGCCGTTGCACCAGGTGATGTAGTAGCGGTCTTCCAGCCAGACCACACGCGGGTCGTAGCGGTATTCGCAGCGGGCAATCTCGGGGTCGCTGCACTGCCAGTCGATGGGGTGGTCATCCAGCTCCCAGCGGATCCCGTCCGCGCTGAAGCCGCGGTGCAGGTTCATCTCACGCTTTTTGTTATCACAGCGGAACACGCCGGCGAAGCGGCCGTTAAAGGGCACCACAGCGCTGTTGAAGATGCTGTTGGCGGAGGGGATCAGGCTGCGGGGGATGATCGGGTTGGCGCTGTAGCGCCAGACCACGTCGGAACAGCCTGCGGGGCGCTCCTCCCAGGGGATATTGGGCAGTGCAGATGGGGGCATGGGGTCTCCTTATCCGGCCGGCACCGGCCCGACCGATTCGCGTTCCACCAGCGTGGGATGAATGGTGAGGGTCATGCGCGCCGATTCGGGGTTGTCGGCGCGCAGCGAGAGCAGGTGCACGGCGGAGCGGCCCATCGCGGTGGTGTCCACGTGCATACTGGACAGGCGCGGGTGGGTGTGCGAGGCGATGTACGTATCGTCGTAGCCAATGACAGAGAGGTCCTCCGGCACACGCCGGCCCAGCTCCTGTACGGCGCGGATTGCGTCACTGGCAGCATCGTCGTTGACACAGAACAGTGCAGTGATCTGCGGGTGCTCGCGCAGCAGGGCCAGGGTTTCTTCAAAGCCGTGAGACTGGTTTATGTTGAAATCGGCGGTGTAGATTTCGCTGATCCCGTTTTCTTTGAGGGCCCGCAGGTAGCCGTTGCGGCGGTCGCGCAGGCTGGGGAAAGAGAAGGAGCCCCCCTCTCCGCCCACCAGGCCAATGCGGCGGTGGCCGCGGGACAGCAGATGCTCCACCGCCTGGTAGGCGGCGCGGAAGTTGTCGGAGACCACCGAATCGTAGCAGTCGGAGTCGGAATAACCGTCTACCAGCACGATAGGGACATCGTAAGCGGAGAGCCGGGCGGCACAGTCCTCATCCACAAAAAAGCCCAGCATCAGCAGGCCATCGACGATCTCATTGGCGAGCATCTGGGGGATCTCCAGCGGGTGGTTGTACTCGTCCACCGGCAGGGTGGCAAAGAGCAGGTTCATCCCGTTGCGCCGGCAGACGTCTTCGATGCCCACCATCACTTTAGAGTAAAAGGGGTTGGCCTGGGGCGGGATATCGGGATCGGTTTTGACCACCATACCAACGGTGGCCAGGCGGCGGGACCGGGCAGCAGCGGCCGTGGGCGTGATGGGATAGCCGAGCTCCTCGGCCACCTGCAGCACGCGCGCGCGGGTCTCCTGCGAGACACCGGGTTTGTTGTTGAGGACCAGTGAGACTGTGGAGACCGATACCCCGCTCTGCCTGGCGATATCGCTGATGGTGACCTTATTCCTCATGCGGCTCCTCAATTTTTACTCAAATTTTTAATTGGTGTTTTTGCAAATATAAACAGCTTTGCGGTAACTGTCAAGAAGAAGAATTGAAAAGGAATGAGTGCCCAGCGATTCGAGCGTTTGAACCGTTAAGTCACTGAGTTATCGCTAAAGAACTGAAGAACCGGCCTTCAGCGTTCCATTCGATTTCAGTGATTCAGCGGTTCAGGAGAGGTTTTCGCCCTGCATAATAAATGAAAAAATATCCGCGTCCATCTGTATACCCGGCGTTTATCCGTATCCCCCAAAACGACCCAGACGATCGTTCGATTCCGCATTAAATAATCACCCCTCCTGCTTGACATTCCATTAAAATTTTTATATAATAATTT
>JAAYXE010000024.1 GCA_012516075.1 Chloroflexota bacterium | reverse complement strand
TGTATAAAGCCCTGCCAGCTGGGGCAGGGCTTACCTGCTGGCCCTGCTGGTCTTAATGTTGTTTCCGGATCCACGACTGGATCGAAGGGTCGAAAACCCTTTACGTTTTTTGGCATGCAAAGGGCATTTTTGACCTGCTGGCCCGGTTTAATCGCTCTGCGCCCTTTCTGGAGCCTCGTTTTTCTCCCATTTTTTCACTTAATTCGTCTCTCTTCGCAAATCGAATTCTGCTTAAAAAAGGGGTCGATTTGCGAAACCAGGCAGTGCCGAAGATGCGCTCGCAGGTTTAATTATACGCCCCCACCCGGAACAGGGGAAGGCGGCCCACCCGGATGCGGCCGTTTGCACACGAGCAGGATCAGCGGCGCGTGCGGGCCGCTTCCCGGATAGACTGCAGGTTGAGAATCTCCGCGAAGACAAAGGTGGGCGGCAGGGACCCGGCCTGCGGCCTGAGGCGCACAACCGCCGGGAAGTAGCCCATGCGCCCGTGCAGCTCCGCCAGCAGCCCCAGGGCTACCAGCGGGTGCGCCGGCGGGTTCACCAGAATACCCCGGGTCTGCCAGTCGTGTGAGGACAGGCCGGCCCGGTCCGCCAGCGCGGCGACCTGAGCATCGAAAGGCTGTTCCTGATCGAACTGCACCGGGATATCCAGCAGCGTCTCGACCGTCTTCCCGGTGCAGCGCTCGATTTCTTCGACAATATCCGGGCGCAGGGGGTGCCCAAAGTTGAGTAAGATCATTGCGTGGTCTCTATTCTCCTGTTCCATGGTTGAAGGGCAGGGCTGCGTTCAGCCCTGCCCCCTGCGGCGATGGTTAATCCCGGCTCCAGGCTCGCGGCAGAAGCCAGAGCGTTCACGGGTGCGGGGCAGCTTCAGCGCCGCGTTTTCAGCATCTCTGAACGAACGATTTTCTCCACCTGGTCCAGGTCTTCTTCGTCAATCAGGCAAGAAACGTACTCCTCAGCACGTGCGCGGGTTTGCTCCGGAATCCTGCTTTTTCCATAGGGAACCACAAGAAACGACTTCGAAAAAACACCTCCCAGCGTCTCGCGCAGTGCTTTCAGCCGGTTGAGTTCATTCTGGCCTATTTTACCGGTTTTGCATTCGATGACGCCTAATTTGGCGTTCAGGGTGCAGGCCACGTCCAGTTCGTTTTCTATCCCTTCAATCATCACTCTCGCTTCCACGTCTGCAAAAGAATCGCTCTTCCTCAGTGCCAGGAACACATAAGCCTCAAGCCAGCTGCCATTGAAAAAATTGAAACCAGCGTTGTTCAGGCAATAGTCGTCTAGGGTTTCATCGATAAACCCCTCTGCGATACAGGCTTCCAGCAAGCCTGGGCATTTTTTCCAGAGATTGGGTTTGATCAGCGGCCGTCCGATTTTTGGGTTATTGGTATGCCTGACCATCTGTTGCCGCATTATATGCATGGCACGCAGTGAATTAAAGCTTGAATTACAGCGCTGCTGGAATATCAACTCGGCAACCCGAAGCTCGGCCGGGGAGAGTTCTTTTTTCTGCGTGGCATCGTGATTGATCTGACGCCTGTGGGCGGTCAGCATCAGTTCCACCCCGATCGGCTCCAGGTCAAACAAGACTTCCTGCTTTCGACCTTCTTTGTAATAGTAGAACTTCTCCGCCTGGGTGTCGACATACAGCAGCTCCGCCCCGCATTCCTGCCCTGCCAGGTAGGCGCCGATCGACATGGGCTTGGTGCCGCCGGTGAAATTAACGGTCACCTGGCCTGGCCCGTCGTAACAATCAATGATTTCCTTACAGACCTTGCGGGCGTGCTCAGGCGACATAGGGTCCACGGGCACGCGATGCAGTTTGACTTCAAACCGCTCGCTCAGTGCTTTAATGATATCGTTGGCCACCGGGGCGAAGCGCGGGCTGATCTCTCCATTTTCTTCCGAGGCCAGCAGCACAACGCGGTCGAAGTGCATCCGGCGCTGAAAGAGTGGAATGATGTTCTGCATGCGCTGCTCTGAGAGCAGGCAGAGGAGGGTTTTCGCAGACATGGATCGCTCCTTTCTCGCTAGCTATAGAATCCGGTTGAATACGGCCAGTGCCCCCTGCCGCCGGTTGATCCTGTGCGTGGATCAACCGGCTTTGCGCAGGCTGCTGGCTTCCAGCCCCTTCGGGGCTTTCGTAATCCAGAAACACACCCGCTGCCCGCTGCTCCAGGCGCGCACCTGCTCGCGCTGCGCTTGCTGCACGCGCAGCCGCGCCTGGCTGCCGGCGGGCTGCACCCAGCCCTCTTCAGGGTCGACCAGGGTCCCGGTCCACTCGCTGGCGCCCGGGGGTTCGCATTCCAGGAACCATTCATTGTGTTCCTCGACCCACGCTCGAGCCACACAGCTGACGTGATCTCCCTCTCGATACTGCTTACCGCCCAGCTTCTCACGGCGGATGCGGCCGGTGCCATCGTGTTTGAATTTACCGGAGGCTTTACGCACCAGTTCAAAATACACATCTCCGTCGTCAATAAAATCCACATTGCCATGGATGGGCGAGCCCGGTTCATCCGGCGGGATGGAAGCCCGGGGTGAGTCACTTTCCTGCCGGGGTTCAGGAGATGCCGGAGCCGGGGCGGCAGCCGGCGCTTCGCCCGCTGGCCCAGTCGATCGCTCTGAGCGCCGGCGGGCATCCTGCCCCCGCGCAGGACCGGGCTGGTCTTGATGCGCGGGCGTCCTGCCTTCGGCCTGTCTCACCACTCCCGACGGAGTGGGCAGCACGGGCCGCTGGCGGAACTCATTAATCTGCTTGTTAAGCTGCATGTAGCCCGTCCAGGCTTTCCAGGCGTCCGTGCCCTCACGCCATTCCAGCAGGGTCAGCAGGTCCTGTATCCGTTCGACCTCGCACAGCCTGTCCCGGTCGGGAGCGATCTTTTGATCTTTGAGGATGTAGCGCTCAAAGCTGCGGATATAACCATCTACATCTTCCTCACGGGCGGCCGTGTACCAGCCATCGCCATCAAAGAGCCTGCTGTAGCGCTCCTTTCGGTCTTCGACGTAAAGCTGCGTGGAGAGCGAAACCACCCCCATCCCCAGGGGTTTCCCCATGCCCAGGCGGTGGCGGTACTGCCTGCCAGTTGGCCCGGGAAGGGTCAGCGCCCACAGCAGCGCGCCGAGTTCCTCTGGGTGCAGGTTCTCGAAACGGATGCGAAAACGGAACTTCACCCCCGGCATGAGCGGCCGCACACAGGTATGCTGTGACTCTTGGTTCGATTCTATGTCTTCTGCAATAATATTGGGGTCGCTCCCGCGCGTCCAGTAAAGTTTGTAGCCCCGGATCTGCGTCTCGGCCGGATCGGTGTTGTAGGTTGCCAGTGCATTCTTATCGTCCGGGTCGTGGCCCATTTCCCTGTCCTGTACCAGGTAGTGTTGAAAAGTGGTCGGCTTGGGGCTCGAAAGCACGTGCAGCGTCACCGGCTCTCTGCTCTTCCACACCTCACCAGCGGCAGATTGATACTCAGCATCCTCAAAGAAGCCGCGCCCGGCCCACCCGTCCTGCACCGCCTGGCCTTTCCGCGGGGCAGCGCCGAAAATGGCCTGAGCCATGTCGGTGATCTCTTCCCGGCGCAGATGCGCGGGCACATAATCCAGGATGGAGTGAGAATAGGGAATACGAAACATGCGGCAGTGACCGAAGAAAACCACAGCGCCGTTTTCATCCAGTGCGTAAAAAACAGGGTGCTTTTCCTGCAGCACACCATCATCACTGCCCAGCAATATTTTTTGCTTAGGGGTGATCTGTTTTCTGTAAAGGTAGATCAGCTCATCGGGAACGGGCAGTGTTCGGGCATTGTTGTCGGGCTCGAAGATCACCGCCTCTGAATTCTTACCCGTCATTGAGCCGCTGATAACAAGCACCGCCGCATGCAGACCGGGCTCCTTGACATGGGTTGCCTTGACGATACGCTGTTCCCTGGTTGCGATATATATCTTATAAGCATTCTGACATTTCTCCCATCGATATTTCTCTTCACTCAATTTCGAAATAAGAACCTTATCCTTCAGGTAGGTATAGGTCGCTCCATTGATGGTTTTCGCCGGGCGGATCGCCCAACCTCTCCCCTCACGCTCCATGTAGCCCCCACGAATCGGGGATGATCTGCTGCTCGATTTCCCCTTCTTTCCTGCGGACCCCATCATCAAATTGCTGTATTCTTTTCTGAGATTGGTTGGATCACCAACCCCTCGGAATGCCATCCTGTCGTCGGCGATGAACTCCGGCTTGCTGTAAGTAACAATCTCCACGAGCTGGCGAACCATCCCGCGCAGCGAAGAGCCGGGGATTCGGGGTTTTGGATAACCATCCACGGTCCCGTCGCCCATTGAGAAGAAGGCTGCCCGGGCTTTTCTTTGAGCGTCTGTCATATCTTCCTCTCTGACGTTCGCCAGTTCCTCGAACTGTTCGGGGGTCAGCATGCCGCGCACATACGTGGGCGAACAGGTCTCCAGGTCCACCTGCATCCAGCCGCTCAGGCCCTCACGGTAGTGGTCCTGATCGGGCCGCGGCTGCGCCTCGACCACCCGGTCGGGCAGCGGGACAAAGTTATACGGCGCATGCGCCCAAAATTTCTTATTCACGCGCGGCTGCTGGGGATCGCTGTGCTGTGGTCGTTTCATCGCTGCCTCCTAGGCACTCAAACCGGCCAGCCGGCTCAGGTACACATAAGCCTGACCGGATGCATCCGTTTTTATATAATTCCGCACCGTCAGACGGGCGCGCCGGGCACTGAGAGACGAAATGGGCGGCGCATGGCGCAGGCCCTGCTCGCCCTCGCGCAGCAGAGAAAAGCATCCCTTCTGGGCCTCGATCCGGTCGCCCCACAGGATCTGCTGCACATCGTAACAGGGAACAGCCTCACCTGAATCCTCCCGCAGCCGGCGGGCTGCCAGCCCGCCGCGGGTGGACCAGACCAGCAGCTCGGTGGTGGGGCCAAAGAGCCGCGCCTGCTGGAGGGTCTCCGGCCGCAGCGCGGGCGATACCTCCGGGAAGAAATCACCCGAAAGCAGCAGCCTGCCCTGATCCAGGCAGCCCCAGATCACGCCGTCGTCCGCGTGGGCCAGGAAGTAAGTACACCCCTCGCCCTGCTGCTCGAACCACTCCCTCAGGTCGTGTCCATCCCGGGCATCCACCGCGATGCCGGTCTCTACTTCCAGGTTGACCGTCATGAGCCTATCCATGCTGCACCTCCGCCGCTCCGGGGATTTCCTGCACCATCTTTTCCAGTTCCGCCCGGTCACCGCTGATCTCCAGGCGATCCGCTAGCTGTTCAATGCGCCAGTGCCGGCCGTCGTAATCCAGGCTGGCCCACTGCCCTTTCAGCCTGCCTCGCCCGATGCCGCTTTCACCGCCCAGGGGCAGGTCTCCGGTCCACAGGTCTTTCAGCAGGAGCAGCAGCAGCCCCACTTCGGCAGGCCGGGGGTTGAGTAAAACCAGCTCGAGTTTCACTTCCCCACCCCACACCGGCTGCTCGCTGAACAGGTGCTGCGGGTAAGCGCCGCCGGTAAAGCGGTCGAGCATCACCCGCGACTGCACCCGGGAAACCGCGTTCACGATCTCGCTCTCCTCCACCCACAGCCTTCCGCCAGAAGGAGTGATGCTGGCATCATCTCCCAGGCGGGGGCCGAAGATCTTACTGGTGAAGGTCTCCGCGCTGGCTGGCGCCAGGGTGTTCATAATGCGGAATGCGCGGCTGCGCAGTGCGCCGGCCCAGCTTGTTCCCGGGATGACCGTTTTCCCATTGGCATCACGCAGGTGGACGGCATCGGGAGCGTTTGCCGAATCGCCGGCCGACCGGATGAGGATCGATCCGTCGATGGCAAAGCTGGCGACCAGCTTCATCTGCCGGCGAGCGTCAACGAACGATGGTAGGGTCTGCTCGAGCAGCGAGTCCAGCCCCTGAGGCGCCCTGCGCGTTTTACCATGCTGGATCCACGCAATCACGTCCTCGCGGTTATCCATCCGGTAGCGCCATACTTTCCACGATTCGACCGTACAGCGGCCAAAACCGCGCCGTTTGCGCATGCCGAGATGGATCTCGCCCCGCTGCAGCCCCTGCAGCGCCTGCACCAGCAGCCCGAGCAGGCGCGGACCGCCTTCTTCCGGAAGCAGCAGCTCCATCGAAATCGGGAAGCGCGTTCCGGCCGGGATCAGTTCCATGTCAAATTTTTTACCGTCCATGGCGGTGCGGGTGCGCGGGTCAATCGCCACCCCATCGCGCAGTTCGCTCGTCGGCTGGTCCAGGCTGACGGCGTCGTCGACGATCAGCCGGCTGAGGTGACTGGCAGGCGATGCATCCCCGCGGGAAATGTAACCAAACAGCTCCTCGACCTCCCCCGGGTTGGAGGGATCTTCATCCACCCCATAGCCTTTTATAAACTCTCGAGCGTAACTGCGCAGCGCGCCGGCAATCGAAGCGCCGGTGAGCAGGGGCTTCCGGGTGAGCGCATCTCTCAACAGCGGCATGTCGGAGCAGCTTTCGCCCTCACCGCCGAAGTGCGCCGGTGAAGTGAGCACCAGGGTCCCTTCGATATAAATGCGCTCTTTCACACTGCGGCTGTTCAGGTAGCGGCCGTTCATCGCACACCCTCCTCCTGCGCCTGAAGCTGCTTTACGGTTTTCCTGAGGAGCCCATCCAGCAGCCGGGCTGTGTACTCGACCTGGATTTCTGCGGTCAGTTCGCCCCTGAGGCCGGCTGCCCGCGGCAGATCGGCTTCCTGCAGCTCGAACAGGCTGCGGATATCCGGCTGCCCGGTGATTTTTATGATCCACTCATCCAGCGATGGTTTACCGTCAACGGTCACCCGGGCACGTTCGAACTGCTCGCGCGAGCCCTTCAAATTGTCCAGGTATCCGCGAACCGCCGAAAGGTCGCCCTGCGCCAGGGATTTCTGAACAGCGACCCGCAGGCGTGAGAGCTGTGTTTTCTGCGGCGGACGCTCAATAGAGATGCGGTTCACGGCTGCGACCAGGCGCTGATCGAGCGAGGCCCGCAGCATGCGCTCCGCCATCCGCTGCGCCAGTTCCCTGCTCGCTGCAGAAAGCTCAACCGGTTTTACATCCGGGAAGCTCAGTCCTTCTGCTGCCTGAGCTTCGAACCTGGGTGCCGAGGGCGGGTTGATCATAAATTCCCCAAACCCTTCTACCACACGCTCGCCGATCCCCTGTTCCTGCAGCGTGCGCAGCGCATCCATATCCAGGCTGCCGGCAGGGTAAACGAAGGTGCTACCGGCCTTCAGGGCCCAGGACTGCGGCAGGGGCAGCCCCCATTTGCGGTTAAAGCCGCCCACAAGGTGCAGCTGCTGGAAGGACCTTTCGGCAGCGGGCGGCGCGCTCATCCCGAGCGCTTCTCCCAGGGCGCGATCAAAGTCTGCGCTGTTCTGCCCGTCCCGGGTGCGCAATATCACGTCGCTCGTGAAGGTGATGATGGTCTTCTCACCCACAGCAGGGTGAACAGGCGCTTCCCGGGGCCGGATGCCCTGGACGGAAACATCTACGCGTCCAAATCCGGCTGTGGCCGACCCGCCGATTGTGATGGGCTTCCCTTCCAGCCAGCCGGCAGCCTGTTCGAGGATGTCCGCATCGGCGCTCAAAACCTCCGCGATAAAGACCTGGCCGGGGGCAATGGCCTCGTAGCGGTACACGGTGCTGTTCCCGGACTGTTTGAAATCTCTCTGCACACTGCTGTTGTGGGCGCTGCTCTGCATTTGAACAGAAGCAAAAACCACCTGTTCTCCATCGCGATAGTAAAAACGCCCTTTTGGCGGCTTCACCGCCTGGTTAAGGCGAGGGTCCTCCAGGGAATAATCGTAAACGGTAAATGACTGCCCCCCGGCCGCCGTTTTGGGGACCAGCCACGCGAGGGGACAGGGCTGCATCCGTTCCAGCGAGCCGGGGCGGGCCGGATAAGCGTTGAGGAAGCGCAAACCGCCTTTGAAGAACAGATGATGCGCCTGAGTGTGCTTTTGCAGGTCCAGTATCCCCAACCGCACATGCTGCAGGTAAGCCTGCAAAAAGACGCCGCGCAGCGCGCTTCCAGGGATATAGTCGCAGCTGACCGAGCTGTTCTCCTCTCCGGTCTCTGGCTGGGAAACCAGCAGGGGCTCCAGCAGTTCGATTTTGAGCGTTAGAACGTTCATCCCTGCACGATCCTTTCAAAGTTCTCAAACAAAGCGCCGGTCACCGGTTCCCGGTTTTCGTTCGCCAGCTCCGCTTCGCATTTCCCCAGGCCGCGGTGGCGCCCGGTCCCCAGGCGCCTGAAAGCCATGACGCAGGCAGCCAGGAGCGCTTCACCGGCAGCATCCGGCTCATCCATAAAATCCAGCCGCGCTTCAAAGGGCGTTTCTCTGAGGATGGTCCTGATCGAACGCAGGGATTCTCTGCGAGGCGCCCCGGTGGTGGCATCGATAGCCGTCTGGCGGCGGATGGCGGTCAGCGAGTCAAGGACAGCAGCGCGCAGCTGCCCCAGGGCACGCTCACGCGCTGCCGGATCTTCGATAGACTGCGCAAGCCGGGCAAAGTCAGCCTGCACCGCCAACCGCAGGTCTTCCGGGAGCTTTGCATCGCCCACGTGCAGGATTCCCTGTTCATCGCGGCTGCCCGGCCGGCCAAATAAGCGGCCTGCGCTTTCGGTCATGGTTTCGGCAGCGGAGGGTGCAGCCTGGCGGAGCGCGGAGAGGATCTCGGCTGCTTCGGCCATCAGCAGCCCCTTCAGCGTTTTCCCCGAGAGATAGGGCAGGCCGCAGCGGTCGTGCTGCACTTCGCTGTCGACCAGACCGGCCACGCCATCGCCGCGGCCGAACACTGCATCGCTCAACAGGGTAATTTTCAGCCAGTAAGATTTCATGCCAGGCTCCTCTCTTCCAGCGCAACGAACAGATCCATGGCTTCGACAGCATCGAAATAAACACAGCGCCCCGGCTGATCTCCTGTAGACGGACTCCAGCCGTGTTTCACCATGTCATCCGACAGACGGGCGTGGACGGGCAGCGGTCGTCCCTCGTTGTAGAAAGACCTGAACTGGTAGACCGCATCAGGGCCGCTGCGCAGGGCCTCGCGCAGCGCCTTAACCTTATTACGGCGCTCGCGCCATTCGTCCGAAGTCTGAAATTCTCCCACCAGCGAACTGAACACATCCCAGGTGCGCCACTCCTCACCGCCAGGGTCGACGACATAGACCGGGCGCATCAGCAGGCTGCCAGCCTGAACGGAGTACTCCCTGCGGCGGATCCCGGCAGCATCGTCCATCAGGCCGCTGACCGCAAAGTGCCAGTCCATGGCGCAGACTTCCGGATACCCGGGGAGCTTTTTACTGGAGGCGGTGAGCTCCTCAGCGAGACGGTAAGCCTGGGCAAAGGGAAAATGAGAATGCACAACCGCCACGCCGCCGCGCGAGTATGCGGGCCTGCCGTCGGACAGGTTCTGGCCAGCACTGCGCGCCAGATACTCTCGCGCCAGCGCCAGCCCCAGCCTCCCATCGCTCACAAAGGTGACATCGTCTCCTCCGAAAATGATGGGACGGAACGGGAGCTGCCTGCGCCCGTTTTCAACACGGATCCTGACCGGCGAGACGGCCTGCACATTTCCCTCATCCAGGGTGGGCTCTTCCTGCTCTTCAAAATCAAGATAATGAATCAAGGAGTGCAGGGTATCCCCAAGGGCCGTCATGGCGACTTCCTTCACCCGCTCAGAAAAACCGCGCAGCTTCCGGATCCACATGCGGTTCTGTTCCGGTTCCTGATAGGCCTCGATATACCTCCCCAGCCGTTCCCCCATCGCATTGCCGTCGCAGTGGATCACCGCGAGATAGCTGGATTCACCCGGCGTACCCAGCTGGTTAAAATCGTAGACCAGTTCGTAAGCTGCCTTGAGCTCAGGGAACAGGTTTTTCAACCGTTCCTGTCCGGCCTGTAACATACTGCGTTTGGCGTTTACTTCAGCCGAAAAGAGCTTCGCCTGCGGATCATGATCATGAATACGCTCATAATGAGCCGCAGGCTGGCCGGTATAAGCGCCGGCCGCGCTGACCCCGAGCCCGGGCAGCGGCGTGCTGCGCTGGCTGTCGCGCTTGCGCCGGGCCATCACCGGGCGCAGGTCATCCATAAAGACGCGGTGGAGGCTGTCGGTTTCCCAGTTGAATTCCGTATGGGCAGCGATAAGCTGCAAACCGGGCGCATCGAGCAGAGCTTTCGTGGTCAGCCGGCGGGTAAATTCCCTGGCATCCTCCCGTTCTCGAAACAGGATGAGCGCATTCCCGCCGCCGCGATAGACCACCTCTGCCTTTACATCCTGTGTGCCGATTTCGATCTCCTCAATGAATTCAGGTTCATCCAGGTTGGAGGCACCGGGTTTCAAGTTATGCGGCTGCGGCAGGGCGGATACAAGCCAGCTGCGCGTCACCTGATCGACAAGCTCCGACGCCCCAACATTGACTGTCAGGTTGTTGGAGCCGAAAACATACTTCTGAATGCCGCTTGTTTCGATGAGGGTCAGTGTATAGATGGTCATGCACAAATTCCCTTTCCCGGCACAAGGCCGTCAAGCACGATCAATCACCTGTCCGGTAAACCGGTGAAGAGTCTGCAGCAGGTCCCTCTTATATTTCAGAATTACCAGTAGAGCGGCAGGCTAACGCGATAAAGCACCTCCAAACGGACCGGTCGATGGTTCAGG
>JAAYXE010000197.1 GCA_012516075.1 Chloroflexota bacterium | reverse complement strand
GGATATGTGTATAAGAGAGAGGAGTTGTAGATGTGGTTCGTCGCTTTGCTGTCGACGTTGAAAATGATCGTACAGCCGTCGCCCGGCGGCCGCTTTCCTTTGTGATGTTTCGGTTCTTTGTCTGGCCGGTCGGTGTATTTACGGCTTAATAGATCCATCTCGCGAGTCATGGTTTTCCTCCCTGCGGGGGCCGCTGCCGGCCCACCAAACTATGCGGACGGTTTGAACTGCCTGAGGCATAAGCCCAGGCGTACGGATTACAAAGCCACCGGGTGAATACCAGCAGTCTGTAGACGTGAACGTCGTCCCCCATTCCTCCGCACGGTCTGCTGCCAGATTTTGTGATGAGTGGTGTTTTTTTATTGTATAAGCAATGTGATGGAAGTCAAATTAGTGATTAAAGTTACAGAGTGCGGGAGGAGGTTGTAAGGGCATGGAACAGGTGCACAGCAACTCGCCCGGGTTTAGCGGGGTTTTTGGCACGGCTGCTGGTTCGCAGGCGAGTCGGGCACGGCCGTCCGAATGGTGGTCGTGTGTTCCCGTGCTCCGATTGCCGTGCCGTTACAGGTTGGGATAGAAAACGACCTTCAAGTCTCCGGTGGAGGTGACCCGGAACAGAACCAATACATCGAAAGAATCAAAGTTGAATTTGTGCGCTTTAAGACCTTGAAGGTCATAATATTTTCAGTTGCCACCATCCCACCGCAGCATGTACAATCAACAGGGGGGAAAGACATGTCTATTCGACCGGTATCGAATCAGGAGGGATAGGAAATGCAAAAGCAGCCTGACGGTTATTTCGTACCATCCGCCACGGGATCGGGGCCCGGGGTGCTGGTCCTGCACGCCTGGTGGGGACTGAACGACACGATCAAAGCGATCTGTGACCGGCTGGCCCAGGCCGGTTATACGGTTTTTGCCCCGGATCTGTATCACGGGAAGATTGCCGCGACCATACCCGAAGCCGAAGCGCTGGGGAAAAAGGTGGACGAGAACGAGCAGCAGACCAGGGCCGAGATTGCTGAAGCTGCACGCTACCTCGAAGCGCGCGCCGGCAGCGATGGAAGCGGCCTGGCGCTGCTGTCGTTTTCGCTGGGCGGTTATTTTGCCCTCGACCTGGCGGCATCCGAGCCGGAGCGGGCTAAAGCCGTTGTGCTGTTTTACGGCAGCGGGGGCGGCGACTTCAGCCGCTCGCGGGCAGCCTATCTGGGTCACTTTGCCGAGAACGACCCGTACGAGCCGGCAGAGTATGTTGACGAACTGGAAGCGGAGCTCAGGAAAACCGGCCGCCCGGTGACGTTTTACCGTTATCCGGGCACCGGGCACTGGTTTTTCGAGCCGGACAGGCCGGAGGCGTACAATGAGGAGGCTGCTAACCTGGCCTGGGAGCGCACGCTGGCGTTTTTGCGGGAGACGATGCAGGCTGGATGAATGGCCATAATCTGACCGCCCGCAGGCCGCTTCGACCGGGCATGCCGGTCATGCATAACATGCGCAGCATGTCCATGTCCATGCCGCTCCGCGCGCCTGCGGGCAATAAATCTCGCGACAAGGCGCGCTGAGCGGAGCAGGCGAGCGTCAGCGAGCCTGTGCAGTCGAAGGGCGCCTTGTCGCCGGGCTGTCGATCTTTCCTATCCGTGGTGCCGTCCACCACGCACCAGGGGCACAGCGAAGCGGGAGCAGCATTTGAACCAGCCTTGACAGGCACCCGGGGAGAAAACCGGGCCTCGCTGCAGCGCCGTGCCCACTCCGGCAGCAGGAATTGACCAGTACTGTCAGGGTAAATGGATCCTCTAAGGTGGCTGGCGGAAGTTAGCACGGAAGGACCGGATTGTCATTCCCTCCCCTGCATGGCAGCCTGCCATTTGGCAGGTCGCAAAGGCGGGGGAGGGTC
>JAAYXE010000196.1 GCA_012516075.1 Chloroflexota bacterium | reverse complement strand
CTCTTCAGAGCTGCGGCTTTAGCCGCCGGATCACAAAAATCATGGTTCCTGGCAGCTAAAGCTGCACCTGCGGAAAGCACGAAGCCCCACCTTCGTGGGGCTAGTTTGACGATCAATATTGAAAAATCATTCTTGGCATACTTTTTCGTACGTGAGCATAATTGCCTTTAGGGGAGTTCGAAACCCGGCGAAGGCCGGGTTTCGTGGTCTTCAGAGCTGCGGCTTTAGCCGCCGGATCACAAAAATCATGGTTCCTGGCAGCTGAAGCTGCACCTGTGGAAAGCACGAAGCCCCACCTTCGTGGGGCTTACCTTCCGGCCCTAGTTTCCGTTGAAAATTAAATCTCTCATGCAAGTCGAAAAAAACGGTGAAGGCCGGATTTCGATTTCTTAGGAACTGCGACTTCAACTGACAGAACATCCGAATCCGGTGCGGGGCTGCCCCTGCAGGTACCTGTCGGTCCCACTAACCTTCCGTAAAGGTTATCTCCCACTCGGGCTGTAGGTCCTGTTCGGCATGATGCTGCTTCTGGCGTTCGATATAGGCTTTCACCCGGGGTACATGTTCCTGGCTGATGGAGTAAACCCCATATGCACCCTGCCATTTGAAAAATTCACCGGGAGTGACATGGTGCGACATGAGATGGGAAGATGATCCTTTGATTTCACGCATCACATCTGAGATGCATAAAGAGGGCGGCACTTTTATCAGGAGGTGAACGTGATCTGCAACCCCACCGAGGGCAATTACGTCACACTCTAACTGGTGACATTTGGCCAGGATAGCAGCGTATATTGATTTTTCGTTTTCGGGGGTAATAAGGGGAAGGCGATCCCAGGTCGACCAGACGCAGTGGAGGTAGATCTGAGTGAATGGTTTGCGCATGTGTGCTTCTCCCAGACCAGGTACAGATTGATAATCGAATTTTGGAGAGACCGGGATGTGAAGTCATTGTAACATCGATGCGATTGCTCATGTTCAGGTTGATTGAGATGAGGTTCTCTGCAGCGAAGTCATTCAAATGATTCATGCTCCTGGCAGCAAAAGCTGCACCTGTGGAAGACACGAAGCCCCACCTTCGTGGGGCTTATTTTCGGGATCGATTCCGTCGCCAGTTCAAATCTTTTCCGATCATTCGTAACCCGGCGAAGGCCGGGTTTTGTGCTCTTCAGAGCTGCGGCTTGAGCCGCCGGATCATAAAAATCATGGTTCCTGGCAGCTGAAGCTGCACCTTTGGAAGGCACGAAGCCCCACCTTCGTGGGGCTGATCTTCCAGTCATAGTTTACGTTGATAATAAAATCTCTCATTCAAATCGAAAAACTAGCGAAGGCCGGGTTTCGTGCTCTTCAGAGCTGCGGCTTTAGCCGCCGGATAACCAGTTAACTCGCTCCCACGGTCTCCGTGGGAGCGCTTCACAGGCCGCTCCGCGGCCGCACCAGCTGACTGGTGAGCCTGACAGCGAGCGGTAGATATTTTCGGAGTTCCCATCCTCCCCTTCGTCTACAGCATAGCGTGAAGCCTGCACATATTTTCATTAACCAGCAGCTTCCCCCGCTGACTCCCGGGTGAGCAAAATCCCCAGGATGGCCGCGGCTGTTCCAGCCATCAATTTGAAACAAATTTTCTCAAATTTCGTTAAATAATCAGGAGTGCTCGTTAACCGCTCGTCTGACAGCGTTCATCTCCTTTACCAGTTTCTGTCGCAGCGCGATGAAGACCCATCCATCCTGCTTTACGGGGGCCTCTGGCACGTTTCATCACCGGCACATCCAGGTATCCTGAAGGGTAGAAAGCCATCGCCAGTCAGAGACGAGCAGTGATCCGTTCTTCAGGAGATCTTTGAATGTCGAATGCTTCTCTCCCTTCTCGTTCGGGCCTGCCCGACCGCAGCTGGTGGATCACCCCCTGGATGATCGTCTCGCAGCTGATTACCCTCTTCACGCTGGTCGGCTGGTACGCAGCCGCCAACGCCTCGCTGCTGGCGGCGGAGGCCAGCGGCGGCGTGCTGGGTAACTTCTTCGTGCTGCTCCTCTGGGCCTACCCGCTGTTTCCATTCCTGTGCATCCTGTTGAGCTGGGCGCTGTATTTCCGGGGAGCGAAGCAGCTCGCGGCGTTAATCAGCGGGCTGCCATTAATTCCTCCGGCAGTTTTCTACTTCTGGAGCCAGGTCATTTAATTCACCCTGCCGGTTTGATTGACTTGCGAATAAAATAGGTCCATTCGCGCCACCGCAGGAGGACGAGTGGAGTGGATGTTTTAACCCGGGGAGGTTGGTGCTGTGGTTAACCGCCGTTTGCTGTTGATCATCGGTTTTATTCCTCTCTGCCTGTGCCTGCTGGCTGCCGGAGCGGTCGTCGTGCTTTACCAGTTCAGCAGCGAACCTCCGGGGGAGGGCGTGCAGGCCCAGCGGGGCTATGATGCCTGCGAGCCGGTCATCGCTGCCCTGGAGCAGTATTACGCCGATCATGAAGACTACCCCGCAGCCCTGGACGAGCTCTCCCCCGCGTACCTGGAAGAGATCCCCCAGGAAGCCAACGGCTTCCCCATCGAGTATGAGCGCACCGCAGAGAGCTACACCCTGGAGTTTTCTTACCTGGGGCCGGGGATGAACCGCTGTACTTATACACCTGAAGCTGGATGGGATTGTTATGCAGTCAATTGAATTACGTCGTGTGTGCGTTTACTGCGGGTCGAACCCTGGTAAGGACCCGGCATATATCGAGGCGGCCCGGCGCCTGGGGACCCTGCTCGGTGAGCGCGGGATCACGCTGGTATACGGCGGGTCGAACTCGGGCACCATGGGGGTGGTGGCCGATGCGGTGCTCGCTGCTGGCGGCGAGGTCTACGGCGTGATCACCGAGGCGCTGGTGATGCGCAAGCGCGCCCACAACGGTCTCACGCGGTTGAAAGTGGTCCAGAGCATGCACGAACGCAAAGCCGGCATGGCCGAGCTGGGGGACGCCTTCATTGCCCTGCCCGGCGGCATGGGCACGCTGGACGAGTTCTTCGAGGCGGTCACCTGGGCGCAGCTCGGCATTCACCAGAAGCCCTGCGGCCTGCTGAACGTGAACGGATATTACGACGGGCTGCGGGCTTTTCTGCAGCATGCCGTGGACCAGGGCTTTGTGCACCCCGCGCACTGCGAGATGATCATGATCGAGGAAGACCCGGCGCGCCTGCTCGATCGCTTCGCTGCCTATGTGCCGCCGGTGGTGGATAAGCTGCTGGGGTAGATCGGGCATCGACGCGGCATTGAGGGTGGGGCACAGCCCCACTCCTGCGTGATGAAAAAACCTTCAGGGTCTCCGCCGCTGCCATCCCGGATCGAACCTTTGAAAGGGATGGGCCGCAGGATAACCAGTACCTGATAAGACCTTGAAGGTTTTAATATCCGGGTCTTACACAGAGCGTGGGACCCGGAATACAGGCCGCTCCGTGGGTCGTCACAGGCGGTCCAGCGCTCCGGAAATAACTGGCAGCCCCGCAGAGCGGGGCATCTGCCGGCTCCCACGGGGACCGGCATGGTTCCCATGCTCGGGAGCCAGAATAATCCTGAAACATTGGGGCGGGTCCATCATAAAGCATGGAAGCTGTCCGGGAACAAAGCCTCATCGAGAATGCTTCCTGTCCCTCCTGGAATCAGACCCGCCCCTGCGTCTTTGCGATGCGCTGCACATCACCTGCGGCCGCTTGCTTTCCCGTTTACACGCGACCGCATCCGGCAGTATTCGTAAGAGCTTCGTAAAAACCCTCCCCATAAACCGCCCAGAATCACATCTCCAGACCTATCCCCTGTTACAATTGGGGAATGAGTCTACCGGACTCCGGGAAAAATACACACGCAGGCATCCTGCAGGATACAGGAATCACGAATGGGAGGCAAAAATATGTTCCTCTATGAAGCGCCCCCGCAGGAAGAAACCCGGCGGGAAGAATCGTTGAAAAGCCGGCTGGAGGAAAAGTTCCTCGAAACGCGCACCATCCTGATCTTTGGTGAGATCAACCAGAAGCTGGCCCAGCGCGTCACCGAGCAGCTCCTCCTGCTCAACTCGATCTCCGACGAGGAGATCAAAGTAATCATCAACTCGCAGGGCGGGCATGTCGAATCGGGCGATACCATCTACGACATGATCCGCTTCGTCAAAGCCCCGGTCAAGGTGATCGGCACGGGCTGGGTGGCCAGCGCGGGTGCGCTGATCTACGCCGCCCCGCCGCGCGAGAACCGCTTCTCGCTCCCGAACACGCGCTTCCTGCTGCACCAGCCGCTGGGCGGGATGATGGGCAGCGCCCAGGATCTGGCCATCGAAGCCGAGGAGATCGTCAAAATGCGCGCTCGCCTGAACCGCATCATGGCCGAGGCGACCGGGCAGCCAGTGGAGAAGATCGAGCGCGACAGCGACCGCAACTTCTGGATGAACGCCCAGGAGGCCATGGAGTACGGCCTGGTGGGGCGCATCATCAAGTCAATGACCGAACTGGAGTAAATCAAGCGCGAGACGCCCGCCTGCGGGCGTCTCTTTTTCATTAACTGGGGCAGGCACATGGGAGCATTGATCGCCGTGGTGGGCAACACCGGAGCCGGCAAGACCACATTTGCTCACCAGCTCGCCAAACACGAAGGGTTCACCTGCGGGCTGGAGGACCTGATGGAACGACCGTTCCAGGCGCTGTTTGCCCGTGATCTGCAGCGCTACGCACTGGCGAACCAGGTCGATTTCCTGCTCTACCGGGCGGAGCAGGAGCGGATCCTGCGCCAGGCGCCGGAAACCGGCGTGCTGGACGGCGGGATGGACCTGGATTTCTGGGTCTTTACGCGCCTGTTTCACGAGAAGGGGTATTTAAGCGCCGAGGAGTTCGATCTCTGCCGGCGCCTGTACACGCAGCTGCGCCTGTCCCTGCCGGCACCTGAGATGATCATCTGGCTGCAGGCTCCGCTGGAAGTGCTGGCGGCGCGCTACGCCCGGCGCGGCCGGCCGTACGAGATCGCCCGGCTGCAGGATCTGAAGGATATCGACCGCCTGCTGCAGGACTGGCTGGGAGCGGGCACAGAGGCAGCGGTGGTCAGGGTGGACGCCGGCCGCGACGACCCGGCTTTCTGCGAGGAGATCGAAGCGCTGCTGCCGCGCCTGCATGCACTATGACTGCGCATAGTCGGAATTGTTTGCCGGCTGGCGGTTGGTAACACGCTGTCCTCAGGTTCACCGTAGACCACACCTGGAGGAAACCCTTGACCCAACCAGAAATTACTCCCCCGTCCAGCGAACTGGAGAGCTTCCTCTCCCAGTACTCGCCCGGGGTGCGCGAGCTGGCCCTGGCAGCCCGCCGCGCTGTCCTGGCTGCTCTGCCCGGCGCGGTCGAGATGGTCGACCCGCCATCGAAGATCGTCGCCTACGGTTACGGGAAAAAGTATGCCGACCTGATCTGCTCCATCGCCCCCTATTCCGGCCACGTGAACGTTATCTTCAGCCGCGGCGTCGACCTGCCTGACCCGCAGGGCGTGCTGGAAGGGAGCGGCAAACGCGCCCGGCACGTAAAAATCCGGCGCCCAGAGGACGCCGGCTCTCCGGCTCTGCAGGAGCTGCTGCAGGCAGCCCTGCGCTTATACCGGGGATAACGTTAATCGTTTTCCAGCCCTTCAAGGAAAGCCAGTGCATCTTCGACATAGCCGCGGGAGTCTTCCAGGTAATCCAGCAGCACCTGCAGGCTGGTCAGGTTGAACACGTCCAGCACCAGGCCGGCCCGGGCGCGCCGGTTCCACTCCTCCAGCGAGCAGACTTCTCGCTGCAGGCTGTCGGCCGTATGCTGCGCCAGGCGGCCCAGGCTGCGCAGCGCTTCTCGCCGGCCGGCTGCCTGACGGGCGCTTTCATGGAAATCTGCCCCATTCCGCCGGCTGGCGGTCTGGTACAGGCGCTCCAGCCGGTCGCAAAATGTGCACAGCTCGAGCGCCGTGTGTGCGATCAGCGTGCACATTTCCATACGCTGCGCGACAAGCTGCTGCGGGTAGGCGAGATCCGCGGTGGGGGTGATTTTGACCTGCGGTTCGGGGAGGCAGTGATGCGGAGAGGGGTGTGATGGGGAACCGCACGTCCTTTCCAGCCGTGAAAGGTCCATAACCCATTCCCTCCGCCGTGATTATAACATTGTAGAGCGAAAAATAGAACGGAAGTTCTGATTATTGACCTGCTGGGCCCCGCAGGCACTGTCGAAGACCGCCTGGCTTGACGACCCCCTCCCTGACCTCTCACAGGGGTAGGTTTTTAATATAAGGTTCAAGAATGTAATGCCGGATGAAGCAGAATGCCTGGAAACACGGCAGCACGGTCGCTTCGCCCGCAGGCACGCTGAGCGGAGGGGCCGACAGGCCCAGCAGTCGAATCGTGCCTGCGGGCAATGAATCTCGCACCCAGACGCCCCGATCGGCATGCTTCGCATGCTCGCAGGGAACTCTCCGGGGCCCGAAATCCATGTCCCAAAAGCAGCCGTGCCCGCTGACCACAGCCCATTCGATCCCCTGTGCGGGCACGGCTAATTTCTTACACAGCAGCCTTCAGGAACAGCAAACCTTTTTGACCCGGCCGCTTTCACTCTCCATTACCGTGCCTTTACGAAAGCGGGGTTGTCGTATGGGTTTCTGGCAGCGCACTCTGGATGACCGTGAATGTGGGCACCCCTGGAGACGGCGCATGTGAGGTTCTGCTCTTTGACGCATAAGAGTTGACATACCCTGTTGAGAACCAGGATGCTCATATTAAAATCCTACCCCCGCTTCGCCATGCGGATTACTCCGCACACAGAGGGGGTAAATTTCCGCGGTCATCCGCGTCCTCTGCGTCCTCCGTGTCCTCCGTGTCCTCCGTGTCCTGTCCCCCCCCGAATATACAGCAGCCTCAGCACTCCCTCACCTTCTCCAGCCCCGGGAACAGCACCTCCACCCAGTCTCCGGGCAGCTTATCCAGGCTCTCGACGATCAGGTCGGCCTGCTTCAGGGCCTCCGCCGGGTTGGTGGTCAGTACGGCCGCACACTGCATCCCCGCCGCTTTGGCCCCGGCCACTCCGGCGATCGAGTCCTCGATCACCACACAGTGCTCCGGCGAAGTGTCGAGCCGCCGGGCGGCCTCCAGGAAAACCGCCGGGTCGGGCTTACCGGGCAGGTTTGCCCCGGAGACGATGACATCAAAATATTTCAGGATATCCATCTCTTCCAGCAAAACTTCGATGTTCTCCATCGGCGCGGAGGAGGCCACTGCCTGGCAGAAGCCCCGGGCGCGGTTCTGCTCCAGCAGGGCGCGCACGCCCGGCAGGGGCTGCACCTGCCCGCGCACCGCTTCCCGGAAGCGGGCTTCCTTGCGCCCGGCGATGCGCCTGAACTCGCCCTCGTCGGGTTCGCGGCCCAGCAGCAGGGTGAGGACTTTGCGGTTGTTCATTCCGAACGTGCGGCGGAAGGTCTCGCGATCGAACGGGATGCCCTCCTCGCCCAGCGTCTCGATCCATGTTTCGTAGTGTATTTCGGCAGTGTCTACCAGCACACCGTCCATATCCCAGATCACAGCAATCAACGTACGGACCTCCATTTGTAAGATATTCCGCCCGATTGTAACCGCATGCGCCGGAAAACGGGTATGATTGCGGCAGGATCACTGCAGGTGGAGGAGGCTGGCAGTGGCGCTCAAACTGATCATCTTCGATATGGACGGCACCCTGGTGGAGAAGTTCACCCTCAACCTGCTCCCTGGGGTGCGCCCGTTTTTCGATCTGCTCTTGCGCGATGGCTGCGAGGCGCTGCCGCGCATCGCGGTGGCCACCAACCAGGGCGGGGTGGGGCTGCGCTACTGGCTGCAGCAGCGCGGGGAGCGCTTTTCCCAGTACCCCACCGAAGACGAGGTCGAGCGCCGCCTGTACGAGCTGGCGCAGCGGCTGGGCGCCGGCCTGCATCTGCTGACCTACGCCGCCTACCGTTACCAGACGAAAGAAGGATTCTGGGTGCCTGCCCCGCCGGGCGCCGGTGACCTCCCGCGCTGGCAGGCGGATTGGCGCAAGCCTGGTCCGGGGATGCTGCTGCAGGCCATGCAGGACGCCGGCGCCGGCCGCCACGAGACCCTCTTTGTCGGCGACAGCACCGAAGACCAGCTCGCCGCACAGGCGGCCGGATGCGCCTTCGTGTGGGCAGCCAATTTCTTCTCCCAGCGCTGGACCTGCGCCAGCCTGCAGGCCCTGCCCGCCGGTCTGCAGACCGGTGAACCCGGATAATCATGATCTAAATTTAGAGTTACGAATATCACCAGCAAAGGGTGCCATTCCCAAGTACACCAAAAATCCCCTGTTCTGTATAATTCACGCGAACCTTACCGGTGCATCTGGCCCGCGCGGCCGTCCCATTTCCCCAATCACCAACATCGCTGGAGGTCTACTTCATGAACTCACGAGAACGCGTCCTGCTGGCCCTTAACCACAAAGAACCCGACCGTGTCCCCTTCGATCTGGGCGGCACGGTGGCAACAGGAATCCAGGCGCGCGCCTACACCCGCCTGCGCGATTATCTCGGCCTGCCCAAAAAGGAGGCCAAAATCATCGATATCCTGCAGCAGCTTGCCCAGGTGGATCAGGACGTCATGGACCGGCTGGGCGCTGATGTGAACAACGTCGCCCCGCGCTCCTCCGCCAGCTTCAACATCGAAATCAACGAGTCCGAAGACGGTCGCTATTACTACTTCTACGACGAGTACGGCGTGGGCTGGCGCATGCCCAAAGACGGCGGCATGTATTACGACATGTTCTACCACCCGCTGGCCGGGAACGTCACCCTGGAGCAGGTGGAGAACTACCCCCTGCCCGACCCACTCGACCCGTCGCGCTTCGCCGGCATCCGTGAGGCGGCCCGCCGGGTGATCGAGGAAGAGCAGCGCGCTCTGGTGATCGGCAACATTTCGGCCGGCATCTTCGAGCTGTACATGTGGCTGCACGGGTTCAAAGACGGTTATGCCGACTGGGCCGGCAACCAGCCCCTGGCCCAGAAGATGATGCGCCGCTTCCTGGACCTGCAGCTGGCCTACTGGGAGAAGATGTTCGATGTCATGCAGGGCATCCCGATCGACGTCGTGCACATGGCCGACGACGTGGCCGGGCAGTACAACATGCTCATCTCGCCCTCTTCGTACCGTAAGTACCTCAAGCCCCTGCACAAGGAGCTGTTTGACTTCATCCACTCGCGGTCCGACGCCAAAATTTTCCTCCACTCCTGCGGCGCCATCCGCAAGATCATCCCCGACCTGATCGAGATCGGTGTGGACATCCTCAACCCGGTACAGGTCAACGCTGCAGATATGGACTCGGCCAGCCTGAAGCAGGAGTTCGGCAAAGATATCGTCTTCTGGGGCGGCGGTGTGGACACGCAGAGCGTCTTCGACGAAAGCCACACCCCCGACGAAGTCCGCAGGGACGTGCGCAAGCGCCTGGAGGACCTGATGCCCGGCGGCGGGTTTGTCTTCGCCACCGTGCACAACATCCAGGGCAACGTGCCGCCCGAGAACATCATGGCCTTGTGGGAGACCGTACAGGAGTACGGCGTATACTAGCGCTGCGGCGTGACCCGCCCGGGCACATGGCACGCATGGCCCCGGCATAATCGATCGCAGGACAGGGCTTTTTCCGGACCTCCGGAAGAGGCCCTGTTTTTTTCTCCAGGCCGCCCACCCGGAAAGGTATAATGGCAGCATCATCTGTGCGCAATCAACAAGCTCAGGGTGCGGCAGGGAATACCCGGTCAGAGCAGAACCCCGCGCCTGCGTTGTTAAGAGGGAGAAAGGATTTCAATGCACACCTATGTCGTACTTCTGCGCGGTATCAATGTGGGCGGTAAAAATAAGGTTCCCATGGCGGAGCTGAAAAAATGCCTGGAAAACCTGGGTTTTTCGAATGTTTCGACCTACATCGCCAGCGGCAACGTCTTCTTAGATTCCGACAAATCCGCTGCTGAAGTTCAGGCGCTGGTCGAAGAAGCGCTGCCCCGGTGCTTTACACTCGATGACGAGCTCATTAAAGCCCTGGCGCTGACACCCGGTCAGCTCCAGTCCATTGTGGAGAACAAACCTGACGGCTTCGGCGAGCAGCCGGATAAATATCACAGCGACGCGATCTTTCTGATGGGGATCGATGCCTCCCAGGCGCTGCCCGTTTTCAGTCCACGGGAGGGCGTAGATAAAATCTGGCCGGGTGAGGGCGTGATCTACTCGCAGCGCCTCAGCGCGCAGCGGACAAAAAGTCGTCTCAACAGAATCATGGCCTCGCCGCTGTACAAGTCCATGACCATCCGGAGCTGGAGTACTACATCGAAACTGCTGGAGCTGTTGAAAAAGCGTGACACAGAACGCGAGGCGTAGAACAGGAGCCTCCCCTGGACAGCATCGAATCCTTCCGCAAGCTGTGTATGCAGGATCAGACCGTGCTGCGCGAGATCCTCACGCATCCCGGGCGTCATCCCGACTGGCGAGAATGCTTTCTGCGCCAGCATGCCCGCATGCACTCCGCCTGCCTTGACCCCCAGGGCGGCGGGTCGCTTGAGGATGCCGTATGTGAAAACGCCCCGGAGGAGGTGCTGCGGCGCATTCCGCCGCGCGGCGAGCACTCCATTGCCTGGGTCCTGTGGCACCTGGCGCGCATCGAAGATGTGACGATGAACGTGCTGGCTGCCGGGGATGAGCAGGTCTTCCGCCGGGAGGACTGGCCGGGCCGCCTGGGCGTGGACGTGGTCGAGACGGGCAACGCCCTGACCCCGCAGGAGATCGCCGCCCTGAGCGAAGCGGTGGACATCCCCGCGCTGCGCGCATACCGCCTGGCGGTGGGCCGCAGCACGCGCCGGGTCGTTTCCGCGCTCACGGTTTCCGGTTTATCGCGCCGTGTGGAACCCGGCCGGCTGGAGCGTCTGCTGGATGAAGGGGCTGTGGTAGAAGCCTCCCGCGGGCTGCTCGATTACTGGGGACGGCGCGATATCGCCGGCCTGCTGCTCATGCCTCCCACGCGTCACTGCCTGGTGCATCTCAACGAAGCGCTGGAAATCAAGCGCAGGCTGCTGCGCCCCTGAGGCAGGTTTCCACTTCCGTTCGATGGGGGCGTTCTTTGAATGGGAGCGGGACAGCTTCTTTTCGCGCGCCGTGCTTCCTGACGACCGGATCAGAGCACCAGGAGCAATTTCACTGAGCCCTGTAAGAAAGGCGCCTGGCGGCGGTGGGCGATATCTGTGTGCTGCCGCAGCATCAGGAGCAGCGGGTACAATTGCCCTGCGGCTTTCCTGCCGCAGGAGGACTGCTTTCGATGGACCCACAGACCATTCTCCGCATCTACGATGAAGAGGAGCGGCGCAGCCCGCACGCCGGGCCGGGCGAAGTCCACCGGCTGCCGGGGCTGACCTATCTGCTCAACGCCCCGCCGGGGCTGCTTTCCGGCTGGGTAATCTACACCAACCTGGAAGAGCAGGACGCCGACCAGGCCATTCGCTCCACGATCGACTTCTTCCGTCCCCTGGGCGGCGAGTTCGAATGGAAGGTCTACGACCACGACTGGCCGGCGGACCTGAAAGAGCGCCTGCTTTCCGCCGGGTTTGTCCCCGAGGAGCGCGAGGCGCTGCTGGTGTTCGACCTGCAGGCCGCCCCGCCCGAATTCTGGGAAGGGACGCCGGAGGGCAGCATCCACATCGAGCGCCTCAGCGACCCGGCGCAGGTGGACGAGATCATCCGCATCGAAGCGCAGGTCTGGGGTGAACCGTTTGACGATCTGGGGGATTTTCTGCGCACCCGCCTGCAGCAGCACCCCGACCGCATCAGCCTGTTCCTGGCTTATGCCGGTGGGAAGCCGGCCAGCAGCGCCTGGACGCTCTATGAGCCGGGCAGCCGCTTTGCCGGCCTGTACGGCGGCGCCACGCTGCCCGACCAGCGCGGCAGAGGGCTGTACAGGGCCCTGGTGCAGGCCCGCGCCCGCGAAGCTCGCCAGCGCGGCGTGCGCTTTCTGTCGGTGGACGCCAGCCCGATGAGCCGGCCAATATTAGAAAGGCTGGGCTTCGTCTACCTGACCAGTTCCCAGCCTTTCATCATGCGTTTTGACGGCGAATAATTTTGCCGGCCGTTTACACGACCATCCCGTTCTTGATCACCGTCTCCACCCGGTTCACGCCGATCTCGTAGACCAGATGGCGGTAGTCGGGCATGTCCAGCACCAGCAGGTCGGCCTGCTTGCCGGGTTCGATCGAGCCCAGCTTTCTGCCCATGCCCACCGCATAGGCGGCGTTGATTGTGGCGGCGTTCAGCACCTCGGCCGGCATCAGCCGCTGGAAGCGGCAGGCGATCGCCATCGCCAGCGGCATAGACGGGCAGGGCGCCGAGCCGGGATTGATGTCGGTGGCCAGGGCCAGCACGCCGCCGGCATCGATCAGGCCGCGGGCATCGGCGAATTTGTCGCTGCCCAGGTGGAAGTTCACCACCGGCAGCACCACGCCCACCGTATCGGACCCCGCCAGCGCCCGCAGCTCTCCCGGCTGGGTGACGTCCAGATGGTCCACCGAGACGGCGCTCATCTCCAGCGCCAGCGATACGCCCCCCAGGCTCTCGAACTCGTCGGCGTGCAGTTTGGGACGCAGCCCCATCGCCCGGCCGGCTTCCAGCACCACGCGGCTCTGCTCCAGGTCGAACACCCCGGCTTCGCAGAACACATCGCAGTAGAATGACTTGCCCTGTCTGGGGAAGGGTGACTTCGCGTACCATTCCGCTGCGGCCGGCAGCATCTCGGCGACGATCAGCTCGAGATAGCCCTCATGGTCCCCTTGAAATTCCGGCGGATAGGCATGTGCGCCCAGAAAAGTGGGGACGATGTCCACAGGCAGCGCCTGCTGCAGGCCGGAGATCACCCGCAGCATCTTGAGCTCGTTTTCCACGTCCAGCCCGTAGCCGGGCTTGATCTCGAGCGTGGTCGTGCCCAGGCGCAGCATCTCCTCCACCCGCTGGCGGGATTGCGCGAGCAGTTCCTCTTCGGATGCCTGGCGCACGGCCCGCATGGTGCTGGCGATGCCGCCGCCGGCCTGCATGATCTCCATGTACGTCGCCCCGCCCAGGCGCTGTTCGAACTCGCTCACGCGGTCGCCGGCGTACACGACGTGGGTGTGCGGGTCGACGAACCCCGGGCAGACGACCTTACCGCTGGCGTCGATCTCCTGGCTGGCGGTGCAGCGGGCGCGCAGGTCAGCGCTGGGGCCGGCCTCTACAATCTTCCCGCCGGTTATGGCCACGGCCCCGTCCGGGATCAGGCCGGGATCGCGCATGGCTTTCCCGCGCTTCGGTCCATCAGGGGAGGCACAGGTGACCACCTGCGCCGCGGAGTGGATCAGCAGGTCAACGTTCATGCTGTGCTCCCGGTTTTGAGCATGGGGATCTTGATCCCGGCGCGGCGCGCAAATTCAATCGCCTCGGGGTAGCCGGCGTCCACATGACGGGCAACGCCCATGCCGGGGTCGGTGGTGAGCACGCGCTGCAGGCGGCGGGCTGCCGCTTCCGTGCCGTCGGCGACGATCACCTGGCCGGCGTGGATGCTGTAGCCGATGCCCACGCCGCCCCCGTGGTGGATGCTCACCCAGGTCGCGCCGCCCGCGGCATTAATCAATGCGTTCAGCAGCGGCCAGTCGGCGATGGCGTCCGAGCCGTCGAGCATGCCTTCCGTCTCACGGTTGGGGCTGGCCACCGAGCCGCTGTCCAGATGGTCGCGGCCGATCACGATCGGGGCGCTGACCTTGCCCTCGGCCACCAGCTCGTTGAATCGCAGGCCGGCCTTCGCCCGCTCGCCGTAGCCCAGCCAGCAGATGCGCGCCGGCAGGCCCTGGAACTCCACCTTCTGCTGCGCCATGCGGATCCAGCGCCGCAGGTGCTCGTCCTCCGGGAAGAGCTCCAGAATGGCCTCGTCGGTGGCGTACAGGTCCTGGGGGTCACCCGAGAGCGCCACCCAGCGGAAGGGCCCTTTGCCCTCGCAGAACAGGGGGCGGATGTAGGCCGGTACGAAGCCGGGATAAGAGAAGGCATCCCTGACGCCGGCGTCGTAGGCGCGCTGGCGCAGGTTGTTGCCGTAATCAAAAACCACCGCGCCCTTTGCCTTCCAGTCCAGCATGGCCTGAACGTGGCGGGCCATGGATTCATAGGAGCGGCGCTGGTACTCATCCGGATCGCGTTTGCGCAGCTCGGCGGCTTCTTCCAGGCTCAGGCCGGCGGGGATGTAGCCGTACAGCGGGTCGTGGGCCGAGGTCTGGTCGGTGACCACGTCGGGGACCACCCCGCGCAGCACCAGCTCGGGCAGGATCTCGGCGGCGTTGCCGATCAGGCCCACCGAGAGCGGCTCTCTGCGCTGCAGGGCCTCTTCCACCCAGGTCATGGCCTCTTCCATGTTGTCCGAGACGCGGTCGATCTGGCGCAAAGCCAGGCGGCGCTCCGCCCGCCAGCGGGCCACTTCAATGATCAGCCCCACGCCCTCGTTCATGGTGAGGGCCAGCGGCTGCGCGCCGCCCATCTCGCCCAGCCCGGCGGTGACCACCAGCTTGCCGCGCAGGCTGCCCCAGCCGTGCTGGCGGGCCAGCGAGCCCAGGGTCTCGTAAGTGCCCTGCAGGATGCCCTGCGTGCCGATGTAAATCCAGCTCCCGGCGGTCATCTGGCCGAACATGATCAGCCCTTCTTTTTCCCAGCGGTCGAAGTTCTCCTGGGTGGCCCAGGCGGGCACGATGTTGGAGTTGGCGATCAGCACGCGCGGGGCGTCTTCGTGCGTGGTGAACACCGCCACCGGCTTGCCCGACTGCACCAGCAGGGTTTCGTCGGGTTCCAGGTTGCGCAGGGACTCGAGGATGGCATCGAACGCCTCCCAGCTGCGGGCGGCCTTGCCCCGCCCGCCGTACACGATCAGGTTCTCGGGATCGCCGGCTACCGCGGGGTCCAGGTTGTTCTGGATCATGCGGTAGGGGGCCTCGATCAACCAGTTCTTGCAGGTCAACTGCGTGCCGCGCGGCGCGCGCACGGTGCGAGCCATATTTTGCCTCCGTTGGTAGGGATTTGGTCCGGGTTAATTCTACACCGATTGCAGGGCTGGCTGGGGGATTTCGTAAATGAGATTGCGGCGGCGGGTGATGCTGCGCATGCCGGCCGCCGCTCACGCAGATATACACTGATATTAATTCACTCCCCTGCATGGCAGCCGCCGGCAGGCAGGCGTGCTTAAGCGGGGGAGGGTCAGGGT